>JAGQLF010000100.1 GCA_020429545.1 Candidatus Dojkabacteria bacterium
AAGATTATATTACTAGAACTAGCACGTGGGGTTTGGGGAATAGCCTTTCGGCTTAGTGAGTGATTCGGATTAAGCCTGAGAAGAAAATGCTATTCCCCAAGGCTTTTTGCAGTACTTTTGTGCCTACAAAAGTACGAAAAAATATTCTTAAAAAAATGCAAAAGTGTGCATCTTGACCAATTCTGCTCTTAACGAAGTGTGATTGTTGGGTTAACTCCCAAACGTAAATGCATATGCAGCAACCCCTTCACCAAAAGTAATCTCCAAAACAGAATCTTTTAAAAACTCATCTGAATGAACAAGTTTATAAAGCTTTTTCTCATTTATAGTTATCTCTCCATTCTCATTTGCATCTGCACCTAGATGTTGTAGTTGTCCGTCAATTTTTACAGAAATTTTACTTTCCTGTTCAGCACCAAGAACTAAATAAACATCTTTAGCATTAAATTTCATTGATATAGTTGCATCTGTACCAGCAGTTGCTCGCTCTCCTTCAATTTTCCAATTTCCTCCAAAGCTCCACATATTGCTGCTTAAATCCGTATCTGCTGTATAAGTTTTTTTAGTATCGTAAGCTATTTGTGAGTAATTAGAATTTCTCTCTATTCTGTTATATCCAATGTATGTCTCCTGTGTTTGATTAGATGTAATTGGAACATTAACATTTTTATTTTCAACATCAGACATATTGTCTAACCCAAGAAGATATCTAATTACCATTTCAGATTCGTCATATTTTCCTTCTCCAAAATGTGTATGAACAACATTTCCTTCTTTATCAATAAAGTAGTGTGCTGGCCAATAATGATTATCGTATGCTCTCCAAGTTTTAAAATCATTGTCCATAGCGACAGGATAAGCTATTTTGTAGTCTCCAACCGCTTTCTTTACATTTTCAAAATCTTTTTCAAAAGAGAATTCTGGAGCATGCACACCAATTACCACAAATCCATCATCCTTATATTTTTCGTACCAACCCTCAACAAAAGGAATTGTTCTTATGCAGTTAATACAACTGTATGTCCAAAAATCTATTAGTACTACTTTGCCTTTTAGGCTTTCGATTGTTTCACCATTAGAATTTATCCACTGTGCTATTCCTTGAATCTCTGGAGCCTTGTATGGATTAGTTACACTAAGCTCTACTTGTTCTCCTGAATTGTTTGTTGTTGTTTTGTTATCTTCCATATTTTCTAATAAATTAAATTCTATATTAGTGACATTGAATAAACCACTTTCTAATAAGTAGTTCTCAAATTTTGCAATAAATCCGGTTATTATTCCAATTCCTAGAATTATAAAAATAGATCCTAAGAATTTTTTGAATAATCCATGAGGATTAACTGCCCATTTAAGCCTACTTGTAAGCTTTTGTCCAAAGTAGGCTATAAGCATTAAAGTTAACGCTAAACCTATTGTATAAGAAATTAAATAAAGTAACCCTGTAGAAAAATCTTCAGGTAATATTGTGACAATAATTAAAGCGTATGTTGGGCTACAACTTGAAAAAACTGGACCTAATGCAGCACCAACTAAGATTTCACCCACTATTCCTTCTTTTTCGCTACCTTCTTGCATTATTCTATTTGATTTTGAAGATAAGCCTAGCCAATAAGAAAATCTATCCCAAAGTTCAGGAAAGACTGTTACTATTCCAAACATCATTAAGATAGCTCCTGAAGCAACTTGCCAAAAGGACTGAGGAACATTTGCAAATAATGATAAAACTTTTAGTACTAATGTAAAAACAAAAATTGAAGCTGATAGAGAAAGAATTATAACTAATGGTTTATGCCATGACCTAGAACCCAGCGACCCTCCTAGCACGACAGGTAGTAGTGTAAACACGCACGGTGCAAAAACGGTCAAAATTCCTGCAAAGAACGATAAGACTAATAGACTCATGTTTTATATATAAATTCTTAAATAAATTCGTCATGGTGAGCGAGCCTGCCCTGAGTTTATCGAAGGGAACCATGTCCCGTTATCTGACAATTAACTCTTCGACTTGCTCAGGGTGATAGACAATACTGGAGTTAATGATTCAAGAATTTTATTTATCTTCCATCATTGTGTCCTGTGTATCCCCCATCATTACATCATCTTTGGTATCTTCCATCTTGCCATCTTCTTTTGAAGTATCATCATCCATCATAGTGTCAGTTGTGTCTTCCATCATTGTGTCGTCAGTTGTTGAATCGTTCGAACTTGCAGATTTATTTTGAAAGAAAACGAATGCAAGAATAAGTGCTACTGCAACTACAACAACA
>JAGQLF010000101.1 GCA_020429545.1 Candidatus Dojkabacteria bacterium
TACGTTCAAATAGATACGCTAACTCAAGTGTGGTTGTTCCATTACTGCACCCCGCATCAATAACAATACCATCTGTAGGTAATAACTCTTTGATAGGCTCAATTAACATAGTCATCCTTCCGACCATGGTAAAAGTTGCCTCATGGTATAAATCGCTCAAGTCCATATTTCTATTTAAGTTCGTGATTATATCATAAATATATACTGCAAATTAAATACATAAAGCTTTAAAGAATTTAGTATATAATTGTATATTCATAAGTTATTTTGACTTTTGATTTTTTAAATTTTGATTTTAATCTATGTCCACATATAAAATCACAGGAGGAATTCCGTTGCATGGAGAAGTAACTCCAACTCCAAATAAGAATGCTGTTTTGCCTGCAATTGCTGCGGCTTTGCTAACAGACGAGATTGTAACTTTGCACAATGTGCCAAAAAGTTCTGATGTAAGAATAATGCTTAGGTTAATCAGAAAAATGGGTGGAAAGATCTCTTATTCAAACATGGGTAATACTGTAAAGATTAATGCAAGTACAGTTGATACAAATAAATTAGATGCTGAACTTTCAAAAAAAATTCAAGCAGCCAGTATGTTTATGGCTCCACTTTTAATCAGATTTAAATCTGCATTTATGCCAATTCCAGGTGGTTGCAAACTTGGAACAAGACCATTGGACGCATTTATTGGGAATATGGAAAGCATGGGTGCAACATATGAGCCAACAGACAAAGGTTTTTATTTACATGCAGAAAAGCTTAAAGCAAACAAGATTTGGTCTTGGTTTCCGTCCGTAACAGGTACAGAGAATTTGATTATGCTTGCTAGTAGAGTGCTAGGTAGAACAGAAATATATAACGCTGCATGTGAGCCTCATGTAGCTGAGCTTTGTCATTTACTGGTTTCAATGGGTGCAAAGATTGAAGGAATTGGATCTAATAAATTAATTATCGAAGGAGTTGAAGAACTGCACGGAGCAGAGCAGACAATTATTAGTGACCACTTAGATATTGCCGAATATGTTGCAACAGCAGCAGTTACTGGTGGTGCAATTACTGTTAAAAATGCAATTCCAGAACATATGGATTTAATTCTACAAGCATTTCAAATTCTAGGAATTAAAACTAAATATGAAGGAGATAATTTAACTATTCCAGCTGAACAAAAAAGAAAAATTAAAGAGACCGTAAAAGGTAACATTTTTGATGTCAAAGCACTTTTCTGGCCAATGTTTCCGCCAGACGTTATTCATTCCTTGGTTGTCACAGCTTTAGCTTCAGAAGGGACTATCATCTTTCATAATTCTTTTTATGAGTATGGATTCTTCTTTGTTGAAGAGTTAGCAAAACTTAAAGGAAATGTTGTTATGGCAGATCCACACAGAATCTTAACTTTTGGGCCAACAAAATGGCGACCTGGAACAATTGTTGCGCCAAATATAATTGCGGCAACAAAATCATTGCTTGTAGCAGCTCTAGCAGCCGAAGGAACATCAATTCTGCACGATGAGACAGATATGCTAATGAGAAGGTATCCAACAATTATTGAGGACTATAAAAGCCTGGGTGCTAAGATAGAGAAGGTTTAATTAGGTAATTAGATGATTAGTAAATTAGTAGATTAGGTAATTAGTCCGGCGATCTGTGGGGAGCAAATCGGCGCTAGCTCGACGTAGCTGAACAGAGTGTAGCGTAGGCGAATGGCAGTCCTATTTGGTTGTCAGATTAGAGTTGCTGTAGTGATATAATTTCAAATGATCAATCTTATGCAGTTACCTCAAATTATTCTCAAAGAAAAACTACCCTTAGACTCTTTTCAGGTCAGTAGTGTAGACTCTTCGCTTAAGATCGAGCCTGAATTCCAACAAAAACTGACTCAGAATTGGAAAGAATTTGTTGCAGAAGCAGAGAGTAAAGGTAACTCTCTTTGGGATGGGACTTACTATAGATTAGAAAATATAGATGAGTTAAACCAAGGAAAAAAAGAGTTTAAATTCAGTGAGTTAAAATATTCAACCCTAAGAGGAATTACACAAGAGGCAATAGTCAATTCAAATATTTTCAAGCAGTATCCTATTTATACTTGTGCTACAGCTGGATTAATCTTAACAAATGATAACTTTTATGTTTTTGGATCTAGAAAAGACAATACTATGCATACTCAAAGCATGGATTTTATAGGCGGAGGATTACAATCTGACGAGCTTACACTTAATAGTGGTATTGATATTCAAAGTAATATGT
>JAGQLF010000102.1 GCA_020429545.1 Candidatus Dojkabacteria bacterium
CAAGTTCTTTGACATACTTTATAAGTTAATTAAACCATTATAACAACAATACAAATTTTCTTCTTTACAACTTATCCACGTGGATATATATTAAATAAATTCAAAAGTTCAAATTCAAAATATTTAAATTTTGTATTTGAGATTAAATTTTGACTTTTAAATTTGAAATTTTAAATTTTTTTCTGTGAAGATTAAAGAACCTAATGAACTTTGGAAAACAGCCTTAGCACAAATTGAGGTTAAGATTGACTCCCCTGCTCAATTTAAATCTTTTTTTACAGAAACTGTTCTAATTCAAATTGAAGGAAGAAAAGCAATTATTGGAGTACCAAATGTTTATACATCTGAATGGCTAAAAGCTAGACACGAAAAATTAATTCAAGAAACAATCTCATATGTTTATGGTGATAGCTTAACTCCAATTTTTAGAGTTGCTGTTAGTGCACAAAGAAAAGAAACACCTACAGAATCAGTTGAAGATGCTCCGCTACTTGGAACTGAAAATGGAATTATGGGTTCTGTTATAAAAGCAATTGAAGACTCTGGATTAAACACTAAATACTCACTTTCAAATTTTGTTGTTGGAAATGCAAATAGAATTGCTCATGCCGCAGCAATTGCAGCTATTGAGAATCCTGGACAAGTGTATAATCCAATTTTTATTCATGGAAAAACTGGAGTTGGAAAAACTCATCTTGCTCAGGCTATTGGAATTGGAATGTTAGAGAGAAATATTTCAAGAAAAATTATCTATACGCCTTCAGAAAACTTTTTGAACGATATGGTTAGAGGCATTAAAACTGGACAGATGGATAAATTTAGAAGAAAGTATCGAGCAATGGATCTATTGATTATTGATGACATGCAACTAATTTCAAAATGGGTTCAGACTCAAGATGAATTCTTTAATACTTTTAACGAACTTTACAATGCTGGAAAGCAAATAGTAATTATTGCTGATAGAAAACCTGATGACATTAAAAACTTAGAAAGTAGATTAAAATCCAGACTTCAAGGAGGAATGGTTGCAGATGTTGGTCAACCAGATTTTGAAATGAGACTCGCAATTGTAGAGAAGAAAGCTCAAAGCATGGGAATTGAACTTAACCCAAGAGTTTTAGAATTTATCGCTCGTTCTGTTACAGATAATGTGCGTGAATTAGAAGGAGCTCTGCAAAAAGTTTCTCTATTTAATCAAATGAAACCTAATGGAGATTTAACTTTAGAAGAAGTAGCTCATATGCTTGGAAAAGATGCAAAAAGCAGACGAGAACAGGTCAAAGTACCTAAAGTTCTGCGAGAGGTCTCTAAGGCTTTCTCAGTGACTGTGAAGGACATGAAAGGACCTAGGCGAACAAAAGATGTAGCATTGGCAAGGCAAGTAGCAATGTATATTTTGCGAGAAGAATTTAACTACAAGCTAGAACAAGTGGCTAGTTTAATAAACAGAAAAGACCACACAACTGTTTTGCATGCTCTAGATAAAATTAAAAGTAAGATGATGTTGCAAGATGAGTTTAATCTTCAGGTTTCTAAAATAATAACCTCAATCAACGATAGCGCTATCGTGACTGAGGATATTGACTAATTATGCTGCAGATTGAGATCTTAATAATTGTTCTTTAATTTTCATTATACTTTCTCTACGTACCTGTTTAATTCTATCTTGTTCAAAATAGTACGTATCAACCAAATCTTCAATTACAAAATTATATGCTTCAATGCAATGATCCGGCAGGCTATTTAACTCTACACTTTCCATAAATCCATGAACAATATCATACTCAGTTTTAATTTTACGGAGACTATCCATCCTGCTTATTATCTGCCAATTACTTGGTGTAATTACTAAAGATCTCACATATTCCCTTAAATACAATATTGCATTTTTAGCATCAACAGAGTTATTGAGTTTCCCCAATGTTTCATCTCTTAACTCATGAATAAGCTGTTTAGTACCTACTCTATTCTCTCTTAAAGCCAATTGTACCCTTAGCTTGTGTTCGACGATCACAATTTCACTTGCAACTAAATCTCGGCTTTTTGAATCAATAGTAACAGAAAGAAAGTCAGAATCTGTAACTGGTTCAAACTCCTGTGTTGATTCTTGATCCTCATCCAAAATGTAATCAGAATTACTTTCCATAATTTTTTTTAATTACCTACATCTTAACCATGTTGTCTAACTTCG
>JAGQLF010000103.1 GCA_020429545.1 Candidatus Dojkabacteria bacterium
TCATCAAGGATTGGAGGGAACAAACTAGCAATATGCTCCATATCCTGTTCTTCAACAAATTTATCAGGTGAATTAATCTGCATTGCTGATGTTTGACAGTTAATAAATATATTTTCAACCGCAGCTTCTTTATTAAACTCTTCTGTTGTAAAAAGTGTTAATGTATATAAAAACACAGCCACTGATGCGATTAAAATTATAATAATTTTTATATTTTCTTTGTTCATAAAAAACTTATTGATGATTGATATATTTTATATTATAATCAAATGATACACATAACAAGCAATATTATCCCGACTTCGACACTTTTTATGCTAACAGACTGAAATTATTGAAGTTAAATTTTTTCAAGGCACTACAAGATTAAAAGTGGTATTAAATTTTATATGGAGTAGAAGATTTTTTAATTCCCATAATTTTATAAAGTTTTTTAGCAATAGGAGATGCTTTTGAAGGCATTATATACTTATCTTTGTTTTTAATATCTACAAGTAAAGATGCTTGAACAGCTAAAAGCTCATTACGAATAACATCAAAACTCAGACTTTCAGTAAATTGAACTCTATATCTATACATCATCTGTCTTGCTAGGGCATAAGTTAAGAAACAAATATCTAAGTGTGCCTTAATTCTGTTTTGTTTAAAATGAAAAATAGGACGAATTTTTAAATCGTGTTTATTTATTCTAAAAGAGTCTTCTATAACCCATAAATTTTTATATCTTTCAATTATTTTGTCTGCGGAAGACTGTGAATTTGTAATGTATCCAAAAATGCCATCCCATTTTGAATCTAATTCAATCTTTTCACTATTAATAGTCGCAGAGTTTGAGTTTTCTTTATTAAACTTTAAATACTTTTTTGTTCCTTGATTGTTCACTAGTTTTTTAAGATCAATATTACCATCTTTACTGGTAAATTTTGCCAATCTCTTAACTAGCCTTTCTCTGTCTTGCTTGTCTTTTTTTGCTCTAGTAGGTGAATAAGCTACTATGAGTCTTTTATCTTTATAAGTAATTTCTATTGTTTTATATTCATCTTTTGGATTCTCATTTTTTACTTTTAGTATTTCTTCCTTAATATCCTTAGACATATTTTTTAACTTTGCCGCTACCACATATTGAATATTAGCCTCTTCTAGTTTTTTTATGTTTTCTTGTGAAAACATCCCTCGATCAGCTGCAAAATCAATATTCTCAACTGTAAAATCTTTTTTCAGTTTCTCTATAAACGGCATTAATGTTTTTATTTCTTGGGTATTTCCTGGAAATACTTGATATTGAATAGGTAACCCATGCTCAGTTGTCACTAATGACAAGACAACCTGAACTTCTTTAAATTTACAATCTTTACTAAACCCAAAGTCTCTTAGCTCATCATCTCTAAAGCTTTCAAAATATAATGTAGTAACATCATATAATAAAACATTAACCTTATTGTTAACTAAGTTTAAAGTTGCAGATTTAACTAAAGATTGGAGTGTGTCGCTTTGCTTACCTAGCCTTGTCATCATCCTGTATATTTTTTGGACAGGCAAAGAAATAGCAAAGTCATCCTCTAGTAAACTTGATGTTCTTAACTTGCTTGAAGGGTTAGCTAGTCTTGCTAAAACACAACTCTTTAAAATTGAATTGTTTACATTAGATTTGTCTTTAAATATTTTGTTAAAACCAAGTTCATCGTAAAGTTTACCAAAGACTTCTATTATACCCTCATTGTATCTTTGTTCTTCTCTTAAGTTTTTAAGATTAACATTTAGAGCCTCTTCTTCTATAGGTTTAGATTCACATAACTCTTGAGGATCAAATAGTGGTAAACTTGGTTGCCTAGATTCTATTAAGGACTTTTTTATACTTTCAGCTAATGACCATAACTCTTGAATTTCTTTTTCTGTTTCTCCAATTCCTATATGTTTAACTATAGTTTGGCTTATTTTGTCTGCTTTTCTAACAGATTCTACTATTTGTATAGAAACTCTATTGGGTGTATTGGGAGATCTTTTTTTTCTTATAAACATAATTAAAATAATACTATGTATATTTTAATAATGTCAACATATATAATTAACTAGGCACTACAAAACTGGTTTTTAAATCATCTCTATTATTCTTTACTGTTTTCAGTATGTTAAGATTTTCAAAAAGCTCTCTTTAGGCACTT
>JAGQLF010000104.1 GCA_020429545.1 Candidatus Dojkabacteria bacterium
TTTTTAAGGGAAATAGTACTGATTTCGTAGATATAAATGATTACGTAATAATTGCACATTTGTTAACAAGAAATCCAAATAATTACAAAAGTGATATACAAAAATTATTTATTTCACTAATACCTCTTCTTTACACATCTAATCTACTAGACCCTGAAGATCTATTTACTCTATTGTGATCATAGAAATCTTTTTAGCACAAATATAGTCACGTTCTTTAGTGAGTTTCAAAATTCGGAGAGGACAGGATTCGAACCTGCGGTATCATAAGATACACAGCCTTTCCAAGACTGCCATATAAACCACTCATGCACCTCTCCAAAAAGATTAAAGTTATCTGAGCTTTGTGTAGTTAAGACAATTAGAATGTACTCTATTATAACTCAAGAATATATTAAGTCACTCTAGAATCATTATATAGCATGTTCAAGATATGAATAAGTATGTAGATAAGCAATATCAGCTGCTACTTCTTTTTGAGTGTATAAAAAACCTCCAAATAGATATTTATCTGCTAAATAGCTACGTGGATCAATTTCTTCACCATATCTGTGCGATGTTCGAACTAATTCATTAGATTCTAGAAAAGATAATAAGTGTAAGTTCTTATCTAAATTCTTAATATTTAAGCCATAACTAGTTCTTCTTTTACTCCCCCATCTGTTTAGCAAATTGTTAGCTCTAATACCTAAAATTGATACTGGATCATAATCATCTTTTATTTTATTCCAGATATTTCTATATAAAGCCGGATATTTATGCATTCGTTCAATTCCAGAAAGTTTATATTGATCGTTGTAAACCATATCTGCAAGATACTGGCCAATCTTTAAATCGCTAGTGTACTGACTATCAAATAAGTTAATATCTTTTTCGAGAATGTATGCAATTAAATTACTTACAAGCTCTAATTTTACACTTCTATCGTATACGTAATTGGCCATTTCATTTAAAATAGCCCTTACTCCAATTAACTCAACTTTTACATTCTGATCTTTTAAATCGTTTACTCTAGCAATCTGTGAGGTTAGATGAGCATCAGCCAAATCTATAACTCTGCCATAGTTCAAGCCTGTTAAATATTGGTAAATCTGCTCTTCTTGCGTTAAAAGATTCTCATTCGAGGCGTCTTTGGTATCTTGTAGCGGATCAAATTCCATTTGTACAGTATAATAAATATATGAATAAGTTCAATTATTTTCACTTGGATATTACTAAAACTTTAGACAGCGGTCAAACATTTCTTTGGGAAAAAGAATTTACCAATAAATATATTGGGCATTTTATAGATAAAATCATTATATTACAGAATGTAAATAATTACTGGTTTTGGCAAACTTATCCTAACAATAATGATTTTGAATTTATTAGTAAATATTTCAATCCTGATTATAAGTTAACAAATAAATTATTAAGTTCGGACGCAATATTGAATGAATCTTTTAAACGCTTTAAAGGCATTCACATATTAAAGCAGCCATTAGAAGAAACTATGATTTCATTTGTGCTGGCAACTAATAAGAATATAAATGCGATAAAAAAATCTTTAAATAAACTAATGGAAATGCAAAATATCAAAATAACAACTGAATTTGGAAGTTATTATTTATTTCCATCATCTGATTTTTTAAGTAGTTTGGATGAAGAAGATATTGCTAAAAGTGGTACTGGGTATAGAACAACTAATCTCAAACAACTATCAAAAAGGCTAGCTGAGGGCTTTAATATTCCAAATAACTTAAGTTATTCCGAAGCGAAAGAAATATTGATGAGCTTCAGAGGAATTGGTAATAAAGTTGCTGATTGTATACTAACTTTCTCATTAGGTTATAAAAATGTTACTCCAATAGATAGATGGTCTGAAAGAGTGATTACTGATCTTTATAAAAGTAAACTTCCTAAAAAATACGAAGAAAAATTAAATTGGTATACAAGCAGGTTTGGTAATGACACTGCAATAGCGGGACAAATTTTATTTGAACATATTCGAAATTTATAATTAAGTTCTTATAGATTTCATTAGGTTATAATTTTATATGGCTGATACAACTATTATTTCAAAAAAAACAGCGGGA
>JAGQLF010000105.1 GCA_020429545.1 Candidatus Dojkabacteria bacterium
ATATGTATTTTTACCGGTTCGTCTAATGTTCAATAAGCAGCTTTGAAGGCTAGTTCCAACTTGTTGGAACAAAGACTGAAAAGAACTGCGCATTAGTCCATCGAAGCCTTGGCGTAGATGGAGTAGGGCTGGTATAGTAGCTGATAGTAAGTAAAGTTTAATACCGGTTCGTCTAATGGTAGGACTTTGGTTTCTGGATCCAACAATCGGGGTTCGAATCCCTGACCGGTAAGTTAAGATGATTAGTAGATTAGTAGATTAGTAGATTAGTAAATTAGGTATTAGTCAATAAGAATTCTTATGGAAACTGATATAAATGAAACTATAAGCTCAGATATGAATGAGACTGAAGGAACTAAAGATAGATACTGCGATTTTGACATAAGCCATTTACCATTAGTAAGGCCAAAAATTACATCTTCTGAGAATTATTTAGGTTATACGATTGCAGGATATGCTTTTACTACATTAAGATTTAAAACAGAGAAGCAAGACGAAAATAATGAGGAGGCTTAGTTATCTATTTTACTAATTATCTAATCTCCTAGTTACCTATTTAAAATCAAAAAACTCAAAGATAATATCATCAGGGCTTATTCCATTGGAAATTAGCTGTTTTGATAAGGATTCAGTCATAGGTTTTGGCCCACACATTAAAAATATTGTATCTTCAAAACCATCAACCCATTCAGAAATTTGATCTGCAGATAGAAATCCCTGCTCATCAGAGAAATGGATAATACTTTTTAGATGAGTTTGTACATCATCAAGCTTAGTAATCTCATGAATAAAAGATGCGTTTTCTTTATTTCTTTCAGAATAAATCAGGTAAATATTCTCACACGATTTATGTTTTAACTCACTTCTAATCTTACTTAAAAATGGAGTAATTCCTATTCCACCACCAATCCAGACTTGTTTTTTCGAGTCTCTAAGATTATCTGTTGTAAAATGACCATAAGGACCAGTTACTTTTACTTTATCACCCACTTTTACCTTTTCCATTGACTTAGACCAATCCCCTAATTCTTTAATAGAAAATTGCAAAAAGTTCTCATCAGCAGTTGAAGACATTGTAAACGGATGTGGCTCTAAGGAGACATCTTTATTTAGTATTTGAACAAAAGAAAACTGACCCGGTTTATAATGATATGCTTTACCATCAATAGGTTTTAAATAAAGCTCATGTAAAAGTTCTGTTGGACGTTCAATTTTCTCTATTTGAAATCTATAAACTGGACCAATAAAATCATATAAGAAAACTTTATAGATAAATGACCAGATTCCTAGTCCAAGCCAAAGTGCGGTCCAGATCTCAAGTGGCATATATTCCATACTCGAACCTAACAGAACTGTGTGTGCAGCAATTAACAAAAAAGGTATTCCTATTACACTATGCGTTAATTTCCAAATTGCATAAGAAAGTTTTTTTGAGCTTGAAATAAATAACAGTATTGTAAAAAGCCAAAAAGAAAGTATTCCTAAATTCTGGCCAAAACTATTACTTCTAAATGGTATAAAATAATTTTGGAAAAAACTTCCCACTTCTAAACTAGGTAGAGCTAATAATAAAGGATGAAGAATTATTAAAAAGAATGCGGCTATTCCTGTATACATATGTAACCTATATTGCCTATCCAAACCACCTATCAAGTTCTCAACAAAGCTATATCTAGCAGAAATTATGTAATTAAGAGATAAAAAAACTATGGCTAAAAATCCAGATATTTGCCCTAAATAAGTCATTATCTTTTCTGGAACCCAAATAGCACCATAATAATCTTTCTCTAAAAACCAAAGGGTAATAGTAACAATAATCAAATAGAAATATATAAACAAAAACCTGTTGTAATATGCTTGTCTTGATATTCTCACAGACTTATTTTAACTAATACGCTCCAATATATGGTACATAAGGTCTTGGGTTAATT
>JAGQLF010000106.1 GCA_020429545.1 Candidatus Dojkabacteria bacterium
GAGTTATTATAGCAAATTTTCAATAGCCAATTTTTACACAATTGAAGGTCTCAACTCTTAATTATTTAGTTCATTTCCCAAAATACGTCATGTTGAACCCCGAAGGGGCCACTTAGTGGCTCGTTTCAGCATCTCGTTAATTGATAATAGGATCCCGAATCAAGTTCGGGATGACGAATCTAAGCTATGGGGTATAATTGTCAGATGCAGAAGTTATTTCTTCTTGGGATAGTACTTCTTGGTGTTGGATTCATATATATAAAACATCATGATGCCCAAGTTCTTAAAAATACCCCAGCCGATTCAACTGAAATGGTTGAAGAAACACAACGAGAAAAATCTAATTCAGAAGAATCTATTATTCCAGTTCAATCTCAAACTGAAACTGTTTTTGTGCCATATTGGAATATGTTTAATACATCGGAGTTATCTAGTTATGATTCTGTAATATACTTTGGCATTTCTGCAACCAAAGATGGCATTAATAAGGAAGATCAGGGCTTTGCAAATATTTCTAAGTTTGTTCAATCTACTGATAATTCACAAACATATCTAACACTTCGTATGTTGAATGCAGAAAGTAACCTAGAAATTCTTGAAAATACACAAGCTCAACAAAAAATTATAGATGAAACTATTAATCTAGCAAATGATAATGGATTTGATGGTATTGTTTTAGATTTAGAGCTCTCTGTAATACCATTCACGAATGTAAAAGATAATATTTCACTTTTTGTCACATCATTTTCTAAAGAACTAAGAAATCAAAATCTTGCATTTTTAATAACTTTATATGGCGATACATATTATAGAAGTCGTCCGTACGATGTAAAAGTTATTGGCAAAGAAGCAGATGAAGTATTAATAATGGCGTACGATTTTCATAAATCTAGAGGGGAGCCAGGCCCCAACTTTCCATTTGAAGGACAACATGAATATGGCTACGATTTCCAGCAAATGGTTCATGATTTTAGCCAAGATGTCCCTGTTGAAAAATTAACAGTAATTTTTGGCATGTATGGTTACAATTGGACATTGGGAAGTGAAGACAAACCATTAAAAGCGGCAACTGCAGTTACATTAGCTTCTGCTGAAGAAGCATTCATTGATTCTTGTAACTATACAAACTGTACATCTGCTCGAGACAAAGATTCGGCTGAAATGAAAGTTACCTATGCAGATGATGAACATTACAAACATGTAGTATGGTTTGAAGATGAAAGTTCGGTGGAAACTAAATCTGAATATTTAAAAAAACAGGGAATAGGGAAGATAGGGTATTGGACGTGGGGATATTGGTAATTAGCGAGGCATTTTACCTGTTTTAGCAATATTTTTAGCTGTTACGCTAATATCAATATTCTTAGCACCTCTTACAAACAAAGTTCCAACTTGCACAACTACATTATAACCCCAACTTCTTGCACCTATTAATTCTTCAAGTTCACTATTTGCACTCTTGAATTCATTTACATTGATAGAAACTATTTTTGCATATCTTGCCATATGCGTTGCTTGAGCAGAAATTGAGTTAGCAAGTTTGTCACGTTTATCTACGTTTGCTATAGTCTCATCGTCGTTTGCGTTTGATTCTGTTACTTTATATTTTTTTACTTGGTCGAATTCGTCTTTTAACTTTTTAAGCGCATCTTCCATAGATTTACCAATTTTTGGAGCGTATAAAATTTCAGCCATTAATTTTTTAATTTCAGCACCTTTTTTAGCAACCTTTTCTTCGTAAGGTGTAAGCTTGCGTTCATTTTTTTCTCTGGCATTAACAAGCTCGTCTATAATTTTTCGTCGTGATTCGTTGTTATTTTGTAATCTTTTACCAGCTTCAATTGGAGAGATTTTATTATCAATCAAATCTTTTTGAATTTGTTCGTTTTCTTGATCTAAATTTTCT
>JAGQLF010000107.1 GCA_020429545.1 Candidatus Dojkabacteria bacterium
TCTCTACCCTATTATGAACGAAATAAACTTGTCCACCTCGTGACACTTCATTTTGAATTGCATTTGCGGATTTTTTCCAATCTTCAAAAATAATCTCAGTATTTACTCCAAGTCTTCCCTTTGGCGGTGTTGAGATAATTGAAATATCTTGAATTGAACTTAATGCCAGGCTCAAGCTTCTTGGAATTGGGGTTGCACTAACACTTAGCACATGTGCTCCGTAGTTTATTTGCTTAATCTTTTCTTTCTGCCTTACTCCAAATTTTTGCTCCTCATCTACAACTAACAATTGAAGATTTTTTAATGCAACGTCTGAGCTAAGTAACCTGTGTGTTCCGATTAAAATGTCTATTTTGCCATCATTTGCCCTATCAATAATTTCTCTATTTTCTTTTACAGAATTAAATCTAGAAACCAAACCAATTTTATAATTAGTATCTTTAAATCGTTCTGTAAATACAGAATAATGTTGTGAAGCTAAAACTGTAGTTGGGGCAAGTAGTGCCACCTGGCCGTTGTTTTCAATAATTTTAAAACTAGCTCGCATAATCACTTCTGTCTTACCAAAACCAACATCGCCAACCAAAAGCCTGTTCATTGGCTTATCTTTTTCTAAATCATTAATTACTTCGTTTATTGATCTAATCTGATCTGCTGTTTCCTCAAACTCAAACTTTTTAACAAAAGCCTTGTATCCATCTGAATCTTTTTTGTCAATTTCTTTTGCCTTGCTTGTTTCTCTTTTTGCATAGTGTTTGATTAGCTGCTGTGCTGTTAAGAATGTAGTTTTCTTTACCCTATCTTTTACTTCTTTCCAGTTCTTTTTTCCAAGTCTTGTTAGTTTTGGAGATGCACCTTCATTACTCAAGTACTTCGTGATTTTGGAAATCTGATCTATAGGAACATAAAGCTCATCGTCATCTGCAAATTTAAGTAAAAGATAATCGTTTGGTACTTCTTCTACAACTTGTTGCTCTAACCCTGCATAAATTGCGATTCCATAATCTTCGTGCACAACATAATCTCCAATAGAAACATCTCCTTCAAACTGACGCAAAATATTTTGAAGCATTTTAGATTTAATGCCTGCCTCTCGACTTCTTAAATCTATTGCTCCGTAAAGCTCTCTATCTGTAAAAAGTGCAACTTTATTTGAATTTGAAATAAAACCTGCAGGTAATTTTTCAATCTTTTCTTTATCAATTGAAATCTGTAGGCGAGGATCGCTATCCTCGCCTTCTTTTGTAGATGAAAGAAACATTAAATCTACATCAGGTATCTCTTTCTCACCTCGCTTTGAATTAATTAAAATTTTAAAACCCTTATTTTTAAGAACCGCAATTTCATTTTCAGCTACAGATTTATTTGAAAAAAATAAAGGAGGAAAGCTAAAGTCTGTTTCTATTAAATCTAGCTCTCCTTTTTTGAAATATGAATTAATGTCTTCTGTTATTAATCTGTCTGTGAATGCAATTTTTTCCAAATCTTTATTACTTAAGTTAATATGAAGTGATTCTAGTTCGCCTTTATCTGAAGGTAAATAAGCTGTTGTAATTATAAAATCAACTTCCTTAACTGATCTTTGAGTTAGTGGATCAACTAAGCTAATTTTTTCACAGTCTTCTCCAAAAAATTCTGTTCTAACTGGAAAATCATAGCCAGCTAGCCAAACAGTAATAATATCTCCTTTTATACTAAATTCTAGCTCATTAGTTACTGTATCAACATGCGTAAAGTTTAAGTTTTCTCCTACTTTAAAATCGTCAATAACGTTTTGGGTATTATTACTACTTTTTAAATTAGTAAAGCTAGAAATTAGATCAGAGAATTTTAATTCCTTTTTATCTATTAAT
>JAGQLF010000108.1 GCA_020429545.1 Candidatus Dojkabacteria bacterium
TGGGACTATATAAAAATAAATAAATTCATTATTTATAAAATTATCCGAAAACTGCACAGATAGTTGATATGTGCCTATGAATAAGGATGTATCTGCTTTATATTTTAAACCTAGTTCCTCTTCTAATTCTCTAAACCCATCTATAGGCTCTTCACCATACTGAATATGCCCTCCATTCAATTTAACAAAAAATTCATTTTGAGATAACTCTTCAGGAGATTCATTATGTTGGAATATTATCTCATTGGACTTAGTATCGATAATAATAAAAGCTACAGCTCTATGCCATAAACCTTTACTATGAACATCTTTCTTAGTAGCAATTTTTGTTGGTTCATTAAAACAATTGTATATTTGTACTTTTTCTTCGCTGTCTTTACTCATTGTTTGATATTACACTTAAATATGATTTCAGTAAAGAATATTCATACTCTATATTTCCTTCATCAGGCGCATGAATATGATGTAAGTCTGTATCAATTACTCTATTCTGATAAAATAGACGAAAAGGTGTGATACCTAAATATGATCGAATTTTTCTTTTAGCATCAGAAATTTCATTATAGTTATTTAAATGCGATTTATCTAATATGAATACATATCCTAAATTAGCCAACTCCTTTCCTAAAAATGTTCTGCTAAGATGTAGCCATAAATAGCTGTTTTCGTTGCTAGGATTTACAGGATATAAATGCCTTAAAAAAGTTTCAAACTGAGGGATTTTAATTTCTTCTGAAACTTCAATATCTAATCGTGTTAGTTCTGATCTTATTTGATCGATCCATTGAAATGCAGTCGCTCTTACTAGAATATAGGGTGTTTTAGGATGATATTCAAGTTCAATAGGCTCAGGAGGCTGCAATAGATTTTCAGGTGGTGATTCAGAACCTAGATCTAATAGAATTCTATGGCAATTATAAGTATTTTCAGGTTGTAAGTTTTCTATATTCATATTTTATTTTTTTTAACAAATACTTCAGATTCATTTACCATCTTGCTAAAAGCAGTTTCAATATTAACATCGAAATGTTCAATCAAATCGATTGTTAATTTGAAACACTTTTCCAGCATATCGTCTAGTGCTCTAGTTGAATCATCTTCTTCAAACAGGTACAAGGTTATTTCTGAAATATATCCCGAAAGTAATGCAGTATGTCTAAGTGGGTCTACTGAATTACTTAGGGAGTAATCTGAGATATACGAGTTGATATCTATATTTTTTTCTATACTTATAGAGTACAAATTTAAAAGTATGTCAGATATTTCATCACTAATTATATTTGTATTTTCCAACTCAGAATATTTATTTAGTTTATGGGATTGCCGTAAAATAATATCAGCAAGATGCCCTGTCTGTATTATTAATTCTATACCATAGTGCTTTGCTTCCCATTTAATAGGTTCTATCTCACGAAAGATGTTGCGTACATATTCAGACTGATGTTGAATCTTCTTATAGTTCATAATCTATCTCTGTATTAAAAGGTAAATGTAAGTCTTGTCTACCTATCACAGGTCCTCCCCATTCATTTTCACTATCTATTCCAGTATTCCCCATAATTGGGTAATTAAGCCGTTGAGTTAAGTAAATTGCTTGAGCATGGCTAATACTTCCATCTATTATTATTTTTCTATTTTCAGTATCAATGAAAGCATCCCTATATATGCCCATTTTAGCTATTGCATCCTTGATAAGCTCAGGGGCAGGGGTATTTTTCTCATTAGAAAAACTACAATTTTCTCTATGTATGGCAGGACAATTTGCTTGAACACACATTTTACTACTATATATCCCATTGAATTCAGGTATATCGAGCACATAAGAAAGAGCACAT
>JAGQLF010000109.1 GCA_020429545.1 Candidatus Dojkabacteria bacterium
AAGATATCATAACACCATCATTGCCATTTATATTAGCATATGTTTCTTTAGAATTATCAACTTTGCTTATATATGCTACATCTTTTAGATAAATCTTTCCTACACCATTAATATCAAATAATAATAGGTTTTCAAGTTCTTCAATAGAACTTAATTTATCCCCAACTTTAACTAAATGTTTACTGTCATCATCTGAAACATATCCAGCAGGCATAGCAAAGTTTTGAGCCATTACTATATTGCTTATCATCTCTGGAGTTATCTTATTTGTCATATCAGATGCTTCATAAGCCTGTTCTTTTGCAGCTTTCAACTGCTCACTAGCCTTTTTAAGCTCAGATTCACCTAAAGATAATTCAAGTGATGCTTTACTTAACTCTTCACTAACTTTATTTTGAGCTATCTTTAGTTGCTTTTCTTGTTCTTTTATGTTATCTAGTGAATTTAAAGCTTCTAATCCTTGTTTTGCAGTATCAATACCTTTCTTTAAATTCTCTATAGTTGTATTTAAGACAGTTATTCGAGCTTGTATTTGCATTATGTACTCTTCATTATTTTGTGCAGGATTGTTTAATTCATTTTGAAGGTCATTTAATTTACTTTCTGCATCTTTAAGAGATTTTGAAGTTTCTTCAATAGTTTTATTTAAGGTTTCTTTGTTCATTCCTTGAGAAGTTAACTGAGATGCTAATAATTCTAATTTAATCTTAGCTGATTGAAGCTCAACTTCAGCATTAACTAAATTTTCTTTTTGAATTTTTGATTGCTCCTCTAATTGACTTTTTCCATTTGCTATTTGATTTTGAGAATCTTTTAATTTCTTTTCTTGTTCTGCCATTTCATTATCAATTTTTGATTTTACTTTTTTATTTACAGAACTAATCTTATCGTTATCTAAATTAATTTGAATTTTTTCTTCTAAAAGTCCAGTTACACTAACTGATCCTACTCCGTTTGTTCTTTCAAGTCTTGGGACTACGTTTTCACTAACGTAATTTGATAACTCTTTTATATCCATTCCTTTAACATCAACACTTAACATCATAACAGGCATTGAATCTGGGTTTAATTTCATAACTGAACTTGAACCAACTCCATCTTCAAAACTTGATTTTATTAAATCTAGTTGGCTATTTACATCAAGTATTGCTGAATCCATGTTTACGTTTTGGTCAAATTCTATCATAACCATACTAGCATTCTCGCTAGATGTTGATGATACATTCTTAACTCCACTTACAGTAGATACAACTTGTTCAATAGGTTTTGTAACCGACATTTCTACTTTTTCAGGACTTGCTCCTGGATACTGTGTAAGTACCATTGCATATGGAAGATCTATACTAGGTAATAAATCTGTTTTCATATCAAAAAAAGACACTATCCCCAGTATAAATACCATTACAACTGCAACTGCCACAGTAAATGGCCTTTTAACGCTATACTTAGGTATCATTTCCTCCCCCTTATAATATTGAAATTGTCTTTTTTATACGGTTTATTATACCATTTTTTGTGTAATTTTCTCAAACTTATTTTTAACAAGAATATACTTTTATACATAAAAAATTCGCTTCGCTTGAGCGACGTGTCGGCGAAACACTTCATTTCGCCAACGATATATCCTTGCTCACGCTACGGATACATCCGTTGCTTGAGCCACTGCGTGGGCGAAGCATTTCAAAAAAGCCTACTACTCACTATAATATAA
>JAGQLF010000010.1 GCA_020429545.1 Candidatus Dojkabacteria bacterium
ATTTTTCGTTTAGAAATTAGAATTTGTCTCGAATTTCGTGCTTTGGATTTGGAATTTCTGCAATTAGTATTTCCTAATTCAAGACCATATGCTAAAATTACCAAGTCCAATTTACATTTAAATACAAGAAAAATGGCAGCAACACCGAAAAGAAGAAGATCAGCAAGTAAGAGAAACAGTACAAGAGCAGCAGAAAGATACGACAAACAAATAAGAAAAGCAAAGAAAATCAAAAAATTTGGTGGTTCTCACCTTGTAAAATCACCTGTGACTGGTAAATTAGTACCTGCTCATAGAGTTACAAAGAAAAACCCTGAATATAACTCTGTAAAAGTTATGCGAGAAGAGTAAAATATACTCATGGAAGATAACACAAACTCCAGAACAGATCCAAGAAGACTAGCTAGATTTCTCGCAATTCAGTATCTTTTCACTAAACTTCAAGAAGACAAATCACATGTAGGTTATAAGGTTTTTGAACCTAATTCACTTCTTTCTATTTTAGAGGAAAAGAAATTTAGTGGAAAACTTTATGAAGAATTAATTGAAGGAGTAGAGGAAAATACGGAAGAGTTAGATGCGACAATTCAAAAATATGCTCCAGCTTGGCCCCTAGATCAAATCAATCCTGTAGACCTTATTGTTTTAAGAGTAGCCGTATTTGAAGGCTTTGTAGGCAAATTAACACCAATAAAAGTCGTAATTAACGAGGCAGTTGACTTGAGTAAAGCCCTAAGTAGCGAAAAAAGTGGTAAATTTGTAAATGGAGTTTTAGGTGCAATTTTAAATAATCAAACATTAACCGATGGACCAGCAAGTAAATGAATTTATAAATAAATTAGAATTGAGTTTTAATAGCCCAGAACTATTGAAGGAAGCTTTAACACACAGATCTTATGTTAATGAAAATCCAAATACACCAAATGGGCATAATGAACGTTTAGAATTTCTTGGAGATGCAGTTTTAGAACTGGCCACAACACAAATGCTTTTTAATGACTATCCTAATTTTCCAGAAGGAGATTTAACAAGCTTTAGAGCTGCGTTGGTTAGAACTGAGTCTCTAGCTGAAGAAGCTTTAAAACTTGAATTAGGAAAGTATCTTTTTATGAGCAACGGAGAAGAAGCAACTGGTGGTAGAGATAGGCAATATATTCTTGCAAACTCAATGGAAGCTCTTATTGGTTCAATATATTTAGATCAAGGCTTTGACTCTGCATTGTTATTTATTAAAGAAAAAATCTATTACAAAGTGCAGAACATTGTAGACAATAGACTAGACATCGACGCAAAATCTAAATTACAAGAATTATCTCAAGAACAATTAAAGATTACACCTACTTATACATTGATTTCAGATGAAGGACCTGATCATAATAAAACTTTCACAATGGGAGTATTAATCGGTGAAACAATATTTGGTAAAGGAAACGGAGAGAGTAAACAAAACGCAGAGCAAGTTGCAGCTAGCGATGCACTAGAAAATTGGCAAGAACTTGTAGACAAACATTTTCCTACAAATAATGCATGACTATAATGCATTTTTCTGATAAAATCTTTAAGCCTAGTCAATAAATATATAGATTTATGCACTCAGAACATAAATTTATAGTAATTATTTAATATTTAAATACAAAAAATGGTACGAATGCGATTAACAAGAGTAGGTAGAAAGAACAATCCTGCATACAGAGTTGTTGTTACACCTAAAAGAGAAAAGCGAGATTCAAGAGCAATTGAGTATCTTGGACATTTTTCTCCTATGAGCAAGGTTCTTGAATTAAACAAAGAAAGAATTGAATACTGGTTATCTGTAGGTGCTCAACCTTCTGAGACAGTAAAAAGACTTTTAATCAAGGAAAAGATACTAAAAGAAGATAAGAAATCAAAACCTTTCGCTAAGAAAGCTGGAAGAAAGAAATCAGAAAGAGATGCTGCTAAAGCAGATGCTGCAGAACAAGCTAAAGAAGCTGCTAAGGCTGCAAAAGAGGCAGAAGCTGCTGCTAAAGAAACTAGCGAAGAAGCGCCTGCTGAAGAAGAAACAGCTAAATAATTTCCTATCCCTTCGATTTCGTTACACTCAACTACATCCCCTTAATTAAGGGGATGTATTATTATGCAATAGCTTTATGATATTGAGTTTATTGATTTAATTGAATTAATTGAAGGTTTTGAGTATCTTCAATATCAAGATCTGTTGTTATATCTCCTTCATCTTCTTGATCTGATGTTTCTAAAGTTGATTCATCATCTTGATTATTTAAGATAGAATTCCGATTAACTTCTTGGATTGGGCTTGTAACTTCTTCAATTTGTACACCTCTCTTCTTGTCAAGGTACTCTTGTACATTTGAATTTATAACAACTGTTACTGGAACTTGTAGATAAGCGTTAAATAAATCCTCACCAGAACTTCTTTCTGAAAACTGATACTTAATCAGATTCACTGTCATATTCCAGGTATCTTCTTGTCCAGCACTAAGATCCATTTCATTTACAATAATAAAATCATCAATTTGTTCTAGATCATCTATAAAATCGAATACATCACCCACGTTTCCAGTTATTTCAAAAACATTTGGTAATTCCCTTAAATATAGTAGTTCATTGCTCTCTATGAAGCTCTCAGCGATTCCTGTGGTGTTTTCGTTAAGCTGTTGACTGTTAATTACTAAATTATGTGATCTTGCCAATTCTGATATCTTTTGCTGAAAATTAACCACCTCTGTTTGTTCGCTGGGCGCAATGGAATTTAGTATTTCCAAGTCTTGTTTTAACAGATCAGCATTTGCATTCAAACCTTGTACAGCTACAAGTTCTTTCTTTTTATCATCAAGTCTATCGTTCAAGTCTCCAATCTCTCCAATCAATCCAAAAATTCTAAATACCTGAGGAATTGTGAGTCCAAACAAAATAAATAAAAAGATTAGTATAGCCAATATTGGTATAACGTAAATTCTTGCAATGTTAATCCATTTTTTGTAAGCAGCATTATGTTTTTTCTGCTTCTTATTAAGCTCAAAAGCCTTATCAATTGTTATTTTTTGATCATTACTCATTTTTATTGAATATTTGTTTCATCCTGAATAATATTAAACGTTATAGTGACTTTAATATTGCCACTTATTGGATCATCAGCAATGTTAGTGATATATGGCTCACTTACTTCATCGATTAATTTGGCTCTCCCTAAAATATCAATTGCATTCTTATCGCTCTCAACTTCTACGGTCAATGTATAACCACCAGTAATAAGTTTTCCATACGATATTATTCTACCTTCATCTTGAGTCATTAATGTAGAGATCTCTAAAAGCCTTGACAGTGCTATATCTTTGGTAAGCGGTTCGATTAATAAATTCGATTTTTGAAAAATTTCACCGTGTGTTGCAATAACGGCATTATAAGAATCAATATTTTCCTGCACTGTATCAATTTGATCTTGCACATAATCAGCCCTTGCTTGCACAGCAACAATTCTAATTAAGTTCAAAATCAAAAAAATGAAAACTCCTGCAAATACCAACACAAAAGCGTAAAGGGTAGTGTCATCACGTTCTTCTAATATTCTAATTTCATCTTCGCTTTGTTTTGGCAAAAGATTGAACGAGAAATAGTTAGGTCTTCTGTATTTGCTTTTAATTATTTGAACTGCCATTTTATATTCCTTTTAATGCCAGGCCAACTGCAACATTAAATGATGAAATATTATCTTGATTATATTTTTTAGTAAGCTTTCCAGACATTTTAACTTTATTCAGAATATTCATATTCATAATTTCCATACCAAGTTTAGTTTTCATGTATTCATCAAGTTTTATCAAGTGACTTCCTCCACCTGTAATGTAAACCTGCTTTATTCTTTGTCCACCAATTTTACTTGAGTAATAAGTAATTGTTCTTGAAACTTCACTAACAATAATGTCTACCACAGGCTGAATTGATTTAGCTATCTTTCCATCACCAGCTGAAAAATCAATTCCATATGTCATTTTGTATTGTTCAGCCCTTATCTCATCTAAACCATAATCCGATGCAATAACCTTTGTAAAATCATTTGAACCTGTGCCAACTGTTTGAGAGAAAACTACAACTCCTTTTCTTTCTATGATTAAATTTGTGCTATTTGCGCCTATATCTACAACAAAAGAATCCTCGGCAACAGAGTAGTTTTTATACAGTGCTCGTGCAATAGCAAGAGCTTCTGTCTCAATTGCTAATAAGTTTAACTTAGCTTTGTTAGCTAATATTTGATATTTCTGAATCAGTTCCTTTGGTGCTGCAACAGCATACCAATTTATAAATTCCTTCCCATTTTTATTTACAGAATCTATTCTTTCATAGCTTACATTAAGTGTCTCGATTGGTACTGGAATTAATGGCTTTATTGCCCAGTGAACAGCTTCTTCAAGTTCATTATCTGGCATTGCAGGGATTGTAATTAACCTAGAGAAAATTACCTTTTCAGATAACGACATTACCACATTTTTGGAACTCAATCCTGCACCTTTTATGCATTCAGTTATTTTTTCGGACAACATCTGTAATCCTTTATCACTCTGGTTATCTAAAAGAGAGGAGTTTATTCTCACGGAATTTAAGGATTCAATTGTATAACCACCTGTCGAAGGTCTTGCCATACAGGTTTTTATAGCAGAATTACCAATATCAAGTGCGAAAAATTCAGGAATTTTTGCCATAAAAAAATTATTAAATATTTTAGATACTTTTATATTAAAGAAATATCAGTTGTTTTTAAAGGGTAATATTTCCATCTGTAATGATTGTGTAATTGAATATTGAATCAAGCTGAGTCTCTATAGAAATAAATGATTCAATTTCAGCTACAGGTGTTTCTGAGTCATTAGGATCATATACTGAAGTTTTAAATGACCTAATTTGAAATGGAAATGAGGCTGGATCGCTAGGTATCATATTTAAAAGAGTAGGACCTGACAGGTTATTTCTTGTTCGTGCGGTTAATGATATAGAGGTAGTCTGATAATTAACTGACTGAAGATCTACTATATTACTAATATTAAATCTGGTTCCTCTTCCTCCATTAAGCGAAACAAAGTTAAAATTTGCAGCTCCGCCTAAGCTATCATAAACACCAAATGCGTCAAAGATATCTCTTGTTTCATCTAAAGGTTCATTTGTATCCCAAATTCCATCAGAATCTAGATCTTCAAAGTAAGTAATTGCAATTTCCATTGCAATATCCTGGTCCCATGTAATATCTAAACTCTGATCATAACCATCAAGTACAAAAGACATTGTTTCATCTTTATAAAGTTCTAATCCCTCTATATTTTTATCTTCTATAACCCTAATAGATGTGTCTAAGTCTAATCCAAGTGCATTATCATCATTGATTTTACATTCATAGCCAATTTCACTTGAACTATTGATAACTTCACAACTAGTAACATAATTATCTAAATCGCTATCATTACTCAAATCACTCAATGGTATTGTAGTATCGCCATATTTATCAATTACCCTCTGTAGCTCCACCTCTGCAACATTAAGTAACTGCTCATACTTTTGATTTGCCACAACTTGAGACGTATCTCGACTTGTCACAATAACGACACCAACTATAACCACTGCCAATACCATCAGCACGAGTAGAGTGATTAGCAGTATCTGTCCTTTTTTTCTTTCTTTATAATTCATAATTTCTTGTAGATACAGAAACCTGTCTAATAATATTATTTATTTCAAGTGCATTGTTTGTATGATCTGCTACTAAAGTAATAAGAATATTATTTTTTGCTTGAGTTGGGTCTTGCACAAATCCAGGTTCAAATGTAAATGTTGTAAATTCGATATCAGATTCGCTCTGAAATATTATAGTGCTACTTCCATCCTCTTTACAAATACTTGTACCACATAAATACCATGTTACTCTTTCCTGGTCCACAATTATTTCACAAGAATCACCCGAACAGTTAGATATATCAACCAAATCAGCCTGTCTAACATCTCGCTGAATTAAACTTGCAATCGACGTAATTTCTTCTCTCATGTTACTTCGTGCAGTATTTTTAACAGTAACACTAAGTGAAATTAAAAGAGAATTAAAAAAAATCACAATAATTATGCTGACGATACCAATGCTTATAACCATCTCAACCAGAGAAAAAGCTTCTTTTTTATTTATATATTTAGACATTACCGTATCTATAACCTTTAATAACATTAGCCCTGACATCACCGTTTGGTAAAACATAAAAAGATCTAACAACAATCTCGTATATTCTCTTGCTATTTACGCCTAGTCTTGGAATTATTTCAATCTGAACACAAATTTCTGAATTTGAGCTTACATCATCTGGCAAAAGAGTCTTAACATTATATTTATTTTGACTTGTGCAAGATGTATTAACGGTGTCATTAATCTCATACTGTAGTCTTGCTGTTTCGTCTAATGAAAAAAATACAGAAGAATTTACTGCAACTGCTGATATATCTTGAGATAACGATATTGTTGCTGGAGACTTTGCTGCCTCTAAGGCTTTGATCATAACTGAATTTGCACTATCTTCAATATCATTCACCTTGATTCTCACAAGTGAATTAATCATAATGCTTATTGAAGCAACCATTGCAGTTGAGATCACACCTAAAACAATCATTACTTCTGCAAGAGTAGCCGCTTTTTTTCTTTTTTGTCTATTGCTCATCTATTGAATTCTGAGTTAGATTTATTGTTATAGATCTTGTTGATCCGCCATTTACATGACTTACTAAAATGTCGCATGTTCCAGTTGAAATAATATTGGCATTATTTAATTGTCCCAATACTTGGTCGCCAATAACTGCAATAATTTCTAAAGATGAATTTTTAAATGCTATCAAATTCCCTGGGCAACCGCTCGATAATTCTATTTCTACATTAGAAAAACTATTTGACTTTATATTACCTTCTTGTTCCACACAATCTAATTGAGAACCTCCGGAATCAGTACAAGCATATAAAGAGAAGTTGTTATCCTCTATATAAATACCATAGTAATCCGGTGCTACTGGAACTCCTGCTATTGTGGTATATGCAATAGAATTTCTTGCTTTATTTTGTATAGTTCTAACATAAGTAGCAACATCTGAATATCCATTTTGCACCTCAATATAGTCTCTAAACCTAACTACACCAATGGTGCCAAAACTCAAGATAATAACCATAATACTCATGGCTATTAGCATTTCTATCAGTGTGAACGCGCTTTTCTTCATTTTAGATAAAAAGATCAATTAGTGCAGTTGTAGTTACCAGTTTCAATAGATTTTCTCCAAAACCTATTGTTATAGTATATCCAATACAAATTAAAGGTACCATTGGAATTATTACTCCTTTAATTTTTCTTAAAATGCCTGCATAAACAAGTCCAACTATAGAACCCACAAATACTGTCACAAACATAAAAACAATTCCCCCAGGAATTGATAGCATTAAGCCTACAAAACCATTAATATCTGCATCTCCAGCCCCAATACCTTCTTCCTTTGTTATTAAAATCAAGCCAAATGTCCCTAAATACAAAATTAAAAAACCCGCGATGTTTCCGATTGTACCTATGCTAGAAAAAATCTCACTGTTTAAGATACCGATTGTCTTGAAAGTAAATATGATGATTTGAATTACTACTGATGCAAATAAAATTCTCATTGTAAATTTAATCGGTATAGCTAAATAGATAAGATCGTACACAGATAGATAGAGTAGAGAGACTAGTCCAAAATAGAAGAAAAAGAAATGTACTAAATATGATGAATCCAAAACAGAATCTCCATATAAATATGCAATGCTCAAGGCAAATAACCCATTAGAGATTGCACCAAAAATTTCAGTTAATATTAATAGTGACCGCTTACCTTTAAATGCTGAATGATCTACTATTGTTGTTGACGCTGGAGTACAAATAAATAAAAGTAGATATCTCCATGGTATGCCACCTGCCTCTAACAACTTCTTTCTAAAATCTATATTATTTTCAAATTCTATATAGGCAAAAAAAAGCTTACCTAAACAAGAACCTATAAACGCAAATAGAATTACCGAAAATATATTCATAAATCAGTATACACTAGATTAGTGAAGGGTAGAGTAAAATATGATGTACAAGTTAGACATCTTATACATTATGGTAGTGGGTTAGGACATTCTCCAGTTCCAATCGAATCTATGTTCCCAGATTCTAGTTGTGCACAAACTAAATATCCGCTAGAAGAAAGATTGTAATAATATTTAGTTTGAGAATTGGTAGTACTTGTACCGGATTTGGTATTATTTGTAAAATTCACTTGCTTTACACCATCGATATAAAAACCGTCTTGAAGAAATGTGACTTGCCCTGACACAGGGAACTTCAAAGTCACTATTCTATAAGCATTTATTGCTTCGGAAATTTGAGCTAAGGTGTCCTTTCTTAGAGAATCTCTAGACTTTTCCTGTATTATTGAAGCTCCTTGAAGTCCAATTACTATCAAAACAGCAGCTACTCCCATGACTACCATTAGTTCTATGAGGTTGAAAGCTGCTGCTTTTCGCTTCATACTAATTTAATACTATCTTAAAGTGTATCCCAAGTTGCACAGTCAGTACCTTCATTTCCTAATTGTACTTCGCTACCACTTTCTAGTTTTAGACCAAGTCTATAACTTGCTCCTGTAGCACTATAGTAACAATAGTCTGTTCCATCTGAATCTGAGTCTACAGCATTAGAAGTTGCTCCTGAAAGTTCTACAATATCTGTAGCAGGAGTTGTACCTGTAAAAGTTACTCCATTAGCACCATTGAAGTTAATTTGTGCAGTACCTGGATATCTTCCATTATCATTGTAATAACCAGCTAGCCAAAGATTAACTGTATTTAGCACATCACGCCTTTGAGTATCTCTCAAAGACCTTTGTACAATCTGAATAGCAACAACAGACATTGTTACTAAAACAGCAATAATACCCATAGCTACCATTAGCTCGATTAGGGTAAACCCTTTCTTCTTATTCATAATATGAAGCGAAATAAAATATAAGATTTTTTGCTTAACTTAGCTTAAACAGCATTTAATGCAATGTCAAGTTAAAGTGACAGCCAGTTAGTACAATCGGCAGCAGCATTTCCAACTTCTTTTATATTTCCATTTTCTAATTCTAAAGCCAATTTAAATGTAGCTCCAGAGACGCCTCCTGTTTGTTGATAACAATATCTTGTAGAGCTAGTCGAAGTAGAATTAGCACCAGAAGTTGCCCCTGAAAGTTCAACTATAACCTCTGTAACACCTCCTTTAGTGTACGTTATTGCATCAGGAGTTAAATCAATCTCTGATTGAGCTGGATATGTACGATTATCTATATGATATGAAGAGAACCAAAGATTGGCAGTATTCAACACATCAATCCTCTGAGTATTTCTCACACTAGATTGTACAAGCTGAATAGCAAATACAGATAACGCAATTAAGACACCTATAATAAACATTGCTATCATCAACTCAATTAGTGTAAACCCTTTCTTTTGAATCATTATTAGTTTATAAAATTACCCACAGTATAAATCGGAAGATAAATTGCAATAGCTAAAAATGCCACCATTCCACCCACCACCACAAGTATAAATGGTTCAAGCAACTTTGTTAAATTTCCAGTTATCTGTTCTACTTCAGCCTCATAATACTTATTCATATCTTCAAGCACCTGATCCAGCTTTCCAGATTCTTCACCAGTAGAGATTATTCTAATCAAAATTGTTGGAAAAGCTTCATTTATATTATTTTTTGCTAGTCCAATAGACAAAGTATTTCCTCTAGTTAAATCTTCTTTACTATCTAGAATTACTTTCTTAAATACCTCATTAGGCATTGCTTTTGACACAATTGTAATAGATTCAATTATTGGAATACCACTTTTCATAAGCATTGCTGTTAGTCTACAAAACTCTGCTAACTGAATTTTGATCATTAAATTCCCAAAAACTGGCACTTTAAGGAAAATCTTGTCAACAATCATTTTTCTTTCAGGCTCAGAAACCATATACCTGTAGGCAGCAACTATACCTGCTACACCTAAAACTACTGCAATAATAAGGAATGGACTAGATGCAAATTCACCAATTGTAACCAATATTCTAGTAACTAAAGGAATGTCCTCCGCACCTAAACTTTCATACAATTGCTCAATCTGCGGTACCATGAAAATTATCATTACAAACATAATCAATATCAAAACAACAAAGATTATTGCAGGATAAATCATTGCACCAGATATTTTGCCCCTCAAATTCTTGGATTTATCTAAATCTTCAGCAACCTTATCTAACATTTCGTTTAAATTTCCACTTTTTTCTCCAGCTGCAATTAAATTAATCTGTACTTCAGAAAAAATACCTCCAACCTGTTCTAGTGCTGAAGAGAGTGATGACCCAGCTTCAATTTTTTTGTAAATTTCATCAAACTTATCCTTTACAAACTTTGTTTCAGATTGATCACCAATGATTTTAATTGCTTGAATAAGCGGTATTCCAGCACCTATCATCGTTGCCAATTGCTTAGATAATAAGACTTTATCCTTTAAACTCATGCCTGTAAGTTCAATATTTCCTAAATCACCAAAGTTAAGACCTAAGTTTTCTTGTATAGATAAAACCGTGAAACCTTGATTGGCTAAGAATTGGAGAAGATCGTCCTTGCTCTTAGCTTCCTTTGTTCCCTGTATTTTTCCTCCTGCTGAATTTACAACAGTGTACTTAAATAACGCCATATTTAAACTTGTGATAATAATATATCTAATTCTTCTGGCCTAATACTTATTTCCTTTGCTGTTTGAACCGAGATTAATCCTTGTCTAATCAATTCTACTAAATCAGATTCCATTGTGGACATACCATAATCTTGCCCTGTTTGAATCATATTATCAATCTGATGTGTTTGACCTTCTCTAATAGCATTTTTTACAGCTGGTGTTGCAATCATAATCTCATGTACTGCTTTTCTTCCTCCTCCTGGGAGTGGTACAAGCCTTTGACCTATTACAGCAGTTAATACCTGTGCCAACTGAGCTCTTATTTGGGATTGTTGGGCTTCAGGAAATACGTCAATTATACGATCTATTGTTTGTGATGCTGAGTTTGTGTGCAATGTTGCAAATACTAAATGCCCCGTTTCAGACACAGTTACAGTTGATGAAATTGTCTCATGATCACGCATTTCTCCAACAAGCACAACATTTGGGTCTTGTCTTAGTATTGCTTTCAAAGCATCTGGCCACTCATTAAAGTCCTGTCCAAGTTCTCTTTGATCAATTAAACTTTGTCCTTTAGGAAAAACGAACTCAATTGGATCTTCTAAAGTTATTATATGTTCAGCTCTTGTTGTGTTTATATAGTTTAAAACAGCAGCTAAAGTAGTAGACTTACCACTGCCTGTTGGACCAGTTAATAAAACTAGCCCTGCAGGAACCTTAGATAATTCTTTTAATATTTGTGGTAATTCAAGCTCATCTATAGAAAGTATTTTTTTTGGAATAAGTCTCATCACAATAGATATATCCCCCATAGTTCTAAAAATGTTAACCCTAAACCTTCTTTCTAGCATTGTATAGCTCAAATCTATCTGTTTTAAGTCTTCCACTAAGATATTCTTTCTATTCTCAACAATCTGTCTTGCCATATCTTCGGCATCTTGACTCGATATTATCTTAAAATTTAAAGTTTTTAGCCTACCATCTATTCTTACAATTGGTCTATGACCTACTGTGATATGTACATCTGATGCTTCTTCCGCTATCGCTCTTTTTAATACTTCTTCAAAATTTATGTCTGGCATCTGACTAATGTTGAGCTCTGGAGACGTACTTGCATTATTGGTAATCCCAGTACTATTTTCTAAATTACTATTGTTATGTTTTGATAACTCTGAGGATAAGTTTGAGATTCTTTGATCAAGTCCTTGTGATGGATCAGAAACTTGAGGTTCAACTTCTTGTACTGGATTATTAAATTCCTTAATTCCTTCAGAAGATGTTGTAACACTAATATTTTGCTGCAAAGGCAAATTATCATTTAGTTTATTTGTTTTATCAACTAGTAAATTATTTCCATTAGGAACATCAGCCTGAGGAGAAGTTTTTATATTTTGATTTGGATTTATGTTAATTAATGGCATATATTTTAGCTAACTTATTTAATATTTAGTATCTCACAGCCTAATTATTTTGTACACGAAGCACTTCTTCAATAGTTGTTATGCCTTCCAATACTTTTATAAAACCATCTTGAACCATTGTTATCATACCTTCCCTAATTGCTTGCTTTTGTATATTACTAATTGATTCTCGTTGTACAACCAATTGAGAAATTTTTTCAGATGTTTTTAGTGCTTCAAAAATTCCTGTTCTTCCATCATAACCTGACTGACAGTTAGGTGTACTAACTGCTTCGTATAAAGTTACTTCTGAAGTATTTTTATCAAATATTACCTGTGATCCATCAGCCTTATTGATCGTTATACCTCCTAGAACATCTAATTCCTCATGCAACTTTTTTACTGTAGCTGCTGATGCCTTATATGGTTTTTTAGAATCACATAAAGTTCGAACCAACCTTTGCCCAAGCACTAAGTTAACCGTAGAGGAGAGCAGAAATGGTTCTACACCCATATCAATTAAACGAACAAATGCTCCGGCAGCACTATTTGTGTGGACTGTGGACAGAACCAAACGTCCAACAAGTGCAGACTGAACAGCAAGACTTGCTGTTTCTTTATCTCGAATCTCTCCAACCATGATTACATCAGGGTCCTGTCTAAGTATTGCTCTAAGTCCGCTTGCAAAAGTTAATCCTACTTCAGAATTCACCTGAGTTTGATTGACTCCATCAATTCTGATCTCTACAGGATCTTCCAGTGTAATAATATTGACCGAAGGTTTATTGAGGATCTTTAGCGAACTAGCTAATGTTTGAGTTTTACCTGACCCCGTTGGTCCTGTAACTAGAATTATTCCTTGAGTTTTATTCAATCCTTCATTAATTCTAGATAAAGCAAGTCCTCTAATTCCTGTCTTTTCTAAATCCAGTATACCTTTAGATTTCTCCAAAATTCTCATTACAACTTTTTCCCCATAAATACTAGGCATTATTGAAACACGCACATCTACAGAAGTTGTACCGTTATCTCGAATTTGAAAACGACCGTCTTGAGGAATTCTATGTTCATCAATTTTCAAATTTGAAAGAATTTTTATTCTAGTAACAACTGCAGAGAGTAGTTTTGTAGGAATAGTTAACTTTTCACTTAAAACACCTCGGATTCTAAATCTTACAGATACTTTTCCATCTCTTGGTTCAATATGTATATCAGATGCTTGGTGCTTAACCGCATATTGCATAATCATGTTTACAATTTTTATTATAGGAGCACTACCTAAAGAACTATCATCTCCTAAATTCATGTCTCCACCTATATTCTGAGCATCCGAGCTTACTGTTACTTCTTCAAGTGCTTGGTCAACCTCATTTCCAATTTGAGCACCGTATTTGGTATCCAAAACAGTATCAATATCTGTAGATGATGCATAGTAGGCCTCAACTTCTCGCCCTAAAACAGATTCTATATACTTTATTCGCTGAAGATCTAGTGGATCTTTCATTGCAACTTTGGCTTTGTTAGGAAAAATTTCAAAAACTACGGCCTCATTTTCTTTTGCTACGTTTAAAGGCAGCGTATGAATTACTTCTGTTGGTATAGCAATATTGTTTATATCAATAAAGTTTATACCTCTCATTTCAGAAAGAGTTTTGGCAATATCTTCTGCACTTACAATTCCTTTTTCTAAAAGGATATCTTCAAAGCTTTTGCCTGAATTTATTGATTCAAACTTTACAGAATTGAAAACTTCGTTTGTTATTAATCCTTTAGAAAGAAGTGCATCAAGAAGGTTATTAAACCCCCTAACTGATCTAGAATTTTTATTTTGCATTGCTTGTGATTGATCCACAGAATTCATATGTTATATTGTACTGTTAGCTGTATATAATTTACACTATTTCCTAAGAAATTATAACCAAAGTAACTAAATTAACTATATGCACTTACAATCGTATATTCTTATAGCAAAGAAAAATTCTACCCTTATTGAATTGAAAAGAAAAGCTTACGGCCTTTTATCAGAAATGACTGGAAAAGACCCAGATACTTCTCTAGAAATAATAATTCAAAATGATCCAAGTATTGGAATTAAGCATATTGAGCAAATTCATGAATGGAATTCAAAAAAATCATCCGGGTTTAGGTTGGGATTAATATACAATGCCCATTTGCTTACTGTACAAGCACAAAATTCGATTTTAAAACTTGTAGAAGAACCTAATCACAATACATTTATTGTCCTTACCACTCATTCGAAAAATAATTTATTAGACACTATAATTTCAAGATGCAAGATCTTGTCTTGGGATGAAGATAACACTAACAAATCTAATAATTTAGCTGACTTTTTTTTGAAATCTAACTATGCAGAACAAAAAAAGTTAGTGTATGATTATTCACAGGATAGAAGAAAAATCGAAGAATTTTTAGACAGTTTATTAGAATTTTTTTCTATTAAAAATAGTGAAACAATTACCTGCAAAGACAATCAGAATGTGGTAGAATTATTGGGCGAATGGAATAGTGCTAATTCGTCAGGTGTTAATACAAAGCTAATTGCTCAATCTATATTATTAAATTTAGGGAATTATGAATAAAAAGTTAGCATTTCTTTTATATTCTTGGGGTACAACTTCACTTTTCATTGCAATAATATTTTGGTTATCCACTGTTCCGTATTTAGCAGATTCAAATGACATCTATGAACAATCAATAAAAACACTTTATAGGATAACTTTATATGGAGTATTATTCTTGCTTGTTTACAGATCATTACTAGCAACATTTAGAACAACCGTTAAGCGACTTTCTAAATGGCATTCGAAGGCTGAAAAAGCAGATGACACAGAATTTGTATTAATAATTGAAACTCTTTTAGTAGTTATAGCAATAACAATTTCGTCGCTAATTGCTGTTGTGGACGAATTTATACAAATTTATGTTGATGGTAGATTTCCTGACCCAGTAGATATTTTAATTAGCATAATGGCAATTCTACTTGCGGCTATTTTAGTTTATAGCACACCTTCGATTGGGGAGCTTGAGATAGCTTTAAAACATAAATTTTTTGATAATTTTTTTAAAAAACGTGGTATAAAGTAAGGGCAATATTGATATATATAGTGTCACCCTGGGCCTGTCGAAGGGTAAATCGTGATTTACAATTCATGGAACGACTTGCTCACCATGACATATGAGTTAAGATTTTATTTTTGAATTACAAAGCAAAAGATTATTAGCTAATTGCTAATAGCTAAGAGCTAAAAGCTATTATGGCAGAAAAAGAATATTCAGCATCAAATATACAAGTTCTAAAAGGATTAGAAGCCGTTAGGAAGAGACCTGCAATGTATATTGGTGGAACTGATTCAGATGGGCTTCATCATTTGATTTGGGAACTTGTAGATAATGGCATCGACGAAGCCCTTGCGGGTTTTGCTACAGATGTCTCTGTCATAATTGAAGAAGATGGTTCTGTAACTATAAGAGATAATGGTAGAGGAATCCCTGTAGATATTCACCCGACAGAAAAAGTTAGTGCTCTTGAACTTGCAGCAACAGTTTTACATGCTGGTGGTAAGTTTGATAGTGATACATATAAAGTTAGCTCTGGTCTTCATGGAGTTGGACTTTCAGTGGTAAATGCATTGTCAAAGAAATGTAGAATCGAAGTCTATAAAAATGGGAAAAAACATGTTCAGGAATATGAAATTGGGGTACCAAAAGGACCCGTAAAAGAAGTCGGAACTACAAACGAGAAAGGAACAATGATAAACTTTCTTCCTGACGATACAATATTTGATTCAGTTGAATTTAAGGATAAGGTTATTCTAGATAGATTAAGGCAACACGCTTACCTAAATGGAGGAGTGAGATTTAACTTTTCAAATAAGGTAGGTGGTGGAAATAAGTTTTACGGTTTCTTTTTTGATGGAGGATTAAAATCCTATGTGCGTCACATAAACATGCACTTAACTCCAATTCAAACGAAAGTATTCTATGCAAAAGATGTTGTTGATGATGTTGATATTGAAGTGGCTATTCAATATACAGATGATTTACAAAGTAGAGAATATGCATTTGCAAATAATGTTCATAATCCAGAGGGAGGAACACACCTTTCTGGATTGCGAACAGCTCTAACAAGAACTGTAAATAATTATATAAATGAGTTTGGAAACGAGAAGGAGAAGAACATGAAGTTAACCGGGGATGATGTTAGAGAAGGATTAACAGCTGCAATCTCAGTAAAGATTTCAGATCCTCAATTTGAAGGACAGACAAAGATAAAACTTAATAATACAGAAGTAACGGGTGCAGTTAGACAATTAATTGAAGCTCAGTTAAAAGCTTTCTTAATTGAAAACCCAAAAGAGGCAAAAGCGATTACTGGTAGAGTAATATTAGCAAACAAAGCAAGAACTGCCGCTAAAGCTGCACGTGATGCGGTTATTAGAAAAGGTGCACTTGAAGGAAGTGGATTACCAGGAAAACTCGCTGACTGTTCAAGCAAAAAGGCAGAGGAGTGTGAGCTATACATTGTTGAGGGAGATTCAGCTGGTGGACCTGCTAAGCAAGGTAGAAATAGACATAACCAGGCAATTTTACCTGTTTTTGGTAAGCCAATTAACTCTGAAAAGTACCGGCTAGACAAAGTTTTAGCAAGTGAAAAGATTGCCGATTTAATTAAGGCAATTGGAACAGGAATTGGAGATATGTTTGATGTTTCAAAACTTAGATATCACAAAATTGTTTTAATGGCCGATGCTGACGTAGATGGAGCACATATCACAACTCTAAATTTGACTCTGTTTTATAGGCACTTAAAAAAGATTGTAGAAAATGGGCATTTATATATTGCTCAACCACCTTTATATAAAGTTACTTTCTCAGCAAACGATACAGTTTGGGTAAAAGACGATGCTTCACTACAAAAACTATTGAAAGAAAGAAAATCAGCAAAAGCTCCTTCTATTCAGCGATTTAAAGGTTTGGGAGAAATGAATGCAGAACAACTTTGGGAAACTACAATGAATCCAGATACTAGAGTTCTAAAACAAGTAGTTATTGAAGATGCAGAAGCTGCAGATAGATTATTTGATATTTTAATGGGGAATGAAGTTCCTCCAAGAAAGAAATATATACAAACTTACAGTAGTGAGGCAGAATTAGATGTTTAATAAAGTTAACTAGGTATTAGGTAATTAGTAAATTAGAAAAATTTGTATGTTCGAATTATATCGATTTATCGGCATAATATCGGGAATTAAAATATAATTATAAAAAAGCTAGCAGCCAGTGGCTCGCAGCAAGAAGCTAAATATTATGAGTGACGAAAATACAGAAAAAAAAGAGGAAACAAAGCCACAAGATGAAGGAATTGTTGTCTCTGGAGTTAGAGAGCAGAGTATTACAGAAGAGCTAAAGCAAAGTTATATTAACTACGCTATGAGCGTTATTGTAGCTAGAGCATTACCTGATGTTAGAGATGGATTAAAACCAGTTCAAAGAAGGATTCTGTACACAATGCAGAAGATGAATATTATGCCTGGAAGTGCATATAAAAAAGTTGCAAGAATTGTTGGAGAAACTATGGGTAAGTACCACCCACACGGAGATTCATCTATTTCGGACGCCCTTGTCCGAATGGGCCAAGACTTCAATATGAGGTATACATTGGTTGATGGTCAAGGTAACTTTGGGTCAATCGATGGAGATCCACCTGCTGCAATGAGGTACATTGAGGCTAGATTAGACAAATACGGAGCAAAGGTTTTAGAAGGATTAGATAAAAGTACTGTAAATTACGGACCAAATTATGACGGAAATGAAGAAGAACCTGAAGTTCTTCCAGGACTACTGCCAAATCTATTAGTAAATGGTAACGAGGGTATAGCTGTCGGAATGGCAACTAAAATTCCTCCACACAACCTAACTGAAGTTATTGATGCAATAAATGAAGTTTTGAGTAAAGAGAATATTTGGGAACCAGATGAAACTTTTAAAGAAGTAAATTACGAAGACGATGTAAAAACGGTTGTAGACTTAGACTCATTGCCCAAAACTAGATTTAGAAGATTTGCATCTAGTGTAGAACTAAAGGACTTACTTAAACATATAAAGGGTCCTGATTTCCCAACACGAGGTGAAATTTATGATACAAAAGAAATTCAAAAGATATACGAAGTTGGTAAGGGTAGAGCATTAATGAGAGCTGTTTCTGAAATTGAAGAAATGAAGGGAGGAAAATACAGAATTATTGTTACAGAACTTCCTTATCAGGTAAATAAATCAGCTTTAATCGCAAAAATTGCAAATCTCTATAAAGATAAAAAAATTGAAGGTATTACAGATCTAAGAGACGAGTCTAATAGAGAAGGAATCAGAATTGTAATTGAACTAAAACGAGATGTAATTCCAAAGACTGTTGAGAATCAGTTATACAAATACACCGAAATGCAAAAAGCATTTAATGCCAATATGCTAGCTCTAGTAGATGGAGAACCTCAACTGCTTCCTTTGAAGAAAATTTTAGAGCTTTATATCTCTCATAGACAAGAAATTGTAACAAGAAGAAATGAATACGAATTAGCAAAACTTAGAGAGCGAGAGCATATTCTAGAAGGTTTGATGATTGCGCTAGATAATATTGACGAGATTATTAAAATCATTAGAGAATCTGCAGATGCTGAAGTTGCAAAAACAGAATTAATGAAGAGATTTAAACTATCTGAAATTCAATCACAAGCAATTTTGGATATGCAACTAAGAAAGCTTGCAGCACTTGAGCGACTTAAGATTGAGCAAGAATACAAAGAAGTAAAAGAGAGAATTAAAGAACTATTAGGAATCTTAACAACACCACAAAAGGTTATTGATATTATTATAGGGGAACTTGCTGAGCTAAAAGATAAGCTTGGAGATAAAAGATTAACAAAAGTATTCAAAGGTAAAGTAGGGGAGATTAACGAAGAAGACTTAATTACAGAAGAACAAACCCTTATTACAATTAGCAAACAAGGCTACATTAAAAGAACAAAGATAGAGAATTATCAGCAACAAAAGAGAGGAGGTGTAGGTAAAAAAGCACAAACTACCAAGGATGACGATTCTGTCCGACATGTTTTCAAATGTAGTACTCACGATCAAGTATTGTTCTTCTCTAACAAAGGAAAAGTATATTCACTAAAGGTTTACGAAATCCCAGAGTACTCTAGAACTGCTAAAGGATTGCCTTTAGTAAATCTAATTCAAATGCAAAACGATGAACTTGTAACTAGTGTTCTAACAAGATCCCAAAGTGGAGCAATATTAGATGAAGATGTATCTCAAGAAGGTGAAGAGAAGACAGAGAAAGAAGGAAAAGACTATAAATATCTTCTAATGGCTACACAAGATGGAGTTGTTAAGAAAACAGCGCTTGATGAGTTCGATAATATTAGATCTAATGGGCTAATAGCAATTACTCTTGACGATGGTGACGAACTGGTTTGGGTTAGACCAACTACTGGAGAAGATGATGTAATCCTAATCACAAAACTAGGTAAATCAATTCACTTTGTAGAAGACGATGTTAGACCAACAGGTAGATCTTCAAAAGGAGTTAGAGGAATTAGACTAAAAGAAAGTGACACAATGATTTCTATGGATGTTGTTAGAAATAAAGAGGACTTTGTTCTAACAGTTTCTAGCAAGGGATATGGAAAAATGTCTAAAATTTCTGAATTTACCAAACAAAACAGAGGTGGAACAGGAATCTTTGCTATGAGAGTTACAAAGAAAACTGGTGAAGTTGCAACTGCAAGATTATTAGATCATCCTGATAAAGAATTATTAATCATGAGTGCTAAGGGACAGGCTGTCCGAATACCAACAAAAGACTTACCTGTGCAGGGAAGACAAACAAGTGGTGTCCGATTAATGAAGCTAAAAGATGATGATAATGTAGCAGCAATTGCGGTTGTTTAAAATATTAAATGTCAGTTCGAGTGGAATTTGCGAAGCAAATTTTGTATCGAGAACTAGAATTCAATAATCTAATACTCGTGAAAACTCTAAGCCAAATACAAAAAGAAATAGCAGATTTTGCCTCAGAGCGAGGTTTTGACTCAGAAACTACTCACGAAAAATTAGCCTTGTTAACTGAAGAACTTGGTGAACTATCCAAATCCATACGTAGATCTCACACAACTCAAGTTGCTACCGACGATATAAATAAATCTAAAATTCATTCTATAGAGGATGAAATAGGCGATTGTTTTATTGTACTTTTAGACCTTGCTACAAAACTAAATGTAGATGCTGAGAAATCAATTAATGATAAGATGAAAAAGAATCGTAAAAGGATATGGGAGTAAAACAATCTTTTTTTGAGACCCATATATCAATATTTAATAAAAATCTTCCTGTTTTAGAAATCGGTACTGGCAAAGGTAAAGAGGCTAAATATTTAGCTGACTTAGGATTTCAAGTAACAACTATTGATCCAAATTCAAACATTAATGATTCGAGAATAACTGAAATCAATCAAAAATTTGAGGCAATAGAAAATAACATATTACCAGTTGGGAACGTCATAGCATTCTTTTCACTACACTTTATAGATAAAATTGAAGTAAATCATAAATTAGATTTTCTTATTGAAAAGGTCCCGATATCATCTGTACACATGTTTATTGATTTTCTACCACAGCCTCCACTGTATCCTAATGGTAATGAAAAAAAATTCTTTTTTACTGATGAAACTATAAACGATCTATATTCTAATTGGACTGTATTAGTAGATAAGATAGAGGATATGAAGACTTATAATGGAGAATTTCAGGCTTCAAGATTTTTAGTATTACAGAAATATGCCAACATTTAAAGAAATAAAAGATTATCTACAAAATTTAGATAGTCTTTTTATTTTATCTCATAATGAAATCCGTGAAAAAATAATTGAGCACTTTAAATTGAGTGGAGTAGAGTGCAAGCTCAAAACTGCTTGTGGTAGGCAATATAGAATAGATAACCTTATTTATTTAGCAAAAGGCAAAATCAAAAAAGAAACAGATGCTAACTAATAATCAATGTGGTGTAAAAACTTCTCCCATTATCCAATAACAAACGAATGCTCCAATTAGTACAGAAATATATACAAATATTGATCTCTCTTTATATTTAAATATACTAAAAGTCCCACTTAATAAAGCTAAAAAACCAGATAAACCTACTAACGATATTGGAATAGCAAGATGTGGATTATCTAAAAATGTATCGCCACCTTTAATATCTAAATGTGTATTAAAGAAAAATATACCTAAGAAAATAAAAAAAAGAATTGCCGAATATATAGATATTCTTCCTAATTTACTTTTAGGCATTATAGAAAACAGGGTGATCTTCATATAGAGTAGGGTATATTACCTGTTTAAAGAATATAATATATGTAA
>JAGQLF010000110.1 GCA_020429545.1 Candidatus Dojkabacteria bacterium
TACTGGCGAATTAGCTAATCCTCCTGAAAATCTTCTACATATGATAGATTTAGGTCAAAAGTTAAATCAATTTTCTGAAGGACACTTTAATTTAGCCATAGGTAATACTTTAGAATCAATTGGCTATGATAAAGACTATTCATTTAAACAAAAAAATGGTGTCGCGAATAGCACTGAGCATTGGCTTTTAGAAAAAAGCAAAAAAATATTAAAAATAACGAAGGGGACTCAGTTGGATTTTGGTTCTTTTGGTAAGGGATATTTAGTCGATATTCTACATAGCAAGTTGTCCAAAAATTTTCAAGAAGTATTAGTAAATGCTGGTGGAGACATACGATATTCAAACCTAAATAATCAACCTAAAAAATTTATACTAGAAAATCCTTTTGATACTTCACAGTACATAGGTACAATTAACCTTGCTAATGGAGGCATTGCATCTAGTAGTACTAATAGACGAAGGTGGAAAGATGAATCTACTGGCAAAATTTTTACACACTTAAAAAGCTTTAAAACTGATGATGAGTATAAAACAGAAAATATACTTGCAGTGTATACCAAAAGTGACAGTGCCGAAATAGCAGATGCAATTTCTACCCTTCTATTCATTTCACCTTCACATTTACATGCAAAAATTGAAGCTGAATTTAATACTGACTACTTAATTGTATTAGAAAATGGTAAATTTTTAAAAAGCAAAAATTACCCTGGCATTTTAAATACCTAAACTATGACTAAACAATTTTTATATATACTAATTCTTTTTTTTATTGCAATTAGTTTTATTTTTACCAGAGACTTATGGCTAATAACTTTAGAGTCTAACCTTGCAGAAAGCTATTTATATATGATCGCTCTTCAAGCTGGATTAATTGGAGGTAGCTTAATGTGGTTTCAATATATTTTAGGAATAAGAGCTTTCACTAACCTGTTTACTAAAGATATTCTGGGAGTTTTATCTGTTCATAAGAATATTGGAATATATGGAATGTTAATCGTGTTTTTTCATCCACTATTAATTATTCTGTACAATCTGAATCTTGGTATAAATTTACTTATCCCCAAGTTTGATACTGCATATGATATAGGAATACGACTTGGCACAACTGCATTTTTCTTCTTTTTAATAATTTGGATAAGTAGTGCTTTGCTTAGAACTAGACTAGGGTTTAGAAGTTGGAAGCTTCTTCATTTTATGAGCTACTTGATTTTTCCATTTATATTTCTTCATGGTGTGCAAGTTGGTTTTACAATTAATAATACTGGCTACACGGCAATTTGGTATTTCTATGGAGTAACATATCTATTATTAACACTTTATAGAATAATCTTTCAATTTGGATTTAAAAAATACAAATATGAAGTTAAGAAAATCAATGATGAAGCTAATGGAATCAAGAAGTTAGTTTTAAAGCCAATCGAAAATCACATAAAAAAAGTTATACCTGGTCAGTTTGAATACTTAACTATCAAAGGTTTTTATAGAGAATCTCACCCATTTACAATTGCAGATTTTAATGAAGAAACAAAAGAGATTACTCATGTAATTAAAAAATTTGGTAAATGGACTAAAAATCTTGATAAGTTTTATGTTGGTCAAAAAGTAACTGTTGATGGGCCTTATGGGATTTTTCTAAAAGATGTTATGAGGCATGATAATATTTTCTTCTAT
>JAGQLF010000111.1 GCA_020429545.1 Candidatus Dojkabacteria bacterium
TTTGAGATTTTAGTAAACAGCAAAGATACACTATTAAATAGAGACGAAATAAAAAATCAAACTCCAGAAGTTCAAACTGAAGCAGTTAGACTAATAGATAAAATTATGAAACTAGATAGAGCAGAGTGGGTAAAACAATTTATAAATAAAGTTGGATCAACTGAAGCAGATGTAAATAAACTTTACGAAGATTTAACTTCAGAATATCCAGAAGCAAACCAAGGTGAGGAAATTATGCAGCTTCTTAAAAAATTAGAAGAATTAGGTTTAGGAGAATATGTAAAATTCTCCCCAAAACTAGCACGTGGTTTTGATTATTATGACGGAATTGTTTTTGAGGTATTCGATAAAAATCCAGAAAACAATAGAGCAATGTTTGGAGGTGGAAGATATAACGGACTTGGATCACTTTTTGGAGGACAATCTTTCCCTGCAGTTGGTTGTGCACCGGGAGATGAAACGACAAGGCTATTCTTAGAATCTTGGAATTTACTGCCAGAATTCAGTAATCAGCAATCAGAAATCAGATATTATGTGCCGATTTTAGATGAAACCTTAGAAATTGAAGTACAGTCAATAGCTAAAAAGCTAAGAGAAGAAGGAAAAAATGTTGCGGTTGGTTTAGAGGTTCAAAAAATGGGAAAAGCTCTAGATTATGCAAATAAGAAAAATATTGGCAATGTTGTGCTCTTTGGTGAAATGGAAAAAGAAAAAGGTGAGTATATTATTAAGAACATGCAAAATGGGGAGCAATCATCAGTAATGATCTAAGATTCTGTTTGAGGTGACTCTGTAACTGAACTATCATCAGCAATATTACGAATAGACTGCTCAATAATACTGTTTAAGCCTTCAATATTTGAATTAGATTTCAATAGTGTTCCTTCAGTCAGTGGAGTTTGATCTAAGAGATCACGTACCATTCTAATAATTGGACTGCGCAGAACCTCAAGTCCGATATGGTTTATAGCTAAATCATTACTCATGATTTGAACTGAGCCATCGGCGTATCCATTTACAGTATATTGGATTGATAGTATAGGATCGGATGAGCCAGGTCTGATAGAAAATCTAGCATATGTATTACTAAGCTCTTCCTGAGTATAGAATAGAGGTCTATTATTATAAATAATATTTAGCTGCTGTGGTCTTCTTAGTGTTGGAATTGTATTCGAGGGTGCATCTTGTTCTTCCATTATTAATTTTATCAGGATAATCTAATCATTCAAATTTGGCATATTGACTTGAGCTGTTAAACTTAATTAATTACTGAAAGAGCAATGGATATGGACTTCCAAAATGAGTGGGAAAATAATACAGAGCACTTTTATTTGAGAGGTGAGTTGATGAGACTGGCTGGAATAATAGAAGAGAAAGTCCCATTTGATAGAGTTATTGATGGAACATTACCAAAGAGTTTAGTAAAAATTAATCTTGAGGTTGGAGATTTTAGATACCCAAGCATATTAGTAACCAAACCAGAAGGGTTTATAGTTTCGAGACTTGCATATCTACATAAAGTTTGTGTAGATGAACTCAATAAGAGTGGTAGTTTAGATGAAGTGCATGGAGAAGATAGTGTAAAAGACACTATAAATTTAATTAAGGATTTTACAAGTAAAATC
>JAGQLF010000112.1 GCA_020429545.1 Candidatus Dojkabacteria bacterium
TTATTGAGCACCATCTGCCAGAAGTTAATCAATCCAAAGAACTTTGGGGAATGGAATCTGGTAAGTTTCATAAAGTAAACTTAGTATGTCTTTCTCCTAATTTTTGGGGAAACAATAATGTTGGTAACAAACATTATTTCTTTATGTTAGACGGATGTCATAGCGATACTCCTATGAGAAGTTTTCATAATGAAAATCTCAACGGAGACTTACTCCAACACCGCAAAGTAATGGAAGTATTAGCAACAGTAAGACAATTAGAGCCTGCTAAAAAGCAACTTGCTGGCGTAGGTTTTAATGCGACAGTAAGAGATAACGTTATTCTTAAACTTTCGGGTACACACAAACGTACCGTAAAACTTATTATTTAAAATGAATATTTTTGAACAGGCCGGACGAATTAAACTTCGTTTTAATCTTGGCGGAAACATTAGTGTAGAACACTTGTGGGATGTTGATTTTGAGGTTCTTGAAAACTATGAGGCACAACTTACTCAAGAAGTCGAGACTCATAAAAGCAAGAAATCTCGTTTGAAACAAGTTCGTCGTACACAAGAACAAATGAAAGATGATTTGCGTTTGCAAATTGTTAGTCATGTTCTTAATGTACGTGCAGAAGAAATTGCCGCAGCACAAGAAAAAGCTCTTGCTAAGCAAAATGAGCAGCGAATTATGGAACTCATTCAAAACAAAAAGAATGAGGAACTCGCATCCAAGTCCATTGAGGAACTGGAAGCAATGCTCTCTAAGTAAAAAGTTTTTGATCAAATTATTTAATTTTTAACCTATTGATGTGAATCAATAGGTTATACTCGGATGTGGCGCAATGGTAGCGCACCTGAATTTGGATCAGGAGGTTATAGGTTCGAGCCCTATCATCCGTACTACTAAATAAATAGTAAATTATGACAAAATTAAATCTAAATAATTATGTTTTAGTTCAAATAACTTCTTATGGATGGAAAGAACTGGAGAAAAAATATGGCAAAGATTATATAGAAAATTATATTATTTCTTCTAAAGAAGTAATTGATGGAGAAGACTGGTATAAGATGCAACTTCATCAAGTCATTACGAGATTTGGTACTATGATTTTTGCTGCAAATCCTGCTCCAATTGAGATTAATATTCTTATTTAATTTAAAAATACAAGTTATGAAAATAGGAGATAAAGTATATATTCCTAAAGGAAATGCTGGACAAGGTTGTTGGGGAACCATATCGGATATAATTGAGCACGAAAATTCTTCTTCGATGGTATTTTTTAAAGAATATACCGAAGGCGTATCTGAAGATGAAATTAAAGTACGTCCTAAATTTTCTTTAGAAGAATTAGAGATAATGGTTTTTGAAGTGTCACAAAATTGGATTAAATCTAATCAGAGATTTGGTCAGTATTTTTACAATCAATATGATAACTCCGGAATTCCTTTTCCAGAGTTATTTTATACTCCGGCTATTACAAAAGCGATAGATTTAATCTATGAAAATTATCTAAAAATAGTCGTATCTTAAATAGAAAAACGTATGAAACATCTATTAGTAATTTTCGTAATGGTATTAGGATGTATTTCTTGTGTAAAA
>JAGQLF010000113.1 GCA_020429545.1 Candidatus Dojkabacteria bacterium
TGGTGGTGTTGGGTTTACAGGTAGCCGCAAGAGTACTGGATTTGCAGCTACTCGAGCTGGTCAAGATGCTGCTCAAAAGGCAATGAAGCAAGGTGCTCAAGAAGCAATAGTAGTCGTAAAAGGTATTGGTGAAGGCCGTAACGGCGCTGTTAAAGGTGTACGTGCTGCTGGACTAAAAATTACAACTTTATCTGACTTTACACCAATTCCACACGGTGGGTGCAAACCACGCCGACAACCTAAGAAATAGTAATTATGGCAAGATATACAGGACCAAAATGGAGAATTAATCGCCGCGAGAATGCAGTAGTTAAAGGCACCTCCGAAAAATGGCGCAAACGCCCAACCGCTCCCGGTATGCATGGACATCGTCGTAGTAGATACGGAGAGTACATGGTACAGTTCCGTGAGAAGCAAAAAGTAAAGCGAACCTACGGCATGCTAGAAAAACAGTTCCGCAGATTCTTTAAGTTGGCTCGTAAGTCTACAGGTAACACTGGTACACGCTTACTGCAATTGTTAGAGTTGCGGTTAGATAATGTAGTATTCCGACTAGGATTTGCTAATACACGAGATCAAGCTCGTCAGCTGGTAACACATGGGCATATAACGCTAAATGGTAAAAAACATAATATTCCATCTACCATTCTTAATGCTGGTGACGAAATTGCTTTTACAGATAAATTTTCGAAGACTGATATATTTAAATTAACTAAGGAAGAGCTAAGCTCAGTACCTGTTCCAGAGTGGCTAAGTAAACTGGCCAAGGGTGGTAAAGTAACTGCTGAACCAACCAGAGAAATGATGGATCCTTCCATCCGTGAACAGCTAATTATTGAGTTGTACTCTAAATAAACTTAACTATTATTATTTGCACATGTTCCCAATCAATGAGTTCAAGATTACAGTAGTATCCGAGTCTGACACAGAAGGTGTTTTCAGCGTTGGTCCATTGCCAAAAGGATATGCTAACACTGTGGGAACTGTGTTCCGCCGCATTCTGCTATCCAGCATTCCTGGAGCTGCAATCACTAGCGTAAAGTTAAATGGTGTACAGCATGAGTACACTACAATTGCTGGATTGAAAGATGACGTATTATCTGTAGTGTTAGCAATGAAGGGTATTGCTTTAGTATCTCGTAGTGATGACCCAGTAACATTGAAACTAAATAAAAAGGGAGAGAAGGGCAAAGCCGTTGAAGTAACTGCAGCTGACCTAGAAAAGAACCCTCTAGTAGATGTGATCAATCCTGACTATGTAATTACTACTCTTGCAGATGAAAAAGCTAAGTTGGATGTAGAAGTTACCGTAGAAAAGGGTATTGGTTACTCTCTTCCTCAAGAAGAAAAACGTGAGGAAGTAGGAATGATTCCTGTAGATGCAATTTTCAGCCCAATTAAATTGGTTGCTGTAGATGCCAAGAATGCTCGTGTTGGTCAACAGACTGACTTAGATGCATTAGAGGTTAGAATTGTAACTAATG
>JAGQLF010000114.1 GCA_020429545.1 Candidatus Dojkabacteria bacterium
CAACTTCAAAACTTATAAATGATTTGGAGCTAAAAAATTTCTTCATTCCCTTAAGTTTTTTTCCCATTCCTAAAAGACCAGTAAACATCTGTTCTGCAGCCTTAATCTCTACTTCGTTATTTTTAGGTAATTTTACTTCAAAGAATACATATCCTATTGATTTTTGAAGTAGAATATATTCTCGAATTCGCTCCAATATATACCTAACTCCAAAAATTAGACCCACAAAAAGAAGTATTGCAAAAATGAAAACAATTGTAATTGAAGCTACACCATTCATTATGATCTATTTGTCCCTGCGTTGAACTCAGCAATAAATTTTTTAAACTGTTCAGCTAGCCATTTATTAGATGACTTACTAGACATTTTACTATTCTTTTCAACAAAGTTAAGGGTTGATTTTAAATCAGATGGATTAAAAGATTTTGGATCGAATCCATCACCGTATGGTTTTATTTTTTGAACTGGCTTAGGTGCAGCAATAGGTGCTCGTGGCACATCATCTGACTGTTTATCCTGTTGTACGTCTTTCTTCTCCTGTTTTTCGGCATTATTTTCGATAGAATCTTCTACTTTTGATTCCATTGAACTTTCAATACTTGAGGCAATATCCAAATTATTTGGCATTGATGGTTGCTCCATTGAACCTCCAGATGAATTTTTCTGTTCTTCAATTTGCTTATTAACAAAATTAATTGCAACATTTATTTCTACAACCTGCTCATTAGGACCTTTTACTAAAGGAATTCCATTTTCATCTCTTGCATAAAAAGAGAATCCAAGCTTAGTAAGCTGGTTCATTATTTCTTTTAATTTTGGATCTTCATTAGCATCCATAT
>JAGQLF010000115.1 GCA_020429545.1 Candidatus Dojkabacteria bacterium
ATATTATCGAGAAGAAAACGAAATCAAGTCCGCTTGATACTTTCAAGCAGGCAATTAATAATGTTCAACCAAGCATTGAAGTAAGGTCTAGAAGAGTTGGTGGATCTAACTATCAGATCCCATCGGAAGTGAGACCCGACAGAAGGGTTGCTCTTGCGATAAAGTGGATACTTATTTATACCAGGCAAAGAAATGAAAAATCCATGTCTCTGAGACTGGCTAATGAATTATTGGCTGCTTCGGTAGGCGAAGGAAACTCAGTAAAAAAGAAAGAAGATACACACAGAATGGCTGATGCTAATAAGGCATTTGCTCATTACAAATGGTAATATATTAAGATCCAGGATTTTATTACAAAACGATTAAACAGGACAGGAAATAAAATAAATGTCAGACAGGAAAACTCCATTAAATAAAATTAGAAATATCGGCATTATGGCTCACATTGATGCCGGTAAGACAACTACAACTGAAAGAATACTTTACTATACAGGTAGACTTCATAGAATGGGTGAAGTGCATGAAGGCGGTGCTACGATGGACTGGATGGAACAGGAAAAGGAGAGAGGTATCACAATTACTTCCGCTGCTACTACATGTGAATGGAATGGTCACAGGATCAATATAATTGATACTCCGGGGCACGTAGATTTCACTGCAGAGGTAGAAAGGTCTTT
>JAGQLF010000116.1 GCA_020429545.1 Candidatus Dojkabacteria bacterium
TTAGGTTTAACTTTCATTTTTACATCTGCAATTAGTTTATTTATGACTACAGATCCTCTATCTGCATGTAGCAATCATGAGACATGTGCTTTAATTCACAACATAGAGCCTGTGAACAAACTACCTGCTCAGTGTGTAGAAACACTATATTCACCTGTTAATGTTAAGCAGTCATCTGTAATAAGGTTTTAGGTTCCCTCCTTGAGGAGGGAACCGTCCAACTGAAGTGATTGATGCACAGTTAAATAAGTAAGCTTTAAAGAAGGCGAGGATCGCGATCCTCGCCTTCAGTTAATTACCTCTTTCTTTCTACCCAAATTAGACTCCAGACAATAATGTTTATTGTTAAAAATCCAAGTAAACCTAAAAATTCCAAAGTTATAATATTATCTCCAATATGAGTAAACACTGTTGGTGTTGCACAAGAAGTTCCGGTTGCTACACAACTTTCAGATTCGCTAAATACACCAAGTTGTAAAAGATTATGATATGCAGAAAATAAAATTCCAATTCCAGCAAGAGCAGCAACATACCATTTTGCATATTTGTCTGCAGTAATTATTGCAATAATTGTAATAGGGACTATCGGATACATCCAGACTCT
>JAGQLF010000117.1 GCA_020429545.1 Candidatus Dojkabacteria bacterium
TATAATATTTTGCGAGTGTTGAGTATTTTTTGGAGATCCAAAATAAAAATTGAAGTTCTTATCAACAGCGTATGAGAGGGGACTATTCCACGGTGTACCATCAAGCGAAGTCGTAGCTAGAGTCAGATAATGAACTCTGCTAATAATTTCTTTAGCTCTAGTCTCATAGTAAGTTTTACTTCTCATTTGTGTCTAGAATATATAGAGTGTAAGTGACTTTCCAACAAATATGACCCCACCGAGAATCGAACTCGGATTACCAGGATGAAAACCTGGCGTACTAACCGTTATACTATAGGGCCGTTTTAGTTTTTAAAACAGCAAGTTGTTTAAAAGTGCGTTGTGTCTTTTTAGTTAACGGTGACACAGATCGATCTTCGATCGATTCCGTTTCCCAACCTCCGGTTGGATAAGTATCTTCTAGCATCGCTTTGCTCTGCAAGAATCTACGTAACTATAGGTCCATACATTGTCTTATAGACAAATATTTTTATGTGCGTCGTGTCTTTTTTTGATTTCTATACTGAAACAACTATCACTGATAGTCAAGAGCTCAGTAT
>JAGQLF010000118.1 GCA_020429545.1 Candidatus Dojkabacteria bacterium
GGAAATTTTTAAATATCACGGATTGACAGTTGGCTGTATAATCAACACAATGGATAATGAATTTAGAAAATCTATATACGAATGCGATGTAACTTACGGAACTAATAATGAATTTGGTTTTGATTACCTTCGCGATAACATGGCTATCGACAAAGATCATAGAGTTCAACGAGGACATAATTACGCAATTGTGGATGAAGTAGATTCTGTTTTAATTGATGAAGCTAGAACTCCTCTTATTATTTCTGGACCAGTCGGAAATACTGAGCACAAGTTTGATGAGATGAAGCCAAAAGTTGAAAGACTTTTTAGAAAGCAAGCAAGTTTAGTTGCCTCACTTGTTCAAGAAGCCGAAGAACTTTTAAATCAGGGTGGAAATAAAGATAAAGCCGGTATAGCTTTGCTGCGAGCTTACAGAGGCTTTCCTAAAAATAAAAAATTAGCTAAAATGTTTAGCGAACCTGAAAACAAAAAATTAATGACCGCAACCGAATTAGAATTTTTGCGTGAAAAAGAAAAAAGAATG
>JAGQLF010000119.1 GCA_020429545.1 Candidatus Dojkabacteria bacterium
TTTTATTGTTTTTATATTTGCCATGTTTATTGCAGTTTTAGATGGACTAATTAGACATGTTAGTATAATTGATAATTTAAGTGTGGTTATACCTTTAGTGTCTGGAGTATTTTTAGGAACACTAGGTTTTGTTTTGGGTTATTACTTTAGAAGAGAAGAAGAGCAAGACAACAATACTAACTAAAAAATGATTTAAAAGTAGTTCATTACTAATAAAATAATCTTAATTCCCCACATTTTATTTCCTCCCTTCAGGGAGGTGGTATAAAGTAAAGCGAAGCGCATACTTTATGCCGGAGGGTGTTATTTATGAAGAAGAATATATTCTATAATCCAAAATTAAAGCAAAAAGCTCGTTTTTTAAGGAAGAATATGACTTGGTCAGAGGCTAAATTATGGAGAAAATTGAGATATAAACAACTAGGATATAAATTTTTAAGACAGAAACCGATTGATAGATTTATAGTTGATTTTTATTGTCCTGAATTAATGTTAGCAATAGAATTAGACGGT
>JAGQLF010000011.1 GCA_020429545.1 Candidatus Dojkabacteria bacterium
TAGTCGGGACCGGATGAGGTCTTGACCTCACCTTTCTTCCAAGTTCATTTCATTCACTTGGAATTCATCCTCTCCTATAAGGAGAGGAAAGAAAGATCATCGTAAGATATGTCTATTTATGGTAGAATCACGTCGTAGAATATTTTTTGCACATAACAAATGCCAAACAAATCTGAAAACAAAAATGTAAGACAACCAATCGTTGCTGTTATGGGTCATGTTGATCACGGAAAAACTACTTTTCTAGATTCAATTAGAGGTGCACGAGTAGCCGACAAAGAGTTCGGAGGAATTACTCAAAACACTAGAGCTCATGAAGTAACTACAAAATCTGGTTTTAAAATTACATTTATTGATACTCCTGGTCACGAAGCTTTTAGTAGCATGAGAGAGCGTGGAGCAAGAGTTACAGATTTTGTTCTACTTATGGTTGCTGCAGACGATGGTGTTCAACCACAAACAAAAGAATCTATTGAATTTGCGCATCAGAATAATGTTCCAATTATTGTTGCTATAAACAAAGTGGATTTAGAAGGTGTTCAGCTTCAAAAGATTAAACAAGAATTAGCAAGTTACAAAGTAAATATTGAAGAGTACGGAGGAGACGTAATGTGTTTTGAGATTTCAGCAAAAAACAAAGTTGGACTAGATGAACTTTTAGAAGGAATTGAACTAATGGCCGAAGTTAATGAACTAAAACCACACACTCCAAAAGAAGGTGTTATTGCAGAAGCTTTTGTTATGGAATCTAGCCTTGATAAGCATATTGGTTATGGTGCACTTGCGATTTTAAAATCTGGAGAGCTTAAAGATAGATTTGTAGGAGTAACAAAAGATTCAATTTTCAAAGTTAGAGCATATTTAAATGAAGATGGAAAACCTGTACAAACAGTTAGCGAATCTCAACCATTTACGGTTATTGGCCTAAAAGATGATTTGCCAACTGGAGAAATTATAAACTTTGTTAAAGATGAAAAAGAAGCTAAAAAACTTCAAGACGATCTAAAATCTGGAGTTATTACTGAAGATGAGCCGCAAGAAGTTGAAATGAATGCAGAATCTTTATTTGCACAATTACTAATGCAAAAAGAAGAAAAAGCACAAGGACTTGAACAACAAGAACTAAATATTGTTTTAAGATGTTCTACTCAAGGTACTTTGGAAGCAGTTGAAGCAGAGCTTAAAAAACTAGCTACAGAAGAATCTAAAGTAACAGTTGTTCAAAAAGGAACAGGACCTATTTCTGAGGATGATTTAAATATGGCTAAAGTTGCAAAAGCTATTGTTATTAGCTTTCAAGTTGATGTACCAAACGCAATAATGACTAATGCAAGAAGAAACAAAGTTTTGGTTAGACACTACGAAATTATCTATGAACTAATTGATGAAATTGCAGATGTTCTTGATTCAATGGATCAACCACAAGAAGAAATTGTAGATATGGCGACTGCCGAAGTACTGCAAGTGTTTACCCTATCTAATGGAGATCAAGTTGCTGGTTGTAGAGTTACTGATGGTAAGTTTGTTAAAGGATATAAAATTAGAGCAGAGAGAGGAGAGACTGAGCTTGGAGAAGCAAAAGTAACTTCTATTAGACAAGGTAAAAATGAGGTAAAAGAAATGAAAAAAGGAAATGAATGTGGTTTACTTCTAAACCCTGGAATTGCCGACCTACAAGAAGGTGATAAGGTTATTGCCTTTAGAGTTGAAAAATATTAAATAGCCACTAGCTTCTAGCTACTGGCTACTGGCTTTTTAATTTATGCTTCAACTAATCTTCTTAGATCTATACCAAAATTTCTTGCACTTTCTAAAGCGGCAGCATTCTTTTCATTAAATTTCTTTGTTCTTTCGCTTAGATTTGTCTCAATTGGTATATCTGATTTTATTGGTATTACAGCTCTGTTACTTCCATCTAAAAGTATAGCTGCGCTATCTCCATTAACAAGAAGTGAATATTGTTGTGGTATTCCATTAATACTAGCAAAATACCCTACATTTGTAGCTATACCCATACCTCCTAATATTTCTGCACCCAATAAACAACGATTGAATGTCGCTTGATCAGTATCTCCACTCAAACTAATTCTTTTCGCAACATAACTAGAGACTTCCTCTAGTTGAGGACCACTTATTAGATGGGAAATATCTGCTGTTTCGTATTGATAATCTTCTTTAGATTCAATTTCCATAAAATTATTATTAAAAATACTATATATTGTGTTTTTAAGTATGCAAAAAACACAATTTAATGTAAACGATAATCTAGATAGAATTTTTCTAACTAACTTATATCCAAATTTACGAAGTAGAGAAATGAGAAAAGAAGAAACCCTCTTTTAAAGAGGGTTTAGCTATGTTGTACTAAATTTTTAAAAACCGTTGATTTTATTAACTATAGGTTTTATTATTCTGAACTTATTTTAAATAATCATGGATACTGACCAAATATTCTTTACACCTGGATCTAACCAATATACCATTGGGCAAGAATGGCATACTGATAAAAATAAAAACGTTCTACCTGTTTTAAACGAGTTAGCCTTAGCACTAAGTTCACAAAATTTAGATATTAGTAAAGTTCATATTTGCGAAGTAGGGCAGTCTGCTCTAGTTGAAGTTCTAAGACAAAATCTCCCTCAAATTAAAATCATAACCAACGACATCAGTGCAGATGTTCCCAGTCCTGGGATTGTACATTATAAGGCTGATTCAAATGACTTACTCCGGCTACATCCTAGCTTAGAGAAAAATTTTGATGCAGTGTTTAGTGAATATGGCCTATTGTGGTATGCATGGAGACATGCTAACGCTGGTCTTATGAAAGAGCCTTTTGAATTGAGAACCGACACAATTATTGATGAAATAAATAGGTTAAAAAGTTTTTTGAAAGTAGGAGGTATATTGTTTATTGATGACTATGATTTAGAATATACAAATACCCCTTCTACAATCGCCAGTTTACAAGCATATTTGCAAGAAATTAAATTTATTCCTAATTTACCTCAAGACGAGGTAGATACTTTATTCATAAAGCTAGATCTACATAGATACTATATAGAGACACCTGGCTTTAGAGCTTACAGACTAATTACCAAACATTCTTTATCTCTTCACTCCCTTCAAGCCAACGCTGAGCTTTAAGAGCAGCCTTACATCCATCTGCAGCAGTTGTTATTGCTTGCTTATAAACATGATCTTGTATTTCACCAGCAACAAAGATTCCTGGAACATTTGTTTCTACATCGTTCATTGTTTTTACATATCCATTCTCATCTAAATCCAAAAGATCCGTTAAAAATTGAGTAGATGGAATATGGCCAATAGCTAGAAACATTCCACTAACGTCTAAATTAGATTCTTTATTCTCTTTGTTATTAAATATTTTTAGCCCCGTTACTGTTTCTTCACCTAAAACTTCTCTTACTTCTGTATTCCATAGCACTTCAATTTTTTCGTTCTTCAAAGCTCGCTCAGCCATAATCTTGCTTGCTCTAAATTCTTCTCTTCTGTGAATAATATAAACTTTGCTTGCAAATCTAGTTAGAAATGTTGCTTCTTCCATAGCACTATCACCACCTCCAATTACTGCAACGACCTTTTCTTTATAAAAAGCTGCATCACATGTGGCACAAGTAGATACTCCTTTACCATAAAACTTATCTTCTCCTGGAATTCCGAGTTTCCTTGGTATTGAACCTGTTGCAAGAATTACAGATCTTGCTTGTATATCACCTTCTTTAGTTGATACTACTTTTATGCCATTTTCTTGTACAGAAATTTTTTCAGCATTTGCATACTTTAAAATTGTTCCAAATTTCTCTGCTTGCTTAATCATTCCTAACATTAAATCTGGACCTTTAATTCCGTCTGGAAAACCAGGAAAGTTTTCTACTTCAGTTGTATTCATAAGTTGACCTCCCCATGTTTCGCCCATAAGAAGGATTGGACTTAGTCTTGCACGTGATGCATAAATTGCTGCTGTCAAACCTGCAGGCCCTGAACCTACTATAACTACGTCATTTATATTATTACCTTCTTTTTTCTGATCTTCCATTGTTTATATTTAATAAGTTAAGAATGTAGAGAGTAGAAAAGTAGAAGAATAGATATGAGATTCTACTTTCTACTCATCTACAATCTACTCACTATAGGTGTTTTTCTATCATTTGAACTAAAGTTGCTTTTGGCATTGCTCCAACAATTCTATCTACTAATTTTCCATCCTTAAACATGATTAATGTAGGTATTCCTTGTACTCCAAATTTTGGAGGTGTCGCTGGATTTTCATCAACATTCAATTTAACAATTTTGAGTTTTCCATCTAACTCAGTTGCAATTTCATCTAGAACTGGAGCAATCATTCTACAAGGTGTGCACCATTCTGCCCAAAAATCTACAATAATTGCTCCTTGAGAAGTATCTTTATCAAAATCTGCATCGGTAGTATGCTTAATATTTGCATTATCTGACATTTAAAAAAGTATAAAAAATATTATGTAATTTTGAAAAAGTTAGTAACTAACTCTTCAAATTTTTTCTGCTGAGATTCAACTTGCTCCTGAGAAAAACATGCACTGGACTCATTTTTTAAAAGATCCACTGCAAGCCTAGAGAGAGCAGCCCTAGCCGCTGAAATCTGATTAACTATTTCTGACACAGGTCTTCCGGAATCAATCATTTTACTAATTCCATTAACTTGCCCTGAAATTCTATTTATTTGTGAGTTAAACTTTTTGCAGTTATCCATAACTAAATATACCCCCCAGGGGTATATTTGTCAACTTGCAATAATTTCATTTATCCTTTTTTCAGGAAGCCTTATCTTATTTGGAGATCGAAAATAAATAAACAAAGTCATAAGAAATATTAAGACCCCAAATAGTGAGAAAACATTTTCATAAGATACATATTCTGCCAAAATACCAGCCAGTAGTGGTGCCACCACGTAAGCTAGAGAATTCATCATCCTTGATAAGCTCATAATATATATTTCAGAATCATGGTTACGTTCAGCTAAATCTGAAAATTCTGAATCATTAAGTGGTCCAACAACGGAGATTGATATGCTCATTAAGCCTATAAATAATACTATTAGCTCTTTGTTTTGAAAGAATGATATTGGTATTAATAATAGTGCACTAATCATTAAAAACAATTGAGAGGACTTCATTTTATTATTATTTATTGGTCTATAGATTATAAATGCAGTACCTAAGAGAATCCCTAAATTAAATAGAAATAAAATTATCCATCCATTTTCTGTACTACCTGTTAGCTCTTCCCCATAAATTCCACCTATTGTCCAAAAGAGAGCTATTAAGGATGTATTAAAAAATCCAACAAGAAATACTGGAAGAATCTTACTTCCAAGAAGTTCAAACAGCGATATTTCTGTTAAAAACTTTATTGCAGTTCTTGCGTGACTTCTTATTTTTTTATTTCTTTCTTCAATCGCCTCCTGTCTAATTCTTAATATTAAAAAGTAGCAAATCAATAATGCACATATCTGAATAGCTACTATGGAAACAGAAAAATACAATATGCTTTGTGCTAAAAGGAATGCTGCTAAAATTGGACTTAGTAATGCTGTAAACTGCCAAATTGCATAAATTATTCCCCAATCTTTTGTATAATCTGCCCTTTTTTCTTCCTCTACAAGAAAACTTTGCTCCGCAAAAGCCAAAAACTCAAAATAAATTCCCCATATAACCGAACCAAGCATAAACATTAAAATAGATAGTGAATATGTACCTATATGAATAACAATAGGGTAGCCAATACTTACTATTATTCCTAAAATCATAAATTCTTTCCATGTAAATTTCTGAAAGAACTTTGGAATAATAAGATCCATTCCAATACCTATTACCGAAGAAACTGCCATAATAATTCCAAGCATAATTGAAGATTGAACTTCGTTATTTACAATTATTGGAAAGCTATATGCCAAAATGCTATCTGCTAGTAATATGGCAAACAAAGGATAAAGAAATTTAACAAAGTGACGATGTGAAGATTTATCTTTTCTGAATAAAATTTGTGATCTCATTTTTTTACTAGATAAAAATACGTTTTACAAAATTGAACAAAAATCTAAAAATTGTTCAAATATATTAGAATTAATTTCTCAAAATATGTAGAATGAGTCAATTAGTTTAAATTCTTTTTATGAATGAATTAGATCAAATGGCTCCAGCACCAACTCCGAGATTTCAAAGATTAATGAATGATGCAAAAGAGGATCCTGCCAAAGCGCTTTTTTATGTTGCTGTAGCAGTTGCTGTTCTTGCAGCATTAGCTAGTGGTGTAAGGGCAATCCAAAGCTCCTCTTATTTTAATGAGGACAATGCTATGTGTATTTACAATGGAGAAGAGTATGAAAATGATAGAATTTTCCCTGCAGGGGATTCATGCAATACTTGTAAGTGTTCATTTGGTTCAGTTGCTTGTACAGAAATTGCATGTGATGGAGATGATTCTTATTTAGGTAGAAGAGATTTTGATCTAAAGAATTCATATTATAGTGAAGATTTAGGTTTAGAGATTAATTATCCTGATGGGTATGAGATATCCGACGAAGGTGGAAGACTTACTGTAAGAAAAGAGAATGATCCTAGTAACATTGTTGTATTTAAAGAAAATTATGGGATACCTACTTCCGGTGGATATGCAAAAGAGGATGTAACTGAAACATTACCTTCGGTAAAATTTGCAGGTTCCGTTATTGAACCATTTAAAGAGATTTTTGGAGAGGGTATTCCTTGTTCTATTGTTTCGCCTGAACTAGAGGGTGGTTCTACATATAAGGAAAGTGTTTTCATCTATAATCTTTATGGCCTTATAAACGCTGCCATTCCTGTAACCGCAACTGTTTCTGATTGTGATGAAGATACTGAAAATGATAACAAGGATGTGAACGAAATAATTCAGGATAAAATTAATAATAGCGAAAATTTTGCATTAGCTATTGCAATTATTGAAAATGCTGAGAAAAAAGATTCAAGTGAAGTTATGAGTGATGAGCCAATTCCTGTAGAGTCTGGAAGTTGTGATGCTTCTCTTTATAATAACTATACATTATATGCAGGTAGCCCAATGAGCCAAGATATTATGGATGCAATCTGTGAGTATTTTAATTATCCAGATGCAAATATCGGGGCAAGTTTATCAATCAATGGTAAACAAAATGACTATATTTTAGGTAATTATGGTAGTCATTTCTTATTAAGAGTGAACAATGTCACTTTAAAAGTTGATGAGATCTTCTACCAACCAAGTCCAGCTGAATGTAGTCAAGTTGATGGATTGGGTGTTACAAGCTTAGTACCACAGTGTTATCTTGACGGAACAGATGTTGATAGAGATACACTATAATTACTTATTAAACTTCAGATAAAAAAAGAGTGAAGATAATCTTTACTCTTTTGCTTTCTATTTAAATTTTCCGCATACTGTAGATTATTGTCCGGTTTTTGTATTTTAATCGTCTTATACATATGAAACGAACAGAACAACTACAAAATATTTACAGCAATCATGCAGAGGAGCTGTATCGTTTTTGCAAATTCAAAACAAGAAGTAGTGAAGATGCCGAAGATTTAGTATCTGAAGCATTTATCAAACTTTTTGAACAAGATGAATTTGATGGAATCCAAAATCCAAGAGCATGGTTATACAAAGTTGCACGTAATATGATTTACGATAATACAAAAAAACATACAACAAGTAATATTGATGATGATCAAATAGAAAATATTTCTTCATCGGATTTATCTGTTGAAAAAGAATCTGTTAATGACGCAACTATAGAATATCTAGAATCTCAAATGCAAAATCTTGATGATGATACTGCAGACATCATTATTATGAGAGTTTGGGATGATATGAAATTCACTGATATTGCAGAAGCAATGTCTATGGGTGTAGATGCTGTTAGAAAAAGATTTAATAGAGGTATCAAACAGCTTAAAAATTTAGTTTCATCTGAGGAGAAGATGCTTAACATTAAATCTGTATCTATTCCTTTTATTTTAGCTGGAATACTTGGTATTTCAGTTCAACCTGCTTATGCTTTTAGTGCTGCTAGTTCAGCTTCTATTGCTACTGCGGTTGGTTCTACTTTAGGTTTTACTTTTTCAAATATGATTAATTCAAACGTTAATGCTGGTGCTGCTACTGCAGGTACTGGCATTTTAGCTACTACTGCTGCAAAACTTATTGCAGGTAGCGCTATTTTAGTTGCTGGTGCAGGTGTTGGTATTGGTGCTGTTGCTATTCAATCTAACCAACCTGAGCCTACTCCTACTGTTCAGGAACAAGATCAAAAGGATCTAGATGAAGCTTCTTCATCAAAAGAGATTTTCACTTATGAAGAATATGGTATTAGATTCCATTTGCCAAAACAAGATAGCTACGAGGCAATAGAATTTAATATGACAGATGTCTTTGATGAAGATAATAAAATGTTTGCAATGACTGAAAGGACTTTTACTGATTATGACAATAAAGTCTTGCAAGTATATTATACTCCTGAAAGATTCATCGGGTTCCCTTGTGGTCTTGGTTGTGTAGGTGAGTCTATTGTATCTATAAGTTACAATAAAAATACAACTGTTAATACTAGATTATCTGAAATTCAAACTGAATTTGATGAAAATACAATTGGACTTCCAAATTATGGGATTACTAATCAAACACAAGTTAATAAGTTTGGTACTAGTGTAACTAAATTAGATATTGTAGGTGTTGCCGATTTCTTTCCTAATAAATATTTATTTCAAAATGGGGATATGGTAGTTGAGATCGATACTTTTTTAGATACAAGTAATCAAGATGTTGTGGATTTCTTTAATAGTATTGAAGCCATAGAAGTTAGCGAGAATGAAAATCCTACACTTTCAAAGTTATGTACCTATTCTTCAATTGGACTTCAATTCAACTTACCAGAGGGATGGGATTGTGGATACACAGATAGTTCTGATGAGCTACTCTGGGTAAATATTGAAAACCCTTGGTATGATATTCATTTTAGTAAGTTGGGTAGAGGACCATATTGTGGAGATGGACCACAAGAGCCTGGAAACACTTGTGTGACTAAAGTATTTGCCGACAATGGATTTATGAGTGCGGATGAATATATCTCTAATGGAGAACTAGGAGAGATATTTGGTACTTTTCTAAATACACCTGGAAATACGTGGGATGGATGGTGGATAAGTATTAGAGAGACTCAATCACAAAGACAAAATGGTAGCTCTTTTGAAGTAAATTCTGAGCAAAGAGATACACTAAAAGCTATTTTGAATAGTTTTCAGAAAATTTAATAGTCAATCAATAGAAGTATAAGAGGTCCCGATTATTCGTGACCTCTTTCTTTTATTGTCCGTTGATTCTCACTTTCCCCTTGTACAAATTCCAAATCAATAATATCTGCATCTTTTGGAAATTCTTGACCTAAATTTTGAATAATCTCTGGCCACTCAATAACCAAAACATTTCCTTTTTTTAACCAACTTTCAAAACCCAATGTCTCAAGATCTGATTTATTTTCAACTTTCCATGCATCTATATGGAATAGTTTTCCAGAATCAATTTTATATTCTTCAACATAAGTATATGTTGGAGATTTTATATTTTTTGTAATTCCTAGTGCTTTAGCAATCCCTTTTGCAAAATGAGTTTTGCCTGCTCCCAAGTCGCCATGAAGTAAGAAGAGTACTGGTTTGGAACCTTGACTTTTTCTATGTTCAAACATAAATTTTTCTCCTAAAAGAATTGTTTCTTCAGCTGATGCTGATTTACATTCATCTATAACTTGAGCATTACCAAACCTAGCTTCTCCTTGTCTGTATGTTTTTAAATCTTCTGTTGTTGTATCAATAACTGTTGAAGTTAATCTTTTTGGCAATTTCCCTCCATCAATAATTAAATCAATTAGTTCTGTTTGCTTTTTTGACAAGTTTTCTAGCACATCATCAATAGAGTATGGAGTTTTCTTTCCAGATGAGTTTGCAGAGGTTGTTGTTATTGGTTTTCCATATGCTTTTATTATCTTTAAAATCGTTTCTTGAGCAGGGATTCTTATTCCAAGAGTTGCACCTTCTGATTCTAATCGCTTATCTACTTTTCTTTTTGATTTAGAAATAACTGTTACAGGGCCTGGTAAAAATTGTTTGTAAATGTTTTTTGCAGTCTCGTTTATTTCTACATACTTACTTGCCATTTCTATATCACTTACACCAACGGATATTGCTTTGCCCTGTGGTCTTTTCTTATACTTCAAAAGTTTGCTTACAGCATCAGAATCAGTTGCATCAACTGCAACTCCGTAAGCTGTTTCTGTTGGAAAGATTATTAGACCACTATCTTTCAAAGTTTCAACTACTGTTCTTATTAAATTTTTATCGTTTATATCGACTGTTTTCATTTGTTCTGAATTATATCAGGTAGTATGTACATGTTGCGAGAAGACTTTAACTATAACTAATTATCTAATTTACTAATCACCAATTATCTTTAAATTCCTTCACATGTAACCGCATTTATTTTAGTAATGTCTGAAGAAGACTTTTGAAGGCTGTTTGTATAGTCTACAGTTGATCCAATCACTTTAAAACAATCCCCATTAACAATCATTAAACCGCTTCCTCCATATCCAATTGCAACATACCAAGCACTTCCCACTTGTTCAAAAAAATAGTACTGACCTAAACCCTGATCTTTAATTTCTGGATATTCACTAAAAATTAGTTGTAATGCTTCTTCTTTGGTATTTGTATTTGGTTGTCTTGCAACAGATAATCCAAGCGCAGATGCAAATAGAAACACGATTGTAAAAACACCAGCAAGTGCAGGTAATTTAGGTATTTTTGAGAGTACTTTTAACATTTTTTTCTTTTTCTAATTTTAAAAGAAGTATTGCCCAAAGCCCACTTGACAACATAATTACTCCTATACCAAACATAACTAGATCAAAATACGTCTCACTTATATTTGCAATAATTCCTGTGATTAGACTGAAAAGAGCAATGCAAAACGCCATGATTGTCTCGTACATGCCATATTCCATTCCTTCACGATTTTTGTCCAAATTTTTTGCAAACATTTTTCTCCAGCTAACTAAATTTATTCCTGCTCCAAAACCAACTACAAATTGCAGTATGAAAAAATGATATTCAGATGAAATTGTTGGGTAGAGTAGAAAAGGCGCTCCCATTAAAATATCTCCAAATAAAAGCATAAAAATATCGTCTCTATCCGACTTTGTTCTATCTATATAATATCCTGTAGGTATCTGAACTAATCCTTGAGAAAGGCTTAAAATTCCGTAACCAATTCCTACAATCTTAATAACGTCTGTATCCAGCTTTGTGGCCAAGTATAACCCTACAAATCCATTCATAACAGCCATCAGTGCCCAATTAAACACATCAGAAGTAGTTAAATAAACAATCACTTTATTAATCTTTGGAAGAGGAATTGTTTTAAGCTTAATCATTATTTATGGTCTAGTTTTTTGAACTAAATTAATCTCAAAATTATTAATATTTTCTAATATTGGAGAATCCATAACAAGTTTTTGAAATATTTTCTGGCCTCCAAATAAGACTAGCAAGCCGATTAGAATAAACAAAATACCTACAAACTTTTTAAATAGTCCATTTGGGTTAGATGCCCATCTCAATTTAGAAATAATTTTTTGCCCCCCAATAGCTATAAGCATTAAGATGCTTGCAAGGCCAATAACATATCCTATTAGGTAAATTGTTGCACTTAGTTGATTCTCTGCTTGAAAAGATAGTCCTATGATCACAATATATGTTGGACTACAACTCGTAAAAACTGGACCCAGTGCAATGCCTGTTAGTATTTCACTCAAAGTACCAGATTTACCTGAAGATCTATGAAGCATCTGATCGCTTCTTGCACTTAGCTGAAGCTTATAGGAAATCTTACCCCATACATCAGGAAAGAGTGTTATTAATCCAAAAACAATCAGAATAACTGCTGAAAAGGTTACTAAAGTTTCGTTAGAAATATCTAAAAAACCTTCTCCAAATCTTAGAAGTATTGTTATTAAGACTAAGAAAATACTAAGTGAAGTGATTATTACCAATGGCCTTTTTATACTTTTCTCCGTTGCTGAACCCCCTATGATTACAGGTAAAAGTGGAAACACACAAGGTGCAAGAACTGTTAAAACTCCAGCTAGAAAAGAAACAAAAAAGAACTCCATGTATTTAATTTACACTAAATTTTGTACGATCTCATCTATAGAAAAACTTCCAGTCCATTTATTAAGAAGCTCGCCAGTAGAGTCAACTTGTACAAGTGTGTGCTGGTAAGTTACTCCATACTTTTCTTGTAATACCTCCGAGTTATCGTAATCTACTTTTAGAATACTCAATTCACTTGGAATTGAATCCATATTTTCTAAGATGTTTTTATCCAAAGCACTACATGTAGGGCACCAATCTGCCTTAAAAAAAAGTACTACATCTCCAGAATTTGCATTAGTTAGTAATTCTTCTGAATAATCTACATAAATTCCGGACTCATTAGATTGTGTACCTTCAGTAGTGTCTTGATTGTTAATATCTTCTTGCGTATCTTTTGGCAATTCTGTCATAAACACTCCTTCTGCCACATGAAGTGCAGGAGCAGGGTCACCATCTCTTGGCTCAATTGTAAGAATATATTTGTCGTATGAACTATAATTTCTTTTTGATCTAAATGTATTTACATAATTTCCATCGGCTATTGTTAGTTCATCTGTACTTTTTGATTCTTGTGTACTTGAATTGACAATCCAACCTTCATAAAACTCCTTGTCTAAATTTACTTCTGGTAATCCACTAAACTCTGCGTTTAGATTATAAAAACCTGCTTCTTCGTCAAAAAAGTAGTAAGCCATTCCAACTACCTCTCCGCTGTTTACATCTTTAAGCACTGCAACTTTGTCGTAACTTACAGCATCTAATCTTTCTTGCATTAAATCCATTGATTCAACTCCACCTGGTTGTTCTGTGTTTGATTCTGAGTTATTTGAACCTCTATTACCCAATACCAGTATCGCTAAAACTGCAATTACAATTACTACAACTACTACTGCAATTAGTTTCGTATTCATCTTTGGTTTAGGTTTTAGCATTTTTGCATTTTCACCTGGCATAGAATCGTTCATTTGGTTTTCCATATTTATTTTTTAAAATTTTAGATAGTTAATATATTACTATATAAAAGATACTTCTGTGAATCTTCTTATCTTGTTATTTGAAAACTTTGTACCTCCTCTAATAGTTCCTTTGCTTTTTGATCCTCCTCAAAATGATTTCTTACTGGTTCTAATAAGCTATTTAAATAACCAATAACTGCATTTTTTAAATCTTCTGGATGCAAAGCTTCTTCACCTTGTTTGTATAAATCTTCTAGCTCTTTATATGATTTAAGCTTTATATCTCCACCAAATTTCTCATCTCTTTTAATTACGAACTCATCATTTTCTAAAAGAGGTTTATCTCTTTTTAGGTATTTTGCTTCAAATATTATTTGTTTACAGTAATCTAAAATCGGATTATCTTCTATTTCTCCTGGTGGGCAGTATGCTTTTTTAATTTTTCTTGCAACATCTTCAGCTGAATCAGTCATAAAAATTGCTGTATCTGGTTTTGATTTAGACATTTTCATTGAAATTACTCTATCAACTGGGTCTGAATCTTTTGGAAGTGGTTTTCCAAGCCCCTGAAGCATTCCATGGCTTACAACAACTGGTTTCCAAAATCCTAATTCTGGTCCTACTTCTCGAGCCAACATATTTACTTTTCTTTGATCCATACCAAGCTGTGTTACTTGGCATTTCATTACTTTAAAGATATCTGTTGTTTGCATTGCAGGGTAGAGTATTTGAGCTGCACTCAAATCATCAGTTTCTGATCTACCCATAATTTCGGTTGTTCTCAAAATTCTATTTAGAGAGGTGTTTTTCATTACTTTCATTACTGTCTCCCAATAATCTTGCTTATCTACAAAATCAGAAGTCCATAGAAATTCAGTTTTATCTAAATTCATTCCAGCTGCTTTCCAAATTTCAATAAAGTACATTCCTACCTTTTTAATTTTTTCCATATCTCCTCCCATTTTATTGTTTAGGTATCCAAACCAATCAGCAACCCACATTCTGAATGTAAATCCTGCTTCAATCATTTTATTTGTATTTATAGCTCTAACAATTCCTTGCGCAATATGCATTTGCCCTGAAGGTTCAAAACCGTCGTATGTAAACAACTCTTCTCCTGAAGTTAAGATTTCTGGAAGTTGATCTTCACCTACCACTTCACCTCCTTTTTCTGGGTCTCCAATAGATAAAATTAAATCTATTTTCTCTTGTAATTCTGGTGTAACCTCAACAACACCTGCATTTTTAGAAATGGTTTCAATTGATTCCTTACTTAATACATCTAGTATAGACTTGCCTATAAGTTCATCTTGTTTCGAATTTCTTATTTCGAATTTAGGATTTTCGTCATTTATGACAGCTATTCCTTCGTGATCATCACTCAAACCAAACTCATCCTCAGCTAGTATCATTCCTGCAGACATTTCCCCTCGCATTGGTCGCTCTTCTAGCTTTATTTCTTGCCCTTCAGTAATTAGCCAACCTGGAACAACATTTCCAGGTGCTAAATGAGGAACTAAATCTCCAACTTCAAAATTATCAGCAGCAGTTACAACTTGAACATTAACGCCAGATCCATTATCTATTTGTACAATCCATAATCTGTCAGCATTTTCGTGCTTCTTTTTTTCTACCACTTTAGAAATTGTTATTGGTTTTAGAAGTTCTAGTAGTTTTTCTTTAGTCATAAGTAGTTATCTAATTATGACCAATTATATCAGCAATAGAGCAATAGTGGAAAAGTAAGTTAAGGTAAGTGGATTTACTGATTTAGTAAATTATGTTATCATTATTTGGTGACAAAATTGTATTTATGGAAGGAATTAGATTATTTGATACACAAGGAGAAAGATCCAGCCTTACAGCTGGTGGTACTTTCGTGCCTCCTAAAAGAGAAAACGATTATGCATATAAACAGGTTTTAGAACTTAGTGAAGAGAGTCGAATTAGTAGTATGATAAAAAGAGAACAATTATTTGCACAAGCAGGGCAAGAGTGTTTGAACGAAAGAGAAAAAAGAAGTGCAGAAGAAACTCAAGAGGCACCTGTTCCACGGAAAGTTGCTTCAACTTCAAAAGAAACAAAGCCTGCATATACTTTAGCTACGGTTGAAGCGTAATATGGAGAATATAAATACAAATAATAAAATGGAAGTTATTAGTTATGTGGATAGCGAGTTACAAAAACTTTCTTGTGACAATTCGTATAACAGTATAACCCACCTAGTAATAGAAGAACTTATCGATTGTGTAGGGAGAAACAATACTATAAATAAATTAGGTAGTCTGGTTAAAGATGGGAATGAAAATAAACGATTTATTATTTCTAGTAACTGCGCAAATTATAGTCAAGTAAATAGTGAAATTGCCGGTATAGTATATGTTCTTAGAATGGATCACAACATGAAAATATATTGGGATTTTGAAGTAGTTGAGGAGAATATCAGAAATAGAAAACTACAAAAACAACTTTTAAATGAAAAAAGAGAGCGAGAACCTAATACTGCACTTGGACATATTTTAAGAGCTGCTTAAAATTTCTATCGACCTTTTCGCTGTATTACTTAAATCTTCAGTAATCTCCATATCTATCCATTTGTATTTACAAAATTCCTCATTGTTTTTTGGAAGTTCAATATTTTTTGAATCTATATGTAAATTATAGAAATACACAAATCCTTTTCCCCTTTGATCTACAACAAATTTTCTATAAAAAAATACAAGCGTTTCCGCTTGTATTTCTGATTCCTCATATAGTTCACGTTTAGCGCCTTCGTGTGGTTCTTCCCCCGAGCGTATGTGTCCGGAGCCTACTATCGACCAAATATTCTCTTTCTTCCTATTATGTTTTAACCCAACAAGAATTTTGTTTGAATAATCAATTACATTTACTACTACAAATCTAAGAATGTGAGAAGTATTTGCTTCGGATCTTTTTATTACCCCAATAATTTCATCTTGTTCATTTACAAGATCTAGCATTTCATCTTGATGGTAATGCATGCGTATCATTACAAGCTATATTACTTTGCAAAAAGATATATTACAACCCTAAATCATTTCCTATTTTGGTATATGCACTACCAAATTTTTCAAACATTTCTTTTGCAAAAGGATTATATGTCAGCATATCGTTAAAGAGCTGACCGGTATCATTTTCAACTGCTTCTTGATTATACAAAACTCCTTCAAAACCTTTTGTAGAAATATCGTTTCGCCTAACTTCTAGCATTATTCCAATCTTTCCAATTAAAAATGCGTATGCATGTGTGTATGCTGCTTGTTTATCGTGCTCTTCAGGAGTTAACTCAATCAACTCACAACCAAGATCTTTCCAAAATCCTAAAAAATCTTTAACTCTTTGTTCGTTTTTTATTCTTAATGAATGATGAATAAACTTTAAACCATCAAAAAAAGTTGCATCTTTTGTTGAATCTGGACCAAACATTGGATGAGTTGAAAGCAAATCACAGTTTAAATTATCTTGCATAACCTTTGCTGGGTGAATTGAAACAGAGCAGACGTCAACAACTAAAGAAGTCTCTGGAATTAGATCTTTTATCTCTAGTATTTGTTTTTCAAAAACAGAAATTGGAACAGTTGGGATAATAATATCGTAAGAGCAAATTTCCTTTAAGGAAACAAACCTTTTCGAATTTATTATTTCGGATTTCGAATTTAAATCTATAGATCTAGAGTAGATAAAAGGTTCCAAGTCTACTTTGTCTTTATTTCTCTCAAACGTTTTGTAAAGATTGTCTCCAAATCTTCCATTTCCAATAATTCCTACTTTGTATTTCATTTTTTTAAATTAATATTTAATTTTTTTATTTCGTCGAAGTCCTACGAAGCTTCAGCGAAGTAGGACGTAGACGAAAAAAAACTCCTTTTAAGGAGTTTAGTTAATGCAAGCCAACTATAGTTCTCCTTAAATAAGGGGTACGTAATAGTTGTAATAATATTTATTTTGCATGAAGAGATTATATACCTAGTTTTATAAATATTGCTAGTAATTATATAATCAATTAATGATTTCAATAATTGCAGGAAAAAAAACAATTCCATCTACCGAAATTAAGATTGACGAGCACTATAAAAAAGTAATTGTTGATCTTGGCTGCGGTGATGGTAAACAAACGTATAGATTGGCATATGACAATCCAGAAAATTTTTATATTGGAATAGATGCAAATTTTAAAGGCCTAGAAGAAATATCTAGAAAAGCTAGGAAGAAGCCAGTAAAAGGTGGACTTACAAATGTGGTATTTGTGCATGGAGTTGCAGAAAGCTTGCCACAAGAGCTTGAATCCGTTGCTGATGAAATTCAAATTAATTTTCCCTGGGGATCTTTACTAGAAGGATTTATAAATTTAAATGATGATATTTGGAAGAATATTAGAATGATTGCTAAAAATAATGCTGAACTTAAGGTAATTACAACCTATGATGATAAGTTTGAACAAGAGTTTAGAGAAGAGAGAAGCTTACCAGAACTAACCATTAGCTATTTTGAAGGCAATTTTAGAGAAAAGCTATTGAGCTATGGGGTAAAAATAACTGAAGTAAGAATTATATCTGAAGAAGAAAAAAATGAAATTAGTTCTCCTTGGGGTAAGAAAATTTTAAGTTCAAGAGATAGAGATGTATTTGTAATAAATGCAGTTGTTGTTAAATAGGTATTCTCCCCTAAACCTGTCGCAGACGGGTGAGGGGAGTACCCTGAAGCGTATGCTTCAGGGGGAGGGGTGTACTGATACACCTCCCGCCAAGCACTTTCTAGAAAGTGCTTGGCACCCTCCTCAAGGAGGGAGTGCTAAAATGTTTTAATTAAATTCAAATCTATGAATCCACAACAGCTAGAAAAAGAAGTAAAAAAGTTAGAGCTATCAAATAAAGCACTAAGAAAGGAATTAGATTGGTTTGCAAGCTATACAAACCGATTTTATCCAGCTGTGATATTTTTAGTTGCTAGTATTGTATATTTCTCAACTACAGATAATCAGACAATACTCGAATCTATAAAACTTTCTATTATCTATACATTATTATTTGCACTTTCAGATCTTGTATTTGCAAGATTATTTAAATGGATTTGGAATAGATTTATAAAAAAAGACTAATGGAAGCAGATAGAATGCAATACACTTTTACATGTTTTGGTCATCCAAATATTTTAGCCAAACACGTAAAAACAGTAGAATTTACCAAAGATAAAGAATTAACTGAACGGGGAGATTGTATAATTGGTATAAAAGCAGATTTTGATTTAAATGAATTAAAAAAATTCTCAAAGAAAGTAAAATTCATTTGTAGTGTGATCGACCCAGAAACTAACGGAGAATTAAGTAGTGAATTTAAATGCTTTGTAAATCCAGAATTTAGCTCTGACCATGAAATTGTTTTAAGAAAAAGCCATTTTGATTCTGGCAGAACTTTTGGATTTAATTTAAACAGAGGGGCTAATAACTTAGACCGAAAAATTGTTGAGTTACTAAAAAATCCAGCTCAGAAAATGACAGTAACAATTGTTGAAGGTTGGTACTAAGGCTCCTTTGGAACAAAGCAGAAATTCAAAATACGAAATCTGAATAGACTTATTATTTTATGATTTCTAATTTGTTTCGACCGACCGCCGTAGCTTTTGCGAAGGCAGGGATTTCTTATTTTTATTTTCGAAATTATCTCTTAATCCCAATTATATAAACTTGGTTTTGTTCTTATTGTATTAATTTCCCTTTTTATATCTAGATAAATAACCAAAGTTAATATTGCCGATACAACTAGGGCAAAAGCTGAAGCAAAAATGTATTCTTTATTAATTATCCAATTTAGGAGAATTATAAAAGTCATTATCCATAGGAAAACCAATGCAACTACGGCTGAATAGTAGATTTCATAAGAGCTTTTAATTAATCCCAACATGTTTTTTTCAACCAATTTTGCTGATAAGGTTGGTTTTATATGGGAATCATGAAAATACAAAGCTTTGACAACTGCAACTAAAACAACAAGTGCAACTGCAACATATGCTATTAAATCTGAAAAAACAGTAATTTTTATTAAATCTTCTTTTGGGACTATTCCATCAATAGAAAGTATTGAATTTGCGTATTCAGTAAAATTAAGATTATATCCAAGGAGCCTACTAATAAAAGAAATTCCACCAAACTTACCAACCAACATTAACAACGCTGGTATTACAGCATAATCAACTAATTTTACAAAGGATTTGGACACTTTAGGCGTTTAATAACATTTCAAACATTATATAGTATTTGTTTTCTCGTGTTTGTTAGAAAATACTTAAAGTGATTTGATTTGAGAAGCAAGTCTTGATTTGTATCTTGCTGCAGTATTTTTGCCAATAATTTTCATTTTTGCAGCCTTATCAATCTCTTTATATGCTTTTGGTAGAAGTTTTTCAGCAGCTTTTTTATCTTTGCTACTAATAGCTACCTTAACTGCTTTTCTTGCTGCAGTCATTTCTCTTCTTTTTCTTAGATTAATAACAGCTCTTCTTGCTGCAACTCTAATTGCTTTTTTTGCTGAAGATGTATTTGCCATAATTAGGTTTTAGGTTATAGGTGTTAAACAAAACACCATATAAACTACTCTTAACTTAATATATTAACTCATTACTAGTAGCTAACTGCTAATAGCTGTAGTGATTTTACCAGAATAATCACATAATTGAAAGATCTACAGGGCATAATTAAAAAAAGTAAGTTAAAATATACACGTATGATTATTAATAAAAACATTTTGATTGATTCGCATAGCCATATCAACTTTGAAGGATATGATGAATCAATTGAGCAAATTGTTAACAATGCTATAAAAAACGGTGTTGAAGAGCTTTGGGATATTGGAACTAATCTTGAATCATCTAAAAAATCCATATCAATCTCAAAAAAATACCCTCAAATTAAATCTTTTGTAGGAATTGATCCTGAAGTATTTGTTCCAGGGTCAGATTTCTTTCTAGGATTTGATAAAAACGATACTTGGATAGAGCTGATGTTTAATGAATTAAGTAATTTAATTGAAGAAAACAAAGATTATGTTGTAGGAATTGGCGAATCTGGCCTAGATCACTACTGGTTTAGAGACAAATCTAAAGAAGAACAAGAAAAATCCGCCAATCTACAAGAAAAACTATTTAGAATGCATTTAGAGCTAGCAAACAAGTACAACTTACCTTTAAGTATTCACTCTAGAGAAGCAGAAGAACTCTGTTTAGAAATAGTAAAAAAATATGAGGTAGCTGGAATTTTCCATTCGTTTACAGGTAATTACCAGACAGCAAAGGGAATTTTAGATGCAGGCTGGGGACTTGGAGTGAACGGAATTGTAACTTTTAAAAATGCATTTGAACTTAGAGAAGTTTACAAAAAACTTCTAAATGGTAAGAAGTTGGGACAACCTATAGATTTTTACAATTCAGGTATTTTTTTTGAAACTGATAGTCCTTTTTTATCTCCTGAGAGAAGGCGAGGAGAGCAGAACGAACCTGCAAATGTTAAATTAATTTATGATCATTTTGTGGGAATATTATAAATGAATCTAATTTCATGGTTCCCTATAATCACTTTGTGGTGTGCTATAAAGAATATCTCCATCCTCTGTTTCATCAATAATAGTAATTGTATTCTCTTTGTTTGCAGCTATATCCAAATATCTTCTTACTTGTCTGTTTTTAAGTCCAAGTTCTTTACATATATTTGTGAGCTCAGATTGAAGTAGTGGCCTGTTTGCTATGTTAATTGAACTTGGTAATATTTGACTTCCCTCTATATTTAAGACTTTAATTTCGCTA
>JAGQLF010000120.1 GCA_020429545.1 Candidatus Dojkabacteria bacterium
TTTTAGTAAAGAAGCATTAGCAATTCCACCTCCTATCAATAAAGCTTCCTCAACTTCATTCTCTTTATAAAAATCTACTAATTGACTTATATATTTAAACTGATTATGAGTTTGTGGATCTGAGGTTAATACATGATAGTTTATTTTAGTTTGATCAATATCAGGATCTTCAGTCATTTCTTCATATGTTCTTCTACCACATACTAAGTTTCTGTATTGGTAGCATAGTGATTCAAATACATCCCAATCTGCATCTGCAACCCAAGATGTATCTCCATCTTTTGTTGCAATAAATCCATCTACAGAAATTGCATTGTAAAGTGTAAGCTTCATATTAAATTCATTTGAATACTTTAATATTAGCACAAGAGATGGTTGAAAGTATTTCTCGATATGAAAAATCAAAGATTTTTCTACTCGAACTGACAAGAATAAGTGTCACTTCGAGTGCCATACGAAGCAATGCGTAGTATGGTGTATCGAGAAGTGAACAGTATTAAATACG
>JAGQLF010000121.1 GCA_020429545.1 Candidatus Dojkabacteria bacterium
CTCTCATTAAAAGTTGTAAAAATAAGATTATGAAAATTATATTGATGGAGTATTTTTGCCATTTTCACTCCTCAAAGCATTTAGTGTATCTAAGAAAATTTTTGAAGGGGGATGTTCGAAACGAAGTTTTTCTTTAGTTACTGGATGTATAAAGCCTAAAACCTTAGCATGTAAGAGTGGATAGGCGTATCCACTGAGAATCGACTTCATTTTGGATGTAAAAAATTTACTTTCTTCTTTAGACCTTCCATAGAGTTCATCATTTACAATTGGTGCATTTAAAAGCTCGCTTAAATGAACTCTAATTTGATGGGTGCGCCCTGTCTCTAGTTTCAATTCGAGGTGACTGAAATGCTGAAAATACTCAAGTACCTTGAGATGAGTAATTGCTTCTTTAGAACTCTTGGCATGAGTCGACATTTTAAGTCTATTATTTGGAGATCTTCCAATGGGAGCATTTAATATTTTTTCCGAGTCAAATCTGCAACCAAGAACAATGG
>JAGQLF010000012.1 GCA_020429545.1 Candidatus Dojkabacteria bacterium
ACTTAGATGGGGCACAATTAACAGTAGATCAAGCAATTAGCCTTGCAGATATGCCATCTAAAGAAGAAAGTATCGCTATGATTCTAGGAATTATTGACTCTGCTCTTGGAGGAGTTGTTAATGTTCTTAATGACGCACCAAGATCATTTGTAACAATATTGGACCAAGCGTTTAAAGAAGAGTAAGACTCTTCTATTAAATTAGAAAATAATATTTTATTTATTTAAGTTTACAAAATGGCTGACGAAACAAGCAAAACAGTACAAAAAATCGTTGATGACATCAAAAAACTTACTGTTGTAGAAGCATTTGAACTAAAGAAAGCTCTTGAAGAAGAGTTCGATGTTCAAGCTGCTGCACCAATGGCTATGGCTGCAATGCCAGCTGCTGGAGCACCTGCTGAAGCTGCAGAAGAAAAAGATGAATTCGATGTAATTCTTGCTGATGCTGGATCTAACAAGATCGGTGTTATCAAGGTAGTTAAGGCTGTAACAGGTCTAGGACTAAAAGAAGCTAATGATTTAGTTGCATCTCTTCCAAAACCAATTAAGGAAGCTGCAAAAAAAGAAGAAGCTGAAGATATTAAAAAACAAATCGAAGAAGCAGGAGGAAAAGTAGAACTAAAATAATTCTACAACTCTACTCTTTTATTTAATAGAACTGGTCATGAAAAACATGATCAGTTCTAGTTTTTAGAGGATGAAATGGTTTATATAAAGTAGTATACTGAGGGGTATAAATTATATTGATAAACAAAATTATGGATTTTCTAATCTCTGTTCTAGAAAGAAATATAACACCAACAGAAATAACAATTATTGAGAATTCTTTCTTTCTAATTATTTCGTTGCCTATTGTTACAACATTAACTGGCTTCATGCGTCATGTTATAGGATTAAAAAGCCTAAGTGTATACGCACCAATTGTTGTAACATTCGCATTTTATCAAGTAGGATTTATTGATGTTGATGCCGATAGTAATTTTTTAAGAGGCATATTTTTTGGATTAATCCTATATGTAATAGTATTTCTTACAAGCTCTTTTACTTATTCGTTGATAAAGCCTCTTCGAATGCATTACATTCCAAAAACTACTATTGTTATGATATCTGTATCAATAGTAATTATCTTTACGATATTACTTGGTACTTTATTCTTTGATAGAAAAGGACTTATTTATCTAGATATTTTTCCTCTATTAATGATTGTGACTTTGTCAGATACATTTGTTTCTACTTTATCTAGAAAAAGCTTTGAACAAACAAGCTTAATTGGTTTGCAAACTTTAATAATTGGAATTCTTGCTTATGGGTTCCTCTCATTAAGAGAAGTAAGAACATTTGCCTTAGAATACACTGCAGTTTTGATTCTTATTTTAGTAGTTATTAACTTCTATATTGGTCGATTTGTTGGCCTTCGACTAACTGAGTATTTTAGATTTAGTGATATTTTACTGAAAGAACCAGATGATAGACCTACTAAGAAGAATAGGAAAAAATAGAAAAACAGTCTTAGGTCTAAATGAACGGTATCTAGAATATATAAGACCGTACAATCTTAGCCCTGCGATAGAAATTGCTGACGATAAAGTACTTACAAAAGAAGTACTTAGTGCTCAGGAAATTCCCGTACCAGAAACAATTGCAGTAATAAATAGTTATGAAGACCTCAACAAAATAGATTTTGACTCATTTCCCAGCTCATTCGTATTAAAACCTGTCCATGGTGTACGTGGAGGTGGCGTAGAAATTATTTATAATCGAGATAAAAATGGTGAATGGATTTTAAGCCGAGGGAGAAGAATTGATTTAGAAGATATAAAAGCTCAGTGTAGAGATATTATTGATGGTAGATACTCACTCCATCAAGAAAAAGATACTGTGCTCGTGGAAGAGCGAATAAAATCCCATAAGGCTTTTAGATACTACGCTTATAAAGGAACGCCTGATATTAGAGTAATTGTATTTAACAATATACCTGTTATAGGAATGTTACGATTACCAACTGAGCAATCTGATGGTAGGGCAAATCTTGACCTTGGAGCAATTGGTGCAGGTATCGACATGGCTGTAGGTAAAACAACTACTGCAATTTATGGTAAAAGTGGTTTAATTGAGAAGACACCTGGATATAACTTGCCAATTTCTGGTTTAAAAATTCCTTATTGGACTAAGATTTTAAGATACTCTATTGAAGCAAGCAAAGCTTCAGGATTAGGTTTCGCAACTGTTGACTTTCTTATAGATAAAGAGAAAGGTCCTATGATTGTTGAGCTAAATGCAAGACCAGGAATGTCAATTCAACTAGCTAATCAAGTAGGCTTGAGAGCTAGACTTAAAAAAGCAGGAGGAATTAAAGTGAAAACTGTTGAAAAGGGAATTAGACTGGCAAAAGACTTATTTGGAGGAGAAATTGAGGAAGGAATCGAAGCACTTTCAGGTAAAAATGTTATTGGTATTTATGAAAATATTGAAGTTCAAGGAATTAATGGTGAAATTTACAAAGGTAAAGCGAAGATTGATACTGGTGCGGATAGCACATCGATAGATAGAAATATTGCCATAAAACTTGGATATGAAGATATTATTAATAAGTTTGAAGAAATTGAAATTCCAGACGAATATACACGAAAGCAAGGAATTGAATTGATGAACAAATTTAGAGATGAACTTGTTCCAAAATATGAATTACTTGAAGATGTAAATCTGATACACTCAAGCCACGGAATGAGTTTAAGACCATATGTTAAGATTAATCTGGTATTAGATAATGTAGACTTTGAAACAAAAGCTACTGTATTTGATAGAAGTAAATTAACCTATCCTGTAATTGTAGGACGTAAATCTCTAACTAAGTTCTTAGTAGATCCAGCAAAGAAAAAGAATATTATTTAGAAAGGATATACTCAATAATTGACTTAGCAACATTAACCCCAGTTGATTCTTCAAAGCCTTTAAATTGTGCTGAATTATTTATTTCTAATATTTTGGGCTGACCATTATCAAATATAATATCAACACCACAATAGTCTAAGTTGAAAATTTTCATTATTTTAATAACTATTTGTTGTAATTCCGAATCAAGCTCATAATTTATAACACTTCCACCAGTAGAATAATTGGTTGTAACCTTACCGTGATTGCTAATTCTCTTCATACCTCCAAGAATCCTGTCACCTAATGCTAGAATTCTTATGTCTTCTGGCGTTTCAGAATAAGGTTGAATATACTCTTGAAAAACAAGTTCGCACACTGGGAACTTAGAGTTTTCACAGTATCTTATTAGTTCATCTAATGATTTTATTAATTCTACTCCTCTACCCTGACTTTCTTGTGCTGGCTTACATATTAAAGGAAACTGAAAATCATCATTATTTTTTACGTCATCCAAAGTTGCATATACCCAAGTTTTTATAATTGGCAATCCATACGACGATAAAACAGCATAATTATAAATCTTTGTTTGATTGTGATAATGAGTAAAGCTATTTTCAAAATTCAAACTATACTTTCCTTTTTGATTTGCTAAATACTTTACTGTATAGGTGAAGTGATTGAATCTTATACCAGTTTTATAATCTTTAGCACTTCTAAAAAGGAAGTAATCATAGTTCTCAATTACATCCTCACCTGTATTTTTATCTATGACTTTGTATCCATCACTAAATTGAAAATTTAAGTCACTATGTTTAATTTGGTTAAAGTTGTGACCAAGTAATTGAGTCTCTTCTTTCAATCGTTTTATGCCATATTCATCCGCCGAACCTTCCTGTATTAGAAGAATTTTTTTCATATTTATTTGTGTATAGATAAATTAAGTCCTTTAACCACACAACTTAGTGGATCTTCTACAATATAGCACGGAATATCTAGAGACTTTGTCAAGAAAATATCAATATTTTTAAGCAATGATGTTCCTCCAGACAATGCAATTCCTCTATCAGATAAATCTGAAACTAATTCCGATGGAGCATCTTCTAAAACTTCTTTAATTGATACGAGAAGTTTATTTAAAACATTTCTTATTGGTGCCAATATATCATTAGATGAAACTTCTATAGATCTAGACTTTCCACTAATTGTATCTTTACCTGAAATGACCATTTTTTCTGGATCTTCTTCTAATAATGCGTTTCCAATCTCTATTTTAATTCTCTCACTTGTTTGTTCTCCTATTAATATTTGATATTCACTTTTAAAGAATTCCGAGATTGATTTGTTTAGTGCATCTCCTGTTCCAACATGAGAACGAGATGCTACAATTCCATCAAGAGAAATAAGTGCAATTTCAGCAGTGCCACCACCTAGATTCACAATCATATTGCCTTCTGGTTTGTGAACTGGAAGCTCTGCTCCAATTGCTGCAGCCATTGCTTCTGGATACAAATGAATTTTACCTGTTCCGTATGATTCTAATGCTTTTACCAATGCCCTCTCTTCAATCGAATTAAGCTTTGATGGAATGGATACAATTACATCAGGTTTAACAACTCTCCATCTTCCTAGAGCATTATCTAAAAATTTTTGAAGTAATAGAAAAGCAAGCTGATAATTTGAGATTCCACCATTTTGAAGAGGCCGACGTGCAATTATGTCTTTTGGTTCTTTTCCGAGCATATTTTTAGCCTCAGAGCCTGTGGCGAGTACTTTTTTATCCTTTAGAGAAAGAGCAACTACTGTTGGCTCATTTAAAACAATTCCCCTCCCTTGTCTAATGATTAAGCAGTTTGCGGTTCCAAAATCTAGTGCTAATAATGGTCTTGTTTTCATAAATACTATTATACATGGAGAAAGCAGAATTCTTAATCTAAATCTTAACCTAATCCTTCTTAATGAGTAGTTGTAGGTTAAAAAACAAAAAAGTAGGAGAAGATGGCCATCTTCTCCTACTTAACATTTGAGATTAATCTTAATCCTTTTTAGTTAGATCTCCTCTAACCTTTTCCCATTCAGTATCGTAAAGGATTTTTTCAATTGCAAGATCATAATCAACCATTTCTTTTTCAGTAAACCAAACCTTCATCTCTCTTTCTGCTTCAGATACATTTCCAGATGCATGAATTAGATTTCTTGTAATTCTTTCATCTTCATCAGCTAAGATGTATGAGTCAATTGTAAAATCTGCTCTAATTGTTCCAACATCTGCCTGTAGTGGGTTGCCACTACCTACTAGTTTTCTAACATGAGCAATTGCATGTGCTCCTTCAATAACAAAAGCCACAATTGGACCAGCTTCTAAATATTGGAAAAGTTTTGCCTGAGTTTTTTCTGCTAATTTGATTGGATCTTCTTTGATCTCGATTCCTCTTTCTGCATAAGCAGCAATTGTTCGTTCCCCATTACCTCTTTTTTCTTCATCAGACCAGAAGTAGTGTTCCTTTGCTTGCTTTGCAGTAGGCCAAACCATTTTCATAGCAACAATCTTTAACCCTTTTCTTTCAAACCTTGAAAGAATTTCTCCTGTTAGACCTCTTTGTACTCCATCTGGCTTTACTAGCACTAGAGTTCTTTCATAATTCACAGATTTTTTCTTATCCATTAAATAAATATTAAAAATTAATTTCGTGGCTTATTTTACCTTAAGTATAAGGAAATTTGAATTGCTATTATTTCGCCATTCAAGACTTCTTTAATGAAAAATCATTTTTGAATTTTGATTTTTGATATCCCGATATCGCTTTGCTCATCGGGATTAACCTGCCGGCCGGCAGGCAGGTGCGATCATAAGATTTTGTTTCACTTTGTTTGCAAAATCTTGATCTTATTGAATATCCCTACCAGGAATCGAACCTGGATCTAAGCCTTAGGAGTGCCTTGTTCTATCCAATTGAACTATAGGGACATTTGACTGCCTGAATTATAAACCATAGCCTAAATTTTATGAAGTTTTGTGTCAGTTCGAGTGATCCTGACTTATCGGGATTGTATCGAGAACTTACTTCTCGATACACCAAACTTCGCTACGCTACTTAAGGTACTTAAAATGATAATATGTTTTGAATTTCAATTTTATCTATATAGACCTCACCTTTCTCATTACTTTCTTACAGAAAGTAATGATTCATCCTCTCCTATAAGGAGAGGAAACTTATCTATTTTGTGTTTCTAATTTCGATATTAGAATTTACAATTTGAATTCAGCAAAGCAGAATTAATATGGCCTTGCATAAGGTACATACGGAGCTGGGTTAATCCATACGCCATTATATTTCATGGAGAAATGAAGGTGAGTACCTGTACAAAATCCTGTACATCCCATATACATAATATCTTGACCAGCATAAACTTGTTGACCTGGAGTAACCCACATTTGTCCATCACCGTGGAAATACAGCGTTTTGACTCCATTCCCATGATCAATCCTTACCATAAAACCTTCTCCTCCACTTGACCAACCTGCAAATTCTACAGTTCCCGCAGCTGAAGCCCTAATTGGACACCCTCCTGACTTAGGTAAATCAACACCATTATGCCAACTAGAAAATCCTCTAGAATATCCATACCCCGGACAGTTAGATAGCGGATCTACAAATTGAACTCCTTGAAACACAGCCTCACTTGGCGCAGGTATTGGTGCAGGCGGTGGTGGTGCTGAATAAATAATTGATGGAGTTGGTGGCGGTGGTGGTGGAAACAGACCATCTGGAACTAGTATTACTGACCCTGGTGTTAGTGCATATTCTGGTTCTTTTAGATTATTGATTTCAATAATATCCAATCTGTTTCCAGCAGTAATGTAGTTCATGATTTTATCTAACGTATCTCCTTCGTTAATATCAATCAGTACACCATTCAATTCAGGGATTCTAATTTGTTTACCTACAGGTGGTGTTGCATCATAGTATGAAATTGTATTTGCATTAGAAAGTTTAATAGATTCAGGAGTTACCCCAAAGGCATCCGCAATACTTGCATATGTATCACCCTCTCTTACTGTGTATCTTTCGATTTCAAAATTACTGGTAGTTGTGGCAAGTAAAATACTTTGCACACTTCCACCTTGTTCTAGCAAATCTATATTTCCCGATGTAATTGAATCTGCAACTATGGTATTAGACCTATTACTGTTTGCTGTAAGTCGTGAACTAATTCCCCCCAGAGTTATCAATACGGTTATGGAAATTATTGAGAAGTGAATAAAAGATCTATACAGTGAGCTTCTCCCCCAATATATTCTATAGGCAAAATTTTGTCTGTAGAAAGAACCAAATGCATTTGCGAATTTTTTGACTCGTGTTTGCTTTGGTTCTTCTAACTTAAATTTTGATCCAATGTTAGACATCAATAATTATACTACCAAACGGCATGTATTACATTGCTTCGTGTAGTGTTGCTAAAAATTCTTCGTTGTTCTTAGTTTTCTTAATTCTCTCTAGAAGTGTCTCAGTTGGATTTGTGTTTGTTTCGTGCTGAAGTGTATCTAGCATTCTAACAACTCTCCATGTTTGAGCTAATACTTCTGGAGATAATAGCTTATCTTCATTTCTTGTATACGATGAAGTTACATCAATAGATGGGAAAATTCTCTTTCCTGCTAGTTTTCTATCTAGTTTAACTTCCATGTTTCCAGTTCCCTTGAACTCTTCAAAGATAACCTCATCCATCTTACTTCCTGTATCAACAAGAGCCGTTGCAATAATTGTTAAACTTCCTCCATTTTCCATGTTTCTAGCTGCACCAAAAAATTTCTTTGGCGGGTAGATAGCAACAGGGTCGAATCCTCCAGAAAGTGTTCTTCCTGATGGTGGAGCGGTTAAGTTATACGCTCTAGCTAATCTTGTAATGCTGTCCATAAGGATTACAACATCTCTTCCGTTTTCAACAAGTCTTTTTGCCCGTTCTACTGCCATTTCAGCAATTTTTGTATGATTTTCAGGTGGTTCGTCAAAGTTTGCAGCAATTACTTCTCCTTGTACAAATCTTTGTAAATCAGTTACTTCTTCAGGTCGCTCTCCAACAAGCACAACCATTAAGTGAATGTCTGGGTGATTTGCAGCAATTCCAGCAGCAATATCTTTTAGTAACCAAGTTTTACCAGCTTTAGGAGGAGCTACAATCATACCTCTTTGCCCTTTTCCAATTGGAGCTAATAAGTCAATTACTCTTGTCGCAAGTGTATGTTGATCAGTTTCTAACTTAATTTGTTCATCAGGATAAATAGGTGTAAGTCTATTAAATGTTGGTCTAGAAATTGCCTTATCTGGACTATCATTGTTAATAGCTTCAATTTTTAGAAGACCTAAGTATCGCTCTCCTTCCTTTGGTGGTCTTGCTTGTCCTGCGATGTAGTCTCCTTGTCTTAAATTAAATCTTTTAATTTGAGAACTTGAAACATATACATCATTATCTCCAGGAAGCATAGTTAGAGATCTTAAAACTCCGTGAGAGTCTTTAATAATCTCTAAAAACCCTTCTGCAAAGATGTTTCCACCTCTTTTTGTTTGTTCAGCTAAGATTTCTAAGATTAGATCTTTCTTTTGAAAGTCTCCCGGATCTTTTATTTCTAATTCTTTAGCCAGCTTTCTTAAGTCAGCTAAAGTTTGTGCCTCTAAATCTTTAAGACTTGTTGCTTTTACAATAGTATCTTTTCTTGTATTTGTACTTTGAATTGGGTTTTCTGTTGCAGTTTCTACTGCATTTGTTGTTTTTTTAATTGATTTTGGAGCTGTTACAGCTACTTTTCTTCTTATCGGCTTTTTTGCCTCATCTTTTTCAGTTTTTGTTACTGCCATAAATAAAATTACATTAATTAAAATATTCGATCTAAAAATAGATAGAGATTATTATCAATAGTTTTAGAAGTAGTTAAATATATAAATAAGCTAAATGATGGATAAATGAATCTTAAAGAGATTACTAAAGAGAATTTATCAGAAAATTGAAAGAGTTACAACCTTATCCGAGAGTCCAGTAAGTTCAATCCCTAAAAAGAAACTGATGTACGCGAACCAGACTCTGGGATAAGACTATAACCTTTCTTAAAGTGCTTATATATTATATCCTATATTTATATTTTTTCAAGTCCTATAATTAAAATTTCATCTCTGGTGCGTACTTTCTAGATTACTATCATCAAAAATTTCTTTGATTTTTGCTCTACTTAAACTAGGAAATGTGTTTTCGTAACATTCTTTCGTCTCTGTTGATATCTTTTGGATAAACAAGTCAAAAATACTCAGTATTATAAATCAGCAATTATGCTTACTATTTCAGGATATTCGGAAGTTCTTTAATATTTTGAAGCGAAATAAACCTATTATGTTTGTATTTTGGACCTACTATAGTGCTTTTTGGGAATAATCGTGCAATTTCTTTGATATATTTCTGGTAATTTGCCGGTACGTGAATGTTACCATTCAATGTCACCTCGCCTAAAAATATTAGCTGTTGGTCTAATTGAGTGTTTTTAATGCTTGAATACATAGCTGCAATTACCCCAAGGTCCGCATAACTGTAGTTTTTAAGGGAATATCCACTGGAAGTTTTTATGTAAACATCTAAATCAAGTATATTTATACCTTTAATTTGCCCAATTATGGCCGATAAAACTTGGAGTTTCGACATTGACACACCTTCTGATACCCTTTTTGGATAAGGGAATACCGTTTTGCTGGCCAAGGCTTGTATGTCTACAATAAGTGGTCTACTTCCCTCAATTACTAATGTTTTAGCTACACCTTGCTCCTTACTTGTATTTGTACTAGAAAACATTGAGTTTTCCTTAGACAAATCTTGCAAACCATTTTCAATCATTACAAAAATTCCTACCTCACCTGTTGAACCAAATCTATTTTTTATACTTCTGAGCACTCTAAATTCACCATCTCTTTGCCCTTCGAACTGTAGGACACAATCGACAAGATGTTCTAATACTTTTGGCCCGGCTATTCTGCCATCCTTATTTATATGACCAACAATGATCAAAATGAAATTATTTTGTTTTGCAAGCTGAATTAGCTTTGATGAGCAGGCTCTCACTTGAGCCAACCCACCAGGCAATCCAGCAACATCTTCATCAAACAGAGTTTGAATTGAATCTATAATTACGATGCCTGGATGTGTCAACAATATTTGATCACTAATTGCATTTAGACCTCCATGAGAAATAAACGAAATATCGTTGGTTTTGCTTAAACCACCGAAGAGCCTTGAAGCCCTTAATGCTATCTGTTGTGCTGATTCTTCTCCTGATACATAAAGAATATCAGAGTCTTTTGCTAGGTTATTTGCTGTTTGTAGCAGCAATGTAGACTTACCAATACCTGGCTCACCTGAAATCAATATCACTTCATTTTGCACTAGCCCACCACCTAAAACTCTATCAAATTCATGAAATTTAGTAGATTGACGATTATGCTCGTCTACTTCGACAGATTTCAAATTTACTTGCTCAATAGGGCTTTGGCTTCTTTTAATGGCATTAAAGCTAGATTCAATTACAGTCTCTTCAATAAAAGTATTCCACTCTCCGCAGCTTGGGCACTTTCCTACCCATTTAGGTTCGGAATGACCACAGTTTTCACATACAAATTTTGTCTTCGGTTTTGCCATAGGTTTATTATAGCAGTTGTTGTCACTTCGAGTGCCTTACGAAGCGTAGCGAAGTTTGGTGTATCGAGAAGTAAGTTCTCGATACAATCCCGACAAGTCGGGATCACTCGAACTGACATATCATGTTCTTGAACTAGCTCGTAGGGGTTTGGGGTGAAAGACGTCCTGGTGACTGAGTGAATTACTTTAACCTTGAGAAGGACTTCTTTCACTCCAAGACTTTTGGTACTTCCTGCCTGCCGGCAGGCAGGTTGGTCACAAAAGTACGGAAAAGAAACTAATCAAATAGTTCAGTAGGTTTAGATCCCAGCATTTTGAACTATTAGAATTTCTAATTTGTTTCTAATTTAGATATTAGGATTTAGAATTTTACTTCTAGGACCTCACCTTTCTTTCGCCTTCGGCGAAATTCATCCTCTCCTACGAGGAGAGAAAACTTTTAACTCTTAACTTTTATCTGACTATCCCAGGGGACTGCCACGTCATTCGCTTCGCTCATTCCTCGCAGATCATCTAACTAGCTAACCGCTAAAAACTAACAGCTAAAAACTAACAGCTAAAGGCTATTTCTTAAACACAACCTTCTCCTTATTATAATCCGCCTTTATCTTAATCATTTTCTTTCTTTTTGCAGGAATATCTTGATCTAGAAGATATTGAGCTAAACCATTTTCTAGAATTTCTATAACTTTTCTTCTTATATTTCTTCCACCAAATTCTTTGCTATATCCTTGCTCATTAATATAATTAACCAACTCTGTGGATACATCTAAAACTATTTCTTTATTTAGTAATCGCAAAACTAGGTCATTAACTTGTATTTTAGTAATTTCTAAGCAATCCTCTTTTGTAAGACTTCTAAATACATCAATTAGATCTACTCTGTTTATAAACTCAGGTCTTAGAGTTTTTCTTAACCTATCTGTTATTGTATCTTTCATATCAGTATATGATTTGTCTGCCTCAGGTTTGTCTTCATCAAAAGCAAAGTCAAAACCAATTTTTCCACCTGGAGCTACGTCTTCTACACCAATATTAGAAGTCATCATAATTACAGTATTACTAAAGCTAACCTTTGCACCCTTAGCATCAGTTATCTGGCCTTCATCTAAAATTTGAAGTAAAAGATTTAGTGTATCAGGGTGAGCTTTTTCAATTTCATCGAATAGGACAACACTGTATGGTTTTCTTTTTACATATTTGGTCAGTTGACCACCTTCATCATGTCCGACATATCCTGGAGGTGACCCAATTAATTTTGAGACACTATGCATCTCCATCATCTCGCTCATATCTATTTGAACTAATAAATCTTCAGAGCCAAAAAGTTCTTTTGCTAAAGATTTTGCAAGTTCAGTTTTACCAACACCAGTTGGCCCTAAGAATAAAAAAGATCCTAGTGGTCTTTTACCTTCACCTAGTCCCAAGTGAGATCGCTGAATAGCAAGGGCCAAATTATCAACTATATGGTCTTGCCCTATCACCCTCTCCTTCAACTTATTAGCTAAGTTAGCTAATTTTTTATTTGAGATATCAGAAGCTGCAATTGGTATCTTAGTCCAATCAACAACTGTTTGTTTTATTAAATCAGCATTTACAGTCTTCTTATATTTTTGCTTTACAGCTTTTCTTCCCTCAATTAGATTTTCGATTTGATCTGTAATTTTCTCTTCCTGAAGTTTAAATTTCATTGCACTGTCCATCTTCTTATTCTTTACTGCTTTTTCTTTTTTCTCTTGTGCTTCAATCAATTTTGCCCCAAGTTTAGATAGTTCAGGTTCAATCGCTACTTCTCTACCAATTTTTACACTTGCAGCAGCCTCATCAATTAGATCAATGGCCTTATCTGGTAAGTACCTATCTTTAATAAATTTATCTGAAAGCTCAACTGCTTCTTTAATTGCATCTGAATTGATCTTTACTTTATGATAATCCTCAAACTCCTTCTTCATTGTTGTAAGAATTTTTTTAGTACTTTCTACATCAAGTTCATCAATAAAAACTGGTTGGAATCTTCTTGAAAGAGCTGAGTCTTCCTCAAAATACTTATTATATTCATCAGTAGTTGTTGCTCCAATAACTGTTAGTTCAGAACTTGTTAAGTATGGTTTTAGAATATTTGCAACATCTAAAGTATCCTTTCCGCCAACAGAACCAGCACCTACAATATTATGTATCTCATCAATAAAGATGATTACATTTCCATCTTCAATTGCTCTATTAATTAAGTATGATATTCTCTCTTCAACATCTCCTCTAAGCTTAGCTCCAGCAATTATTGATGCAACATCGACATTTAATACTCTTTTCTGAATTAATGATGCAGGTAAATCTCCCGCAACTAATCTATTAACAAATCCTTCTACAATTGCTGTTTTTCCAACACCGGCATCCCCTACCAAAATTGGATTATTTTTTGTTTTTCTAGAAAGTATATGGATCAATCTTTGAACTTCCTCATCTCTACCAGTGATTTTGGGGAATTTACCCTCTTCCGCAATTTGGTTCATGTCTCTTACAAAAAAAGGCAATTCATCTGGGTTAAGTGTTGGGTCGCTATCTTCATCAAATGAATCATTTGAATCTAACATTGAATAATTACCAAGTGAAGTAATTGAGTTCTTAAGAGTTTCAAAATCTATTCCCACTCTTTTCATATCTTCTACAAATTTCAATCCGTTCGTTCTAAACATTGCTAAAAATAAATGTTCTGTTCCTACAAATACTTGCCCTAACTCAACTGATGTTAGATATGCTTCATTAATTAATTCCTTAATCTGTGCTGAAAATGAAGGTATTGTTCCTGGTTTTGACTCAGGAAGAGATGTTAAATTTGCTAATTCATTTCTTATTCTACCTATTGTTGCTTTATCGTCAATACCCAGCTTATTAAATAGCTCGTCAACAACTCCCTTTTTATTCTCCAGAAGTGCTAAAAAAACATGTATAACCAAAAACTCATTGTGCATATATCCTTTTGCAATTGAATATCCTTGATTAATAACTTTTCTAGCATTATCAGTAAGCCTGTCGAAACCAATTGCATTGTTTTTTGGAGAAGATAAATCCATGTGTATTCTGTATAATTTAAGCTTTCAAATTATATCAGAGCATTAGCAGGTAGGCAATGAGTGTGCTAAGCAAGCTCTCCTGAAAAAGATTTTAATGTTTGCAGTATATCAAATCCATAATCACTGGATGATTGTATTTCCTTAAATTGATTCTCATTAACAAAGTATACTTTTACTCCTAAACTTAACATTGCATTTAATCCCGACTCATACTCTTCTTTGCTAATTGGCTTAACTGCATCTTTTGAAATCCATTCGCTCTCTCCAGTTCCTTTTTCTGAGGCTGTTGAGAATTGACCTTCATTTTCAAGGGTATATATTGCTCCACCTTTATCATTTTCGATAAATCGCTCTTTATCTGAGCAAACAAAATGCCAAGTTTCTCCACCATCCCAACTAGAAATATCAACCCAGCTCCCATCTGTCTTAACAATAAAACAAGATGAATATGATTTACTGGGAGTTGCAAATACAACGGGTCCTTCATTTGGATCACGCATACTCTCAGCTCTAGGGGCAAATACTTGTATATTTCTATCCTGTGAAGAATGGTAAAGGAATTTTGGTGTTTTCATACTTAATTATACATATACTGTAGGAGCGAAGTCGACGTCGCTCCTACAAACAAGAAGGCGAGGATCGCGATCCTCGCCTTCAATAAAAACTTCTTCGAAATTATTCATCCCCTGAAATCAATTCATCTAGACCTGCCATTTCTGGTGCAGAGTCTTCTGATGATAAAGATTCCTCAGATGATTCTTCTTTCTTAGCAGATTTCTTTGGAGGTTTTTGAAGTCTTTTTAGACTCAATCCAAGATGTCTATCCTCATTTGAAATAGAGATAATCATAACTTTGATTTTTTCTCCAATCTTTAGAATATTTCTTGGATCTTTTACCAAGTTATGTGAAAGTTCAGAAATATGGATTAATCCATTTAATCCATCTTCTACTTTTACAAATGCTCCATAATCAGCGATTGATGAAACAACACCTTCAACAAGTTCTCCTACTTTGTATTTTTGAACTATGTCTTTCCATGGGTCAGACTTTAGTCTTTTAATACTGTAAGCAACTCGTTTTCCACCGTCGTTTAGTCCAATTACTTGAACTTCTACATCATCACCAACTTTGTGGAAGTCACCTGGATTAGAAACTTTGTCCCATGAAATCTCAGAAAGGTGAACAAGTCCTTCAAGTCCTTCTGCATTAACAAAAAGACCAAATGGTGCAATACCAGTAACTTTACCAGTAAGAACATCACCGACTTTAAGACCATCAAGAGTTTCGTTTCTTTGCTCAAGATCTCCTTCTGAGTAAACCCACTTTTCAGATAAGATTACTCTATTTTTCTCTCGGTCGATTTCCATAACCTTAACCTCAAGTTCTTCGTCGATCATTTGAGCTAATTTAGATTGAAGTTTCTTAGTTGCGTCTTCTTTATTCTCGTACTCAACATTAGTATAGATTCTACTATTCTTAAGTTGAGAACTTGGAACAAATCCTCGCAATCCTCCGCCAATTTCAACAATAACTCCTCCGGTATTTGCTTCAAGCACTTTAACCATAATAGAGTCATCATTTTCTTTAGCTTCTTGCAGTTCGTGCCATTTAAGCTCATCACCAGTTTTTCTGATTGAAAGCTCAACTTGACCTGCTTTGTTTTCAGGAGTAACAACATAAACTAGAACCTTTTCACCAACTTTCTTGATTACTTTTTTTCCATCTAGCTTTAGTTCTTTTCCTGCAACTACTCCTTCACTTCTAGCACCAACGTCAATTAGCATCATGTTTTCATCGCTATGCATAACAGTTCCGCTAATAACATCACCTGGTGTATAAGTTTGTGGAGTTTTGATTTGGTTTAGAAGTGTTTCCAATTCCTTAACCTCTTCATTTTTTTGAAATTTTGCCATTGTAGTATATGCAACATGAAGTTTGGTTTTCTATGAAGTAGTACACTTCATAGGGCTTCATATTGGCCGTTTGGCTGGTAAAATTATAGCACAGCAATACGCTATAGACCATAAGCAGGTATATTATATTTTTCTATTTCCAATTAATCCTACCTTCTTCTATATCTGCTTGTAAATTCCCTAAAATACTATTTCCATAAGCTTTTAATGACTTAGTTAGAAATTCTAATCTACTTCTTTTATCCTCAGGTATTTCTCTATCAAATAGAAACTTAATACCACCTTGTACATTATTATAATCTATAACCACTTGAGCCACACTATCTGCTATACACACTTCTAAATTGACCTTACTCTCATCATCTCTTAAAAATTTAACACCTTCTTCTAATACAGGCATTCTGAGAAGTACCTCACATACTTCAGCAATACGTACAAAACTAAAATAATGCAAAATCACTCCTTCAACATAACCTCTATTATATTTATCTGATTCTAGATCATAATAATTATGATCTATGTTAGTCATTGTTGATCCATATACAGTAAGCCCTGAATAGTCTCTATTTATGGAAAAAAATATATTTGATTGTTTAATTACTGCTAATGTCTCTATTCCATCTATATTGCCAGGCTGATGACTACTATAACCGATACTAAGTTGATAATTTATCAGGTCAGTATCTGCCTCTACTAGATATAGAAGCGCTTCTTCTACATCGCATGGCGTACATATATAGGTAACCCCTCCCTCAGCTATCTCTATAGAATTAAAAGTTAAATCTAGATTATTAATTTCTTCGTTGTTCATAATTGCGAAGATTATATCACTGACTTTAATTATTACCGAAAAAGAATTAATATTATATATGAAAACAAAATACCCCCTTTCAGTTCTAATTTTCTCTGTTGGACTTTTTATAGGTGGAACGCTATTTGGCTTATTCCTATTCAATTATCTAACAGATACTAGTACAGATAACGACTATATGATGCAAGATGAGGATGATATGGAAGAAATGATGGACGATATGATTGGAGACTATTCTGACATAAAGATTAATTTTCAAAAAATTGAAGAAGAAACAGATCTATACTCAGCTACTCTGACTTATCCTGTAATTACATCTAGCAACAAATCACTAGAGAAAGATTTTAACGATGAAGTATATAAACTCTTTCATAATGATTTAGAAGCTATAAAAAAAGCTTCAAGCGACGATGCTGAATTTATAAAAGAATCAGGCAATAAGTATTCTATTGGTATTGATACTTCGCTTTCTTTTCAGAATGATGAACTGATAAGCTTTATAACAGATGGTTATGTTTACTATGGAGGCGCTCATGGTAGCTCTGCAGGGCATAATATTACATATAGTACAAAAGATAAAAAATTGATCGAAATTAGTGATTTATTTAGAGATGATTCTTATTTAGATTATCTATCTGAAGTTTCACGAGCTCAACTTAGGCAACAAGACTGGTATGACGAAACTTTATCTGATGAATGGGTAATAACTGGAACAGAACCTAAAGAAGATAACTTTAGCCTTTTCTATTTAACTGAAGATTCTTTAGTTATAACTTTAGCTGAATATCAAGTTGCACCTTATGCTGCTGGTCAACAGAAAGTTATAGTTGACTATGATGAATTAAATCAGATGCTTACACTGGAAATCAATTAGTTACCTACTGTTCTTATGTATATCTAACAATATTTGGTTAATGTATGCTGTATCAGTACATAAAACGAGTTGAGAGAAAAAACGTTTTATATCTGATGTCAGCTCATAATTAGATTGATATTCATCAATTATAAATCTTCCACCATATGAAGTTACACTAAAGATAGCTTCAACGTTACAGTAATCAGGTATATTCATAAAACACTTATAGTAGTGAACATCATCTTCTGCAGCATCTAAATGTGAGCAAACTATCCTACTTTGGTTTGTAAATGGAATATCATATACCTGTGTTTCTGCTAGATATCTGTATATTATTGATTGAGCATTAAACATAACTAGGAGACCTTCTGTAGCAGATCTTGTTATACCTACACCAATATAGGGGTTATCAGCACTCTCATCTCTGGCCTTTGATGAATTATATTCAACAATTAATCTTGATTCTTTGTCAAAACAGAAAAATACAGGCTCGCTAATAATATTTCTCCCCATTTCACCTTTTAAACTTGTAATACAATTAACTATAAATGCATTAATCGGATAGTATCTATTACATGAGTTTGTAATAGCATCAATACTTGTACGATTACTTAAAGTAACTTGTAGAGCGCCTACTGATATGGAATTTGTATCTCCAAAATTTATATCCAATGCAGCCTCAGATATATCAACATATTTTGATTGTATATCCATAAAAATGTTTATAAAATCTTATTTAAAAACAATACAGCATGATTCATCAGCAAACTATATTTTGGCAAGTATTAAGCTTCTTTTCCTTTACCACTATACTTTTTTCCTAAGACCTGCCTGTACGCTTTTTTCAGAATACTACTCTCTTCCCTTAGAAAATTCACTCTGTCTTTATTGCCTTTAACTTCATACCTTCTAGCACTATTTTCTCTGTCTTTAATTTCTCTTGATAAGAATTTTACTAATGGAGTTTGTATTATATTGCCATCTTTAGTATATGTTTTATTTTGACCCACCATATCTCTCAACTCAAGAAGAGCTAATGCTGCATCATGCTGTATTGTTTTTAAAGAAGAATCCCAACTTGCATCTTTGTTCTTTGAAAAGCTAATTTCTATTGATGCTATTCTATGAGAAATAAAGCTACCTACCGCAGATTGTATTCTTTGAAAATCTTCCACTTCCAGGGCAGCATCAATATCTGCAATCCGATCTAGCAAGGATTTTCCACTATTTTCCGTTTCATACTGAATGACCTGTGCAATTACGATCTCTACTGATTGAGCTTCGTTCTCAAAACTTGGTATATCATTATTAGTTGTATCTACCATAATTATGATTTTCTAATAAATATTCCGATGGATTTTAGCAGCAGAATAAAAGTATTTAAACTAGCTTTTTATTCTGTTTTAGGAGGTCGCTAAATAGTTTTTGACTAAATTCATAGAAAGGAGTTAGAATCGAGACATAGCTATTAAAATAATCCCATGCCAATTGATGCTAAAGTAGCAGTATTCGAAGATGATTCTATTCAACAAAGACGGATAAGAGGTTTTTTAGAAGTTTCACATACAGTGAGAATCTGCTCAGGTGATTGAAATGAAATTGAAAAATTTATTAATGAGTGCATGAATAACTTTATGAAGATACCTGATTTATTCCTGGTTGATGATAATTATGGTGAGGATTTTGGTTATATGGGAGACGATATTATCAGCAAATTATTAGAACTTAAAGAAGTTTCTAGAGTTAAGTTTCACATTGCAAGTATTTCAAGTAGTAGTTTGTTAGCTGAAACTTTTGAAAAAGAAGGAATTTTAGATTGGAATAAGCAAGGATCTTATTTAGATTTACATGATAGAGTTAATAAATTACCTGATGTACCAAGACAACAAGCTCCAGAAGCCTAAAATTAAAAAAAGCACTTTAGTATTTTATATTCAGATGAATTAAAGTTCGATTACCGTTAGAGTGTCGCGATATATCGGGGCATTTAATTTCTAGCTTCTATACTCGGAGAGAAGTAGACTTGTTTAAAAACTAAACCCAGAATATATTCTACTCTGGTAGGCTGAGTATTGGGTTTGCAATGAAATATTAAATAAATTCATAAATCAAATAATTTACTAATGACCGTAGTTAAGTATATAATCTCAGATCTTATTTTTTACTAACTATTTATGGATAATGATGCACCTCTTATCGAACCCAGTTTTGACTCTACAGAAGGTTCGAAAGCAATTGAATCTATACTAAGAAGCTCAATTACAGAGTTAGATTCCAATGGATACAACAATACCATTTTTAAAGATAGTGATAGAAATGAATATCTTATCAATTTTACCCAAGATAGCCCAATAACAGTAATAGCTGAAAAGAAAATAGGAGTACTAGGTGATGGTAGTAAAGAATATCCTTTTTGGCCTACTAAATGGACTCCTGTTAATGATTTAAGAGACTATTCAATAGAACTAGCAAATGCAAATGATGGTCCAATTTACTATGTAAGTGGAAGTCTTGAAGTAGGACCTTATGTAATAGTAGTAAAACCAAATGTGCCAAAACAACAAGCTCCTGAAGCTTGATTAAATTATTCTTAATAAGTTTGTAAGTTCTAAAGTTCGATTACCGTTAGGGAATCCCGACTAGTCGGGATTTTAAAATAGGAAATTCCTTCACCCGCAGGGAATCGGACTTTTTTAAAAACAAAAAAATTCCTATTCAAAAGGCGATTACCGTTAGAGATTTACGCTTTAGCGTAATTTAATTTAGTAGTTTCCTTATCTCGCAGGGAATTGCTACAAAAAAAGAAAAAACTCCCTATGGGAGTTTTTACAATAAAGTGGCAATTACCTATTTTCCCAAGACCCTTCGGACTAAGTATCGTCGGCTCAACTGTGTTTCACTTCTGAGTTCGGGATGGGATCAGGTGGTGCCACAGCGATACTATCACCAAATGAGTAAATATTTATATCAATACTTAGTCATCTAATGACATTCAAACCAATTTATTATAAAGAGCTTTGTACTCTAAAAACTGAATAGGGTCAAATTAAAACAAATATATCGAAATTTGTGTTAATAGCGTTGTGATTATTGCTCACACACTAAGTATGTGAGGCAAAAACAATCACCAAAAAAATTTTCGGTTTATTAGTACGTCTCGGCTAAACACATTACTGTGCGTACACCTAACGCCTATCGACCTGTTAGTCTATCAGGAACCTAATTACGAAAATTAATCTTGAAGTTGGCTTCCCACTTAGATGCCTTC
>JAGQLF010000013.1 GCA_020429545.1 Candidatus Dojkabacteria bacterium
CGGTAGCTTCTTCTAATAAATAATTTATGCTTTCATATGATTCTTTCAATATATCTAGCCAATATCTTGTCTCTTTAGTTTCTTTCTTGCAAATTTTAATTCTATATACAAAATCTTTCTTGCTCATAGATTCATTTGCCTCAATATAATTTGCACCTATAGATCCTGATGATCTTAGCACTTGATTTATATCATTCAAAGTATAATTTATAATACTTGATTTTCTAAAAAATCTCCTTATTTCTTTAGCAAACTCTTTTGTTCTATCTTCTAAATCGTATTGTTTGGAATTTGTATTTTGTTTAGTATTTATTTTTTTAGAATTTAGAATTTTACTATTTTGACTTTTTAATTTTGAATTTGAAATTTTATTATTCACCCTATTTCTTTAAAAATTAAATAGGGAATCTTAGATTTTATGCAGCTTTATTGTACCCCCATTGGGGTTGTAGTAGTTCTTGTAGTTAAAAACCTACGAAGTATCATAATTGGATTATAGATCTAATAGCTTAATCAATCAAACTATTGAATTTGAAAACCGTATTTATCTGCTAATTCCTCTTGTGCATATCGGAATTCTAAATCAAATTTTTCCTCATTATTAGATATCTTTTCAGATAAATTATCAATCGATTCTTGTGAAATATTGCCTGTTAATCTCAGTTCTTCAACTAGTACTGAGTAATCATTTGCTAGGACATCTAGATAGAATTGAAATAGATTTTCTGCAGCAATTTGTAATTTTTCACCTCCTTCAACAACTTCAATTTCTTTAATCTTTTGAGTTGCTTTATATGATGCACCTAGTGAATCAGAAAAAGCTCTATCAACAACCTCAATTTCTTTCGTATTAACCTTGGAACCAAGGTTTTGAAAATGACCTATCAAACTAAGTTGAAGATTTACAACCTCATTATTAAATTCAATTGCTAATTCTTTATCTGATTTTGAATTTCCTTTTACTTGAACTTCTTCGTCATCATATTCACTATTATCATTGGAAGAGTTGTCTTTTTTTAAAATTGAGGGTAAGTTAATTTCTATATTGAACAACTCTTTTCCTGTTATTGACTGGTATGTAACAATTCCACCTAGAAAGACAGAAAATATTACACAACAAAAGCAAAGAGTTATAAATGCAAATAGCATGTTTTGAACTCTATTTTTCTTACTAATCTTTTTTGTTTCTTTTTCTACACCAGTCTCTTTTTGTATTTCTTTACCAAGTGTGGATGGGGATTCCTCAATCAATTCTGTTTTTTTATCTTCCATATATTTTTGATGAATATAATTTATTATAACATCAAAAAAGGGACGATTAACTCGTCCCTACTAGATTTCAAATACTTAGCTATACCTCTTGAAGTTCAAAACCACTTTGCTCAGCAAATTGCTGCTGTTCATAAACAAATTTTTGTAGTAATTCATTCTCTTCTTCTGTGATGGTGGTAACTATTACTTCCATCTCATCTGCATCTGCTAATGTCACTTCATCTGAATACGCCACATTTATTATTTCTCTATATTCATCATCTAGAATATCAATGTAAAAATTCACTAGATCTTTAGCTGCCTGGGTAAATTCTTCGCTTCCTTTAGGAATATCTAAATTTTCTATATTTACTAATGCCACCTGTGCTCCTTCGAATAATTTACCATGCTCTTCAATAACTTCTTCTTCTGTTAAAGTGTCTGTACTTAGTTTGGTATTAAATACTAAGAATTTTTGTGTCAACAAATTCTGCTCTTCAACTACAGCATTATTATATGCAACTGCATCAACAGCATTGGTAGTTTTTAAGCTTGTTGAGTAAGCAATAAACCCAATTACAGCACCAATAACAAACAGGGAAATAATTAATTTTAATGACTTCATTTAATAAAAATAACCGTATAGTGTTATGCTAAACGATTATGATTGAAAATGCAATAATAAAGAAAATTAAGAATGTAGTTCTCCCCTTGTCCTGCCTTTGGCAGGTGAGGGGAGTACCCTGAAGCGTATGCTTCAGGGGGAGGGGTGTTACACCCTCCAGTATGAAGTATCGCTATCGCTCACTTCATACCACCTCCCTCTACGGAGGAATAATGGTTGAGTTGTTCTTAGCGTGATACAATATTATAGTTAGCATATTTTTATGTGCGGAATCGTTGGATTCACTGGACAAACCGATTCAGAAGTTCTAAAGAAAATGACAGATAGTATTACACATCGTGGTCCAGATGATGCTGCATATATTGTTAATTCAAATTTCTCAATTGGATACAGAAGACTTTCAATCATAGATCTTTCTAAAAGCATTTATCCTATTACAAATGAAGAAGATACAATCGAACTTGTTTTGAATGGGGAGATTTATAACTATCAAGAATTGAGAACTGAGTTAGAAGCAAGTGGACATCAGTTCAAAACTCAATCTGACTCAGAAACTATTGTACATGGGTATGAAGAATGGGGTCATGATGTAGTAGCTCATTTAAGAGGAATGTTTGTGTTTGTTCTGCTTGATAAAGCAAACAATGAACTATTTATGGCAAGAGATAGATTAGGGATTAAACCTTGGTACTATTCTGAATACAATGGCAGAATTGTTTTTGGCTCTGAAATTAAAGCTATTTTAGAACACTTTGATGTTCCAAGAGATCCTGACGATAGGTCTGTTTACCGATTTTTAAGCTATAGGGTTCATGATACAGATGATAGAACATTCTTTAAAAACGTAAAAAGACTTCTTCCAGGACACTTTATGATTATCAAATCAGACGGTGGAATGGATATTCAAAAATACTGGAAGCCAGAATACAACAAAGAATTCAGTTCAAAAAAATCTGACGATGAATATAAAGAAGAGTTTAAAGAGATATTCTCTGAGGCTGTTAGGCTACATTTAATAGCAGATGTTCCAGTTGGAGTAACCTTATCTGGAGGTTTAGATTCAAGTGGAATTACCTCTCTTTCTAAACAACTTTATGATGAAGCACTAACACTTGCCCAGTCTTCAGGAGAAACTGCACCTAAACATGAGATTATTGCGTTTTCAGCGGTACATCCAGGAGAGACAATAGATGAGAGCGAGTATATTGATTCTGTTGTGAACGAAACAGGAATTAAATCTGTAAAGATACAACCAAGTGTTGATACATTCTGGGAAGATTTAGACCATTGGGTATATATGCAAGAAGAACCAGTGATTAGTGGGGCTCCTTATGCATATTATACAGTAATGAGAGAGGCCAGGAAGCAAATTACAGTTCTTTTGTCAGGGCAAGGTGGAGATGAACTGCTTGCAGGCTATGTTCCATATTTTATGACATATTTACAAACTGCATGGGATCAAAAGAAATTATGGCCAATGCTTAGAGAAACATGGATGGGAAAAGATTTATATTTTCCTTATTTCTTTAAATTACTTAAGGCAAGACAACAGTCAGACACTAACTTATCAATACAAGATATGCTGACTGATCAGTTTAAACAAGAATACAAAGACCAAGGAGTTGACTTTAAAACAAGTAGAAATTTAAATGAAAGACTATTCTTTGACGTAACAAGAGATACAACCCCATCTCTTCTAAGATACGAAGACAAAAATTCTATGGCTAATTCTCTAGAATCTAGAGTTCCTTTCTTTGACCATAAAGTTGTTGAATATATTTTTAATTTACCAATTGATCAGAAAATTAAGTTTGGATGGAATAGATTTATATATAGAAACGCAATGCAAGGTGTTATTCCAGAGAAAAATAGACTAAGACGATCTAAAGTTGGATTTACAAATCCGGAATGGGAATGGATTGAGAGACGAGCAGATAAATTTAGAGAGATCTTTAGTTCTGACAGCTTTAAAAACAGACCTTACTGGGCTGCAGAAAAAGTTCTGCAAGATTTTGAAAAAGCAGTTTCTAATCAAAAGACAGGTGATGTGCTAATTTTCTGGAGATTATTTATAACTGAGATGTGGATGAGGAAATATGTTGATTAGGCTTCAGTAATATCAACTACTTTTGTTAATTCTACTCTTCCAGTGTATGAATCATATCCTGTTACCTTGTATGTAGCTTCTCCATAATTCATATACTGAGTACCTTTAAGCTCCCAAACTCTATTCCAGGATCCAATCCAATCCTGAGGATCCTCAGAATCCCCACTTTCATAAATGAAGCAGGCTTGAAGTTCATTTCCTACCCATGTTGTTTTTTCTGGATATATGAGTGTTTCCATTTAATTCTGTCACATTTTAATACCATAGCTTTTAATTTTCAAATATTTCTGGATGTCTTGAAATAAATTCGGTAGGTATAGTATTCCAGAAGAAATAGACACCTGGATTTTTTATGTTTGGATTAACTCTGTGCTCTTCAACAATATGAAGTGTCTGTATTAAATTATTTCCGCTAGCAAAAACTCTGTATCCATATTTAGTTAGATATTTGCCAGCAGGTGGAAATGTAAATTCTGGTAAATATTCTTCAAAAAAATCATAATTGTCTTGCATATACCTTAAAGGTGGCCATTTACCAATATACAAGTTCCATTTGCGTCGTATATTTCTGAATTCGCCTAACTGGGTATTTTGTACTTTTTCAATTATTTTTTGAGAAACTAATACAACAGGCTGATTCCTATATTCAAAGAAAAATATATATTGATCTTTTCTGATATCATCATCACCAAGTATAATTGCATCTGCTAAAGAATCAATATATGTAAATCTATCCTCTGAATTTCTATTAAAAAGTTGTGGAAGTATTACATTTACATGTACTTTCCAGTCTGGATATCTGTTATTATTAAGAAATATAGGTAAATGCTTACCTATTACTGTTACCATGTAACCTTTTTCAGTATTAATCAGAAAATAACCGAAATCGGTCCTGTGAATTTCTTCAACTGCAACTGTCTCACTCTTAGATACCCTTACACTTAATACTCTATCCCCAGATAGCGAAAAAACGGATGGTGAATCAAATGGAACTTCACTTAAATCTTCAATTTCTGTATTTACCATATGCTAAAAATAAATTAAAAAAGAATAATATCTTTTAAAATTAAAAAAAACTAGTATTGAGGGAATTTATTCTGAGTTGCTGTCACAAATATTTCCAAGATAGAATATACGAACCAACATCACGAGATTGATCTATGATTAAGTTTTATTTAAACAAAGATTTTGATATTAATTATCTTGCAGAGTTATCACTCTAATTTCCAAACGTATAGAGCGTACAAATACCCTCACCACTTGAGTTGTCTCCTAGGATTAAACACTGTCCATATCTATCTTCATCAACACCTAAGTTCACAACATCATTCGCATTGGAGTTTCTACACAATTCGTCGGATAAGGTTTGGTTACAATCAAAATTTGTTGTTGATTGGACAAATGTACACTTATTACTTGCATTATCTCCTTCAAGAACATAGCATCTACCATATCTGTTGGTTATTGGATTAAGTACTTCATTTCCCTCATCTCCACTTTTACATGGTTCATCTGAAGATTGTTCATTACATTTCAAGCTATCATCAATAAAATCACAATTATATGTGTCACTTGAAGCGATATATGACTTGACTGTACATGTTCCAAATTGAAGAGTTCTAGTATTAAATAATCTTGTACCTGCTGACACTCCTAAACAGATCTCTTCGCTCTCTCCATTACACTTACTATCTAACTCAGCACCCCTTGCTGAATGAATACACCTGTTGTTGCTAGAATTTGGATCAACAACGCAGATTCCACTTCTGTTGTTAGTAATGTCAAAGACTTCATCATAAGCATTTAGATTTTTACAAATGTCTTCAGAAGTATTTAAATTACATTTAGTTATTTCTTTATTACTCTTAAAACTACAAGAAACTTTAGTTGCTGACAAAATAGAACCTATTTCACATGTTCCATGTAAGTTAGTTGTTGGATTAAACACACTATCGTATAAATCTGCATTCTTACATGTGTCGTCTGATGTTACATTATCACAAGCGATATCTGTACCTTCTACAATTAGTTGCTGCAATTCTGAATTAGAGGATTGGTTTGTATTATCATTATTAGACTCTGACGCAACACATGAAGCAATACATGTATTAATATCAACACTACTTTCATAACAAGTTCTTTCGCATGTTCTAGTTTCTACACGCGGTGTATAGTTATTTGAAGGCTTGGATAATACCTCACCTGTGTCTTGCTCATATTGCTGTAGTATTTCTGCACTTGCAATCTTAAATCTACCTAAATCTGTATCACAATTTAGAGAAGTAGCAAGATTACTTATAAATTGATCTGACTCTCTTAACCCTTTGCATGTATAATAAAAGCCATTCATTTGTGTTATTGTTTTGGACTGACTTATTGTACAATTTGATAAACTTGCACACATATTTATTCTAACCTCTGCTAAATTACTCACTACAGTTGCCACTGATTGACCAGAACTTGAAGCTTGTTCAAGTATTTCATCATTTTGAGGTAATCTGGCAATTAATGTTTGTAAAATATTTTCATTTATATCTGTTTTGGTTATTTTTATTGTTTCATGCAAAGGAGTTTCAGATGATCGATTAACCGTTGTATCTTGCAAATCTCCACTAGTGTTTGGTTGCTGATTTACTGGAATATTATTCTGACCAGTGTACTGAACTATAGGCTGACTGTAACTATCAACAAGCACTTGCCCTTCATTTGTATTAGCAACTTGTGATTCTTTAATGGTAGGCTTTTGTCTACAAACAAACATTTCTCTTTCGCAATAATCATTATCACTATCGTCACATGTACCATCTAAGTTACATAAGAAGCCTCTCTTTCCAAGATTTGGATCACTAATAGCTTGTGATTTAGGATCTATACACTGCCCTGATGAATGACAAACCAAACCATATACTTCACACCTATTTCCAGGGTTTTGAGCATTACATTGATCAGGAGCTCCTATACTTTGACAAGTATGTGAACCAGTAACATCACAATACTTATCACTTGTACAATCGGAATCAGAACCACAAGTAAATGCTTGTGCAGACGTTACACATTTCTTATCTCCACACACAAGCCCCGTTTTGCACTGTGATGATGAAGTACAATAGCTTCCTTGTGTTAAATTTTGACATGAACCTTCTTTTCCATTATTTGCGCTACATAGTGTAGATGTTATAGCTACTTCTTTTCCTTGCAAACAACATATCCCTGAGTATGAACTGTTTTGTTGAGGTGTTTTGGAACCAGTGTCTGTGTTGTTCTGCGTATTATCGTTTCCTTGAGTTGTATCAACTGTCACGATACCACAAGCCTCAGCAGAGCTAGATGGTCCGGTACCATTTTTAACATTATCAGCTGTACACCTTTTATTATTGATGCATTGATCTGTATAAGAACACTTATCTCCTGAATTTTGATCTTGTTGCACTACCAATGCATTTTTACATTCTTGATATGTTTTATATGGACCAGCAAGATCTCCAATACACAAACTTCCTTGTATTTTATACTTAAGATTATCTTTATAGCACTCAGCATAAGAAGTATACTTTCCAGCTGAATCAATATGACAACCTGAAAGTATATTATATGCATAATTAGCTTGTCCTAAATCTACAATATTAGATCCATCTGTTGTGGTTGTATTACCTTCTTGAAATCCGTTTCCAAAAGAGTCTGTATTATTATTGTTTGTGGTTGTATTTGGCTCTTTTGTTGTTATACATGCACAAATATTTCCTGTTGTTATTGTACAAACACACTCACCATCACCATTTAATCCAACTGGTGTTCCTGGTGCTGCTCCAAAACATCCTCTTGAAGTAGGATATGCATCACTACACAGTCCTCCTGTGGATCCACCATTAGTTGTACTGGTACCTTGGTGTGCTTGACATGCTTCGTTGAGTCTTTCTGCACAGGTATTATGAACAGGGTTATTATCTTCAGGAATTATGGTGCCGTCAGGACAAGAGTCTTGTGGACAATAACTTACTGATACAGAAACATCTCTGTAATTAAAAGGATTACTTGTGTCACTTACAAAGTTTATACTTTTTTTATCATCATCTTCTTCTACAACCACATCAATTAACAATTCATCAGCACCATTTCTTTCAATACTTGGCTCATCTTTCTGCTCTGGTACATTTGCAGGGACAGTTTTTCTTGTTTCTGTAGAAATATATTGAATATAGTCTTCATCAAGCTTTGTATATGCACCTTGTGTGTTGCCCGCTGGTTCATTCACAGCTTCGGAACTACTATTTTTAAATAATGCAGAAATTAATAGAAGAGCAAATACTGCTACAAATAATAGTCCAAAAAATATTAATGAAGTTTTTTTATTCATTGAATTATCTATAAAATTCCAAATTAGTTATGTACTCATCGTAACCCCACTTATCCAACAATGCCTCTGTTGATGTACCATTTGCAACATATACATCTTCAACCATAAACACAATATAATTTCCTATTGCTGTAACAACCTCTCTATTTAAGTTGTAGCTATCTTCGCAATCAAATCCAAAATATTCTATGCTTATTGATTCAAAATCATTTAACGGATGGAATATTGTAGACACACACTCTGTATTATCAGCTAAATCAGTTCCAAATGAATAATCTAAAATGCCTATTCTATCTTGATCTATTAGCGTATCAATATATTCAGCATTTACTCTTGTAAATAGATCTGACCTTGTTGCGTCTATAATTGAATTGGAGCTATACGTATTTACCTTTACTGTGAAAGCTTTTCCATTCCCTAAATCATAAAAACATTGTAGAGGTCTGTTATCTATAGGAGAAATTTTCTCAGAAGATAAGTTGAAACCACTTGTACTTAAATTTATAAATCTTGAATCTTGTAAATATCCATTATGGAAAAGTGCATCACAATCTGTATTTAAAAAAGCTTGTGCTATTGCTGGAAATAGTTCTCTTGTTGCTTCTTCTCCAAATCCGGTTACAGAAACATCACTATTATTTGAAGTTGGATTTGCATCTATAACTAAAAGAATTAAAAAACCTAAAATAGCAATGAAAGTTACTATTATATACATCAATGGTGTTAACTTTTTATCGTTCATCTTTATATTGTTTAGAATTTAGTACTTTATTTGCAAATAAATCTTTTTTATATTCTTTTTCTTCTTCTTTTAATTTAAACCAAAAGATTCTTGATCTGTCGATATAATTCTCAAAAACTGCAAGAATTTCTTTCCTATTTACATATTGCATAACAATTGCAAATATTGCAAGAGTTAATGCCAACATAAAGCTTAAAAAAGCTTTAAACATTGTATTATCTTTTATAAAAATTGCAGTATCAGGAATGCTTGTTGTAGGGGGTGCATAGGGATCTGGCGTAGATGGAATTTCACCACCAGTTGTAGGTAAACTATCTGCAGCCACATTTATTTTATACAACAACCCTGAGTGCTTTTCAAAACTATCTGTTGTATCTTTATATCCATTATCACTAAAACCAAATATATCTGCTTGGCCTTTTGATACTCCTTCAACTACAAAGATTCCAAGACTTTCACCTGTTTCAATAAAACCATCAAGCTTAATTAAATCAACACAAATTGTATCTTCTTTAAATAAATCGTTATCCTCACAAGTTCCAATTTCTGGTGCCCAAGTAGGATTTAGTGGCGGAACATATTCTAAAGCTTTAATTTGATTATCCAAACCTAACGAAATTTGAGCTGTTGTAGCGTTCGCCATTTTGGGATTAGCAAGAAGTTCAATTACTGTTGTATCTCCAACATCTATTTCTGTTTCGCCATCTAATTGAATAGCTCTTACAGGTATTATTGATCCAAGTAAAATTGTGCAAGTAAAAGCTAAGACTAAAAATATTTTATTCATTTTCTTCATTTGTCTCTTCTTCAAGAATTATGTTGAAATTACTTTTAGAATCATCTGTTAAATTATTAAATGATTTCATTTTCTCAACTAGTTCAGTATACATATTTTCTGAGAAGTTATTTTCCAAATTTCCAATATATTGTTCAATAGGAGCTTTAAATCCGCTTCCTACAAATGCATAAAGATCCTCACCAAATACTTCTAAAGGAACTAGAAATTTTTGTCCCAGAAAATCAGGGTCTTCTGTGGTACTTTCAGTAATTAATGTATAAGTAGGTAGAACCGATCTTGATCTATAAATTTTAAAATCATTATTTCCAAAGATTAAAACATGTTCTCCAACATCAAATTCTAGTTTAGATAATGGATGAAAAAAAGCCTGAGGCTTTATTGGTGGTAATCCTTCAATGTATTCTTCAATCATTTCAATTAAATTTACAAATCATCCATATCTTGATCTAAAACACCAGCTTTATTATCTCCATATTTTATATAAAACAATTCATTTTCTATTTCAACTGGTAGACCAACAAGCTCCTCTAACAAAGGCAAAAAGAAGAATGTATATGCATCGTTTGTTTTTTTATGCTTTAAAATTATTGGCATGTCTGTTGATTCAAACATTGAATGAATTACTAAAGCTTGCATACCAATAATTGGTTCATTGGTTTGATAGTTTACATAATCCTGAAACAGGAATGTTACTATATCTGGAGATGTTGTTGCTAATTTTATTCTGTACATAATTATTATTTTATATATTTGCTATTCGTGATACTAAAGATGTATGTGCTGCCCCAACATCTGCTTGCCTTTTATCTAGTTTAGCCTTGACCTCAGTTCTCTTTATCTGCTTGCTATCAAGTGCATATCTTGTACTGTATTTTTTCATTCTATCAACTATTTTCTGAGCTTTTTTTACTTGATCAGATTTAAAGTCAGCTTCAGGACCTGTTGTAGCAGTTATCGCAACACCCGGAACCCCATATCCTCTATTAACTTTCATTAAGTCAATTTTATCCATTAAGTCTCTCAATTTCTTCTGATTCCTTTCCATTCTAATAATATCTAATTCGGCTCTTTTACTTTGTGGAATTAGTATTCTACCTGCAATACCTACAGGTGATCTTGGTGATTTCGCTGCTGCTCTATCTAAGAATCTTGTTGAACCTAGAATATAATTAGGTAATAGTCTTATACTCCTTCCAATATATCTATCATTATTAAATCCCAGAGCAGCTACTCCAATTAGAGATAATGTAGAAACATTTGGTATTGGATCAATTATTGACCTAAGTTCCTGACCAGCCCTTGTACCTTCTCCTAGATTTTCACTGATTAAATTTTGGAATAATCCTACACTATCATCTCCAGAACCTAGTTCTCGATTCAGTCCCCTATCTAGTTTATTAAGTGCATCACCACCAGCATCAAGAACTTGCTCTAGAACAGACTGTCCAGCCTCTAAAACATCACCTATACCATTTCCAATCAGCTCTAATAAACCTGGGTCACCATTTATTTTTTGTTTCAATATTAATGGAATTTGAAAAGTTAGTTCGTTATTACCTTGCATAGTTCTTACTTCATTAGTATTTGGGTCTAAGTATGTCACAACAATTTCTCCATCCGGACCAATTGTCACGTTGTATTCAATTCCATTAACTGAAAGTGTTCTCATTAAATCTTCAACCGAACTATTATTACCTGATAAAGGTCCTGTTAGTTGAGTATTCTGACTTGCACTTTCTGTGTTTTCAATTGCTACTCTTAATGGAGTTGTGTAATCGGTATAATTATCAACATTAACTGTGTAATCAGAATCTTGTACACCTTGTCTCCATGCGTTTACAATATCTCTTGTTTCAGTTAATGGATTGGATGAATCTCTAAGCCCCTGCAGTTTGTCTAATTGATTAGTGTGCGTGATTGCTTCAGCAACATCAAAAGACAGTTTCCATTGATTTTCAACATTGCCTATATAGTAATTTGCATCTATACCTTCTGGCAAACTAGCAATTCCAAATTCTCTCATGAAATTATTAAATTCCGTCTCAGTATTAATGCTAGATAACTGATTATAAACATCTGTTGCAACATACATTGCACCCGTGTTGTATCCATAAGCATAGTTTTCAGCCCTTAATGCTTGTTCTAATATTCTTGGATCAACCACAGTACTTGTTGTAACTACTGGTTTTGTGTTTGATGAGTTAACTAATTCACCACCTGTCTCTGCTCTTCCAGGCAATGTATTTGTAAATGGACCTTCTACACTTTCTGATCCACTCTCTATTCTACCCGGAACCGGTAAGCCACTAACTTGTCCAGGCAGGTTTGTAGTTTGACCTTGTCCATTTTGAGCAGCATCTAATAAGTTTCCATTATTTTCTGGTATAGCAGCAGGAGCTGCAGCAGGTGATTCTGGTAGGTTAGCTGCTTCTGGTGTTACAGGTTGTTCTGGTAATGGATTAAACTCAGTAGTATCTTCAATTCTTCTATAAGTTACGTCTAAATTACTTCGATCTAAACTAATTGGTCTGTTTGTATCAATTCCAAAATCTCTATGAATAGTATTTATTAAATCATAGTTTAAAGATCCATTTTCTAAAGTTAAATTAGTACCATTAAAGCTAATAATATTTCCACCATTGTCAAATACAATTGTTGCAGGAAGTTCACCTGCTGTTGTACCCATTAAATATGCTGTGTGAGTTGCGTTTGGAGCAAATGTTGTTGGTGCTTCTGAGTTTAGAGAATAAACTAAATCTCCAGGATCAGCAGATCCATCAGCTGGTACTAAATATTGAACAGAACCATTTTGTAAATTTCCTGTAGCAATTGTGTGTATATTATTTCCAATTACTCTTTGGTTTTCAATTAATCTTAGTGTTGAACCTGGTGCATGCCCAGTTGATTCAAATACCCTTCTAATACCATTTCCAGCAGGTCCAATTCCAACAATTTTACCTGCATCATTAGTAGTAAAGAAATCAATTTGATCAATCGTTGAAGCTTGTTCTTGCAGTGATGCTAAGTTGTTAGGATCAACTCCAAAAGGGAGTTCAAATACATTAGGATCATTTGTTGGATTAATCTTAAATACTTCTTGAACAGTAACTCCACCGGTTGTTGCATCTCGAATCAGCTCTACTGCAGATGGATTTTCTGTTGCAGATCCTGGGTAATAGAATACCGTTCCAGCTTCATCTGGAGACTGTCCATACAAGTATTCACGGTCGTTAAATACAACTTTATTAACTACAAACTGACCATCTGTATCTCTTTCTAATCCAATCCTTGATGAATTCGTGACAGGTATAAAGTATTGATTAGCTTCAGTCGGGCTTTGTATTGCGTAAGTGTCGTTAATGCTAAATTCTCTACCTTCTATTGGGATTTTAATATTCTCAGCTCTAAAACCAATTATATTGCCACTTGCATCATATATATTATTGCTATTTAAATCTAAAGGGTTAACATATGTTGCTCTACCTTCAAATATAGAATCATCTACATTAGGTACATCTTCTACTGGTGTTAATACAAATGATACCCCATCCTTATTTATAGATAAAAACGTTGGGTTTGGGATATCTGATCTTGCCCCAGATATATATGATTCAACCTCTAAAACATCATAATATTCTTGAGGGTTATCAAGATTCTGTACATATATTTCAGGAAGTCCATCAGTTTCTGGAGAGTGAATAAGGTTCAACTCACCATTATTTAAACTATAACCAACTTGATCATGATTGTAGTAAAGTGTACCATTTCCGCTATCATCATGAACATTCAATAATGTTCTACCCTCAAAAGGAACTGTAGCATTTTCAGCTAATTGAATTTGTGTAACATTTTTTAGTTCACCACCAAAACTAACAACCATTTGATCTCTATCTACACCTCTTGTTAGAGAGTCTAGAATAGGAACTCCCTCATCTATTCTTCTTGCGACATCACTTACCAATGGACCTAATCCACCACTTGGTTGATTATTTAATGCTTCATTTAAAACACCTGTTGGGACTTCAGGATATTGTAAAGGTTCAAGTACCCCTTCATTATTTAAATATGCAATTTGACCACCCGATAATGTAACCGCTTCATTTCCACTATTAACTCTCGAATTCAAGATGTCATTCAATGTTGATTGCATGTCTTCAGAGACTTCTCCACTATCTGAGAATACTTCTTGCAGATTTGATGCAGCATCAACCTTTGTATCTTTATCAAATATTCTGTCAATAATAGATACTGGTCCTCCTTGTGAATTTACATAATTCAATGAATAGTTAGCAAATGCCCCAAAAGATGCAAACTGACTAGCTACTTGCGTGCATTGTCCTGTAATTCTTGAGTTTTCAGCAGAAGCCCAGCCAACTTTGTTCTTAATTGATGACCAAGTTCTTAACACTACTTGAGATAGAACTAAAGATGTAGCCATTCTAGATGTCCATGCTGATGCCATCTTTGTAGCATTTTGTACTTGTTCATTTTTTAACACTCCTTTTGCAGAATTTTGCAGTTCTTGACCAACATGATCTTTAACCCATGGAACCATTAGAAAATATGAAAGTACTGCGGATACTAAACCAGTGGCATAAGTTGGCCATTTCATTTTCTTCCATACATCTTCGCCTTGGTCCTCTCTTATTTGTTGTTGAAAAATGGACATTGAAAGTATTGGCGAAATTGTATTACTCAAAAGGTATGCTGGAATGAATAATGGTGGTGCCAAAACAGCACTAGTAGATGCTGCAGCTCTAATTGCCACAGCGGGAATCATTCTTAATAGTCCGCTCTGTGAGGATCTTTCAAAAAATTCAGAAAGAGATGACTTTTTAATATTAAAAATTCCATTATCTTCAGCTAGCCTCTGTACAAATTCTCCTCGATTTAAACCTACTAAATCTAATTGCCTAGCAAGCTCTCTAATAGAGTGTTCCTGCCCCCAGTCAATTGCTTGGTTTCTTACAAAGTCACCTGCTCTATAAACTTTAAAAAAGTCTCTTATTCCTAAAATTGCTCTATTATACAAAGTAAGCTCAGATTGTGCCTTATAATATTCTTGATCTGTATTTGCATTCATTCTCCACCTAGCTCTATAAAAACCAATCTTTTGATTATCAATTGTCATATTCTCCAATCTATCAACCAATCTTGAAGTACCAATAATTCCCGTAACTATCCTCCTTGCCATTCCATATGGGAAAGTATATGTTACGCCACGCTGATCTTTTGTGGAGAACATATTTTCAAAAAAGCCTACTTTTTCAGTTTTTACTATTACTAGGTTATCTTGTTCCTTTTGTCTTTGTTGTTCTCTAATCTCTCTAAGTTTAGTTTTAGCTGCATCTATTTGTTCTTTAGATGGCTTTGTTCCAATTGTGTTTTCTAAATATTTTTCGTATGCATGCTTTGGTCTTAATTCTTCAGTAATATTTTTACCATGTTGCCAAGCCTGCTTAGACTTAGCTAAAGCTGTATTTAAAACATTTAATGCTATTCTCTTTGTTGAGCTAAATCTCTCTTGCCAACTTTTCTCTGCTTCATCTTCAAGCTCTTCCATATCATTCAAAACCTCTTCAGTGAAATCTTCTGTTGTTATAAGATCGTCGTCCATCTCTATATCAAAATCATCGTCACCAAATGGATCATCCCCAAAAATATCATCAAAATCATCAGCTGTTACTGTTGGACTATCATCTTTAGTATCAAGATTTGCTACTGCTGGAGTTGGAGCTGCTTTATCTTTAGCAGTATTAGGTTCTCTCCATGGCAAAGTTACATCTTCATCATTTTCATTGGTTTCTTCAGGTTTAGATCTGTCAATTCTTTGAAGAGCGACTTGTCTATCTTTTATGTCTCTTCTTAAGGTATCCACCAATACCTGGTCAAGGTCAGAGTTCTCTATTTCACTCAATAAATTTTGCACATCAGAAATATTATCCGCTTGTTGTATTCTTGATCTTAATTCGTTAACATCCGTTTGATTATTGTTAATCTGTTCTGTTGGCTTATTACGATTAACCAGCACTTCTTTATTTGTAGAGTAGAAATGTCTCCTGATTTGATTTTTTTGTTCTCTACTTAAGATTTGGTCTGGAATCCAATCAAGTTCTTCGATTTTATACTCACCTCCATTATCAGGTTGTGTTATCTTCACACCTTCATCCGTTAGTATTACTCCAGAAGGTAAATCTATACTTTCATTATCAGTATTGACTTGAATGACTTCATTAGCAGGTTTTGAAGTATCCGGTTTAGGATCAGCATTAACTGGAGTTTCGTCTAATTGCTCCACAGATGCATCTGGATCTTGCATAACCTCTTGTGGTTGCTCTGCATTATTTTTATTTCTTAATTCTTGAATTCTAAAATTTTTTATTTTAGGATTAATTTCCTGAATTTTATCAATTTCATCTCGTCCTATATGCTGAACGCCTCCTTGAGGAGTTTGCACTAAATAACCATCGGATACTTCTGTAATATCTTGATATCTAGGCTGGTTATTATGCTGGTAAACTTGATTTATAAGATCATGTTTTTGATCCTCAGAAAGGTCTGGATTATGTCTTATGGCATTTTCTGCTTCATCTAAGCCGTAAGCCTCATAACCATACCTAGTTTTTACTACAATACCATTATCCTCAACCTTTACATCTGAGACACCTGCTGGTGTTATATTCTCAGCTACTGAGCTGACAGACTCATTTGTGGTTTGGTCACTTACGTCACTCATTTTGTGATGGTTCTAAATCTTTTAAAATATCTTTTTTAAATTCTTCTTCCCATTGTTCTTGAGGCAATTGAGCAATCTCGTTCATTCTTGCCTTAATGTCATCTTGACCTTTATCTATAGAATCTAAAAATCCACCCATAAAACTGTCTATATCGTCTTGTAATGGATGCCCGACCTTTTCTTCATATGTCATAATTATTGCTGCTGATATTTCTTTCTGTGTTGATCCTTCGTCCATAGCTGCTAAAATTATTGCATTTACCTCATCTTCTGTAACTTCTGATTTTAATAAATCATCAATATATTCATTAACCAATGGCTGTAATGTTAAAAGAAAAAATTCTACCATTTCATCATTCAATCCCATTTTTTGCTTTAATACTTGGTCTATTTTAGACCTAATCTCGTCGGTATTCATATTGTTATCAGTTTAATGTAAATCAGCTCATTACTCAACAAAAATGGGTCTTTTAAAACCATAGTATAATTTAAAAATGAAGCTAAGTCATAATTTAACACTACCAATTCTTGGTGAACAAAAAAGAATAAGTTTTGAACAAATTAAAGCCACCAAACCTATTGTTTTTGAAGAAAGTAATTCTCTAAAAGTATTTATTTCTGAACTTCATGATCACACTCATGAAATGGCATTAGAAAAATGGTTAAGAGAAAGATTTAGAAAGCATGCTGAGGAGCGAGTTGATTTTTTCTCAGATATTTATAAATTTGAATTCAATAGAATTGCTATAAAAGATACAAGGTCACGTTGGGGAAGTTGCTCTTCGAAATTAAATTTAAACTTTAGTTGGAGATTAATTTTTACTCCATTAAAAAGCATCGATTATGTTCTAGTGCACGAGCTTGCACATACAAAACAAATGAATCATTCAAAAAACTTTTGGGCAATTGTTGAAGAAATCATGCCTGATTATAAAGTACATAAGAAAATATTGCATGAATTAGAGAAAGAGATATTTAATTGAACTAAGAGCTTGAAGGTAAGAGCTAAGGCTTGTTATTCCCTCCTTGAGGAGGGTACTTACTACCAATTTATTGGTAGTAAGGGGGGAGGTGTTACTGTTAACAATTACACCTTCCGTCTCATCCCGATATATCGGGACTCGCCACCTTCCTCAAGGAAGGAACATACAAATCACCCAACGCTTCCCTCCATGCTCATTCTAATTAATTCGTTCATTTCCATTGCGTACTCCATTGGCAACTCTTTTGTAACTGGTTCTAGAAATCCAGCTACCAAAAGACCTCTTGACTGTTCTTCTGTTAAACCTCTACTTGTTGAATAAAATAACTGTTTTTCTGAAATTTTACTCACACTTGCTTCATGTTCAATATATGCACTAATTTCAGAAATATCATTTGTTGGGTAAGTATCTGTTTGGGATTTATTATCTAGTATTAATGCATCACAAACAACTTTACTTTTTGAATTTTTAGCTCCTTTTGGAATTTTAATTAATCCTCTGTAAGAAGTTCTTCCACCATTTTTGCAGATAGATTTTGTAGTAATTGTGCTAGAAGTATTTTTGCCAACATGTGTCATTTTTCCACCGGTATCTTGCCATTGTCCTTCATCTGCAACTGAAATTGATAAAACTTCGCCACTTGAATTATCTCCATTTAAAATTACGCTAGGGTATTTCATTGTTGATTTAGAACCAATATTACAATCTACCCATTCAATTCTGGAGTTTTTAAAAGCTAGTCCTCTTTGAGTTACTAAATTAAAAATATTTTTAGACCAATTTTGAACTGTGGTATATCTAATTTTTGCATTCTCTAGTGCAATCAATTCTATTACGCCTGTGTGAAGTGAGTTAGAGTTATATATTGGAGCAGAACAACCTTCTACATAATGAACTTCTGCCCCCTCGTCTGCAATAATCATAGTCCTTTCAAATTGCCCCATGCTTTTTGTTTTTATATAAAAGTATGCCTGAAGTGGTAACTCTACCTTTACGCCTTTGGGAATATACACAAAACTTCCACCACTCCAGCATGCTGTATTAAGAGCTGCATATTTATTGTCTGAATATGGAACAACTCTCCCAAACCATTTTTTAAAAAGTTCTGGATGTTTCTGTAAACCATCTTCAGTGTTTGTAAAAATTACTCCTTGGTCTTCCCATTTTTTCTTAATCTTTCCATAAACAACATTTGAATCAAACTGAGTTTCTACTCCTGCTAAAAACTTTCTCTCAGATTCAGGAATTTTTAAGTCTTCATAAACCTGTTTCATTTCTGACGGAACTTCTTCCCAGTTTCTAGCTTTATTTTTGGTAGGTTTTATAAAAAAATCTATTTGACTATCTTTAAGACTACTTAAGTCTACTCCCCAAGAGGGTGTATTTGATTTTAGATAATGCTCTAGTGCTTTTAATCTTATCTCTAGCATCCAATCAGGCTCGTTTTTGGATTTAGATATCTTTTTTATAACTGATTTAGAAAGACCTTTCATAACTTATTATAACAGTCGACAACCATCCTTCCCTGTCTGACAACGGGCAGGCAAGGAAGGAATAATAAAATGCAAGCTATCTTCTAAAATATTCCTCTGGAGACTGATATTCTTGTATCTCCCTTTTTATCCTTCTATATAAATAAACAATTAGATCTTTGTTATTAATAATTAATGTAGAAACAATAGTTAGAAAAAGAAGTAAAAAAATAACCCATAAATTTCCACTCACGTGAACTCCACTTTTTAATTGAATTGGTTGATTATTATTTAGGTTGTTTTGTATTTTTTCTAGACTTGGCAGAATATATACTGGTAAATTTTCGGTATTTGAGCTAGATAGTCCTTGCACGTTAGTTTTGCTAGTATTTTGCAAGTACGATTTAACAGTTGTATTCTCAACAATATTGCTTGAACTTTGCTCACTAGTATCTTCTTCTATATCGTTGTTAGGTAATGGATTTACTTCTTGCTCCTGAATAGTGTTGCCTGTATTAATCCACTCACCTTCTTTTAGATAAAATGACTCACCTTTTTTTATTTCTGGATAGATTAATTTATCC
>JAGQLF010000014.1 GCA_020429545.1 Candidatus Dojkabacteria bacterium
TTGATCGATCAAATGTATTATCAAGTAGCGGGTAGAGATTTCTTTGAAACGCTTTGTAGAGTCTTGGAAATGGAAAACGATGTATATGGCATTGTTTTTTGCAATACAAGAAGAGAAGTGTCAGAGTTGAATAACGCATTGAATGCTAAAGGTTATAAAACAGACGCTATTCATGGTGATATTGAACAGAAAAACAGAGAGAGAGTAATATCTAAATTTAAAGATGGCGATGTTAAAATATTAGTAGCAACAGATGTAGCAGCGAGAGGAATTGATGTTTCAAATTTAACTCACGTTTTCAACTATGGCCTACCGCAGGACATTGAAAGTTACGTACATAGAATTGGTAGAACTGGTAGAGCTGACAATACAGGGTTTGCATTAACATTTGTTGATGTAAAGTATGTAGATAGAAGATTGCTTGAGCAATTAAATGTTTAAACATAAAAAGTAAGTAGAGATCGATTCTGAATTTGTGTAAAGTATTATAGGTAAAAACTTTACATGAATCCGATCGAATATATTTATTTGTTGTTAATTGGTCAACGGAAGATAAATTATGAAGACCATAGCAACGTAAGACTTTTGTTTTCTAACATTTACTCACTAATTGCATCAGTGATTATATTGGGTTATGGTGTAGCAAATCTACTTGAAGGTTTTATACTAACGGCGTTTCTAGAAATTGTTTCTGGCGTTATATTGTTTATACTATTTCTATTCGGACGATTTTCAAGAGAATTTGATATGTTCATCTGGATAAAGATAGGTGTGGTAATTGCTTTAATGTTATATGCTTTTCTTACAGGTGGTTCGCAGGGAACAGGATTCCTGTGGATTTACGCTTTTCCGGTAGCTATATTTGCAATCTCATCAAGCTTTATTGGATTATTTTCAACATTATTCTTTTTTAGTTTATTAGGACTGTTTTACTTTTTTAATATACTTGGATTTCTTCAACTTCCATACGAACGAGAAGAAATTAAAACTTTCTTTTTAAGTGTATCTGTTGTCACACTGATAGTTTATATTTATAAAGTACTTCAAGAAAATAGCTTTTCTGCACTTGATGCACAAAGAAAACAACTCGAAATAGCAAAGCTCAATTTTGATGCTGAACTGACTCAAAAAAAGGATACCGAAAAAGAACTTGAAGAGTCATTAAGTAAACTTAAAGAGCAGAATGAATTATTGAACAACACAAAAACTGCAATGTTAAATTTACTTGAGGACGTTAATAAGGAGAAGCAAAAAAGCCAGGAACAAGCTGCAGATTTAAAAAAATTTGAAGAAACAGTTGAGAATGCCAGTGACCATATTGTATTTACTGACGTTGAAGGGAAAATACTGTATGCCAATAGCGCAGTTAGCAAAACGACAGGATACGATAGAAAAGATATTATTGGAAAAACACCAAGACTATGGGGAGGTCAAATGTCTCCAGATTTTTACAAAGAGTTCTGGAATACAATAAAAGTAAAAAAACAAACCTATAAAGGGGAGTTAACCAATAGAAGAAAAAATGGTGAACTTTATACAGCAGAAGTTCAAGCTTTTCCCGTTTTGGATGAATCAGGGCAAGTTAAATTTTTTGTAGGAATTGAAAGAGATATAACTAAAGCTAAAGAAGTTGATAAATTAAAATCTGAATTTGTTTCAGTAGCATCACACCAACTAAGAACACCCGCAACTGGTGTTAAATGGTACGCAGAATTAATTTTAGAAGGAAAAGCAGGTAAACTCACAAAGAAACAGAAAGAATATATTACAGAAATGTATCAAAGTAACGAAAGAATGTTGGCTTTAATTAATGATCTACTTAATGTTTCAAGGATAGAGACTGGAAGTAAATTTGAAATTCAATTTTCTTCTGTAGATATTATTGATTTAGTAAAGAATATGGTACAGGAGATTAATAAATTGGCTTCAGAGAAAGATGTCAAAGTGATAATGGTAAAGCCGCAGATTAAAAAATTATTAGTAGAAATAGATAAGGAAAAAATATTTCAGGTAATTAAGAATCTAATTGACAATGGTGTTAAATATTCACCATCTAAAAGTAAAGTCATGGTTGAAGTACAAGATAATCAAGATCAGTTCATCATTTCAGTGAAAGACACGGGTATAGGAATACCTAAGGATCAATCTGAAAGAATATTTGAAAAATTTTTCAGAGCAGATAATGTTTTGAAAGCTGAAACTGATGGAACAGGGCTTGGCTTATATATAGTTAAAGCAATTGTTGAGGGACATTATGGAAAGGTTTGGTTTGAATCAAATGAAGATAAGGGTACAACGTTCTTTGTTTCACTTCCGAAAAAACACATTTCTAAAGAGAATAGAGTTATACAAGCTTAGCTCATATTTATTTCAAATGTAGCACCACCGTTTGGAGTGTCTTTTACAACGATTTTCCAATCGTGAGATGTTATTAACTCTTTTACTATTGCTAGACCCAAACCTAAGCCTCCAGTTTTACGGTTTCGAGATTTTTCAACTCTATAAAATCTTTCAAATATATATTTTTTGTGTTCATCTAAAATGCCAATACCATTATCCTGGAATACAATTGTGTTATTGTTATTCTTTAAATATATTTTAATATTACTAGCTTTGGAATATTTAATAGCATTTGATAATAAATTTGTAAAAACTTGCATAAGTAACTCCTTATCAGCATAGACCTCAAATGTATCAGGAATGTTTATATTAGTTCTAATATTATTTTCATCTAGTTCTGTTTTAAATTGTTTTACTAAAGTTTTTACTAAAGTTTTTAAATTTACTTTTGACTTTTTTACTCTCAATTGTTTGCTTTGTAGTCTTGAAAACTCCTGGAGTCTTTCAACAATATCAGACAGTCTATGTACTTGTGCAATCAGAAGATCAGTTCTATCTGCAGTAATATTTAAAACACCGTCTTTAATTCCCTGAAGCTGACCCAATAGGCTAGTTATTGGGGTTTTCAACTCATGAGAAGTATCTAAAATTAAATCCTTTCTTATTTTCTCTATTCTTGCAAGCTCGTCAGTTAAGTGATTAAATTCACAAATAACTTCATCAAATTCTTCGGCTCCTGTATTTTTGAGCTTTAATCTATAATCATTATCTTTTAGTTTACGCATACCTGTGCTTAAAACACGCAGAGGTCTTACGAAAAATTGGGATGCTAAAAATCCAATAAAAAAAGAAACAAGTACAGTAATTACTCCAATACTGATAAGTGAAGATTGAAAGCTTTCTACAAATTCTTCTTGTAAAGGTTTAGGTCTTTCAGATCCATCTTGATAGAATCTAAGAATATTATATTGTTTAACCTCTTCTCCATTCATGCCCATTCGCTTACTGATTGGACCAATTGCTATCGTATTTACAACATCTACAAATGATGATCTACTCCGTTCAATTACAGCTATATTTAATAGGGATAGCAGTGTTAGCATTGTAAAAGAAATAACCAAGGCAATTTTTACACTGGTTTTTCTAAAAAAACTGACAATTTGCAGTTTTATATACCTAAGCATATTTTTAATTTCTTTACTTGAGCTCATCGTTGAACTTATAACCTTTACCAATTACTGTTAATAAATATTTAGGTTTTTTAGGGTTTGGTTCTATTGCCTTTCGAATGCTCTTAACATGGGCATCTACTGTTCTATCAAGAACATCATTAGGTAAAGTCTCATCATAAGCATAATCAAGGATTTCTGATCGAGTGAAAACCTTACCAGGTCTCTTAGCTAATGTATAAAGAATATTAAATTGAGTTGTTGTCAACTCTATTTCTTTGCCTTTTATTGCAATAATCATTCTTTCGGGATCTATAGACAAACCACCAGTCTCTATTACTTCGTGTCCAGTTCTTCTTAATATACTTTGGACTCTAGCGATAAGCACACTAGGTGAAAAAGGCTTCTTTATATAGTCATCAGCACCTATTTCCAGTCCAATAATTTCATCGATTTCTTCAACTCTAGCTGTAACCATTATAACTGGTACTTGGCTTAACTTCCGAATTTCTTTACATACATTAATACCATCAATCTCAGGTAAATTCAGATCTAAAACGATTAGATCGTACTTATTTTTACTAAAGAGCTCTAGTGCAGACTTACCGTCTGAGGCTTCATCTACAGAAAAACCTGCTCTCGATAAGTAGGCTTTTTCAACTTCACGAATTGTATCTTCATCTTCAACAACTAATATTTTCATAAGTTAAATATAACAAAGCAAAATGAATTTATGATGAAGATATTACTCTCTTATCTTTCGCTACGCAAATCATATTCATTATCCAGAAAAATAAAAAATTATTGAGTAGATTACACATCTAATTAATAAGAGTTAAAATGAACTAATTTACTTTTTATATTTTAAGATATGTTTGAATTATTTAATGCAGAGATCTCAGTTATAGGCTTAGTCTTAGCTGCAATCGTGAACATGTTAATTGGAATGCTATGGTTTAGTCCTTCATTTTTAGGAAAGAAATGGCTTCAGTTAGTTAATAAATCTGCTGATGATCTTCAAGCAATGCCGCTTGATTATGTATTATCAATTATTAGGTCTTTGTTAGTAGCTCTTGGATTAAACATTTTTATATCTTATACGGTAAATTCTTGGGCACAAAGTACGAGCGTTGTGTCTATATCGGTTTTTGTTGGATTTATAGCTTGGTTATCTTTTGTTGCTATGGGTTCATTAAATCCAGTAATTTGGGAAGGGCGAAGAAAACAGTTATATGCTTTTAACATGATGCATGAATTAGTTTCTACAATTTCCATGGCAATAGTGGTGGGTTTAACTATATAGTTTTGACTTAGTATTTTGAATGTGTAAAATGAATTAGGTTAAACTAAATTTATGGCGTTAATGACAAACTTAGATACAGAATCAAAAGATAACACTACAAAAGAAGAAGTTAGTGATGATGGAGCTATGACACTCAAACCTACAGAAGTAGAGAGTAATACAACTATAGATAAAGCAAGCGAGGACAAGGATTTGCAGAGAGAGACAACACCTGAGCCAGTTACTCCAGAACCAGTTGTACCTCAGATTCAGTCAATTACACCTGATAGTGATGAAAAATTATCTACTGAAACAAAATCAGTGAAAAAAGAAGACAGTTCAGCTGACGAGTCTTTGATGGAAAAACTGGATGATGGTCTAAAGTCAATTGATACTCCTGGTGAATATGTAGTTGTAACAGTTGTGGCTCTTCTAGTTGGAATTATTATTGGTTTAATAGTATCTTCAATATAAATGTTGAGAGGCTTATGCCTCTCTTTATTTAGTAAATACCATTTATAAAATTCTCTCTTATACTAGGTAGATTGTTTACTAGGTTTTTATATCTTTCATAAGATATATTTCCTTCTTCAAATTTTCTGTCTAATTTGTATCTTAACGAATCTTCAAAAATATTAGCTACTTCCTCAACTGATTTACCTCTTTCTATAGCTATATCTCTAAAGGTTTTCCCTGATTGAATGTATTGAATAGCTTCTACATTTGAAATGTCTAAATATTCAAGGATGTCAGAATTCAATTTCCATTCTTTTGCTCTATCGATTTTTGATCGTATACCTTCTGTAGAATAAATCTTAAATAATTTATCTGCAAAATCTTGTTGCTTAGAATTATCTTCTAGATTTGTATCATAGGCTGATATTTCTCTGGTGTAAGAGTGATTAACACTTGCGTTTACCGAAGAATTTGGGATTATTAAAGCAGCGTTACCCGCAAAAGTTACAATAGTTACTGCTGATAGTACTGTTACTTTTACTACTTTATCTTTTACTGTTTGAGTCATACCTATTTTGTTAAAAAATATTATTGGTATAACAAATGTTAAGCAAAAGATGTGAAGGCAGTATGAATAATAAAAGAAGATTCTAAATTTCTTTAAATTTAGTGATTAATATATTATGAACATCCTCTTTCCACTTATATATTTCAGGAGTATCAGATTCTACAAATACTGCAAAATTTGAGAGATACTTGCTTAAGTCATCACTTCCAGACTCTGTAATAAATTGATAAGGTTTTGCTCCGGTTATATTATATTTACCTTCAACTCCTTTTAGTGTAAGGTTCGTAAATTTAGTCTTAACCTCTTTTTTGATTCCATTAGGCATGCTTCGAATTATTCCAATCCAGAAGATATGAATACGATTTTTTCGGTTGGATGTTATTTTATAATCTTCAAATTCGTAGTCTTTTACAAATAAGTATTTCATTTTTATATTCTATTATGCAAAAGATTCTATCATATCGCACTTACAAAGTGGCCAATAATTTATTATTATTTAGAGTATTAAGAAATAATTATGGGGATTAAATCAAAAGTTTTAGTAACTAATTTTGTTACATACTTGGTATACATGTTTATTGCTATTGCAGCTGTGGCTTTTGTAATAAGAGGTCAGTTAACAGAAGCTGCTAAGCAGGAGAATAAAGTTATCGTAGAGTCGATTGGTAATGTTATTCTACAAGATTTTGTAAAGTTCGAGCGGAGCGTTACCTATTTGTCTCAAGAGCAAACAGCAAAAGATTTTCTAGCTAATCCAAGTATAGAGAATTTTGAAAGAACAGAAGTAGTAGTACGGAACACACTCGCTGGAGCTGATGATTATGATTTTGCATATATTCTAGATACAGGTGGTCTTACCATTTTCTCCACAGAGAAAGAATTACTATATAATAATTATGACTTTAGACCATACTTTCAAAATGCTCTAAATGGTAGAGTTACAATAACTTCAGCAATTGGTGTAACTACTAATGAGCCAGGATTTTATGCTTCTGCACCAATTTTTGAAGATATAGATGGAAAAAGATCTGTTATAGGTGTCATTGTAATAAAGTTCAGACCAGATTTATTGTTTGATACAATTGAGCAAAGCGACTTCGACAATGTATCTATCAGCGATATTTCATTGGTAGACCAGCATGGTCTCATTTTTGAGACTAATAATGAGACTCAACTATACAAAACTGTTGGGTTACCCTCTGTAGGAACGATTTCAAGAATAGAAGAGTCTCAGATCTTAAGCTCTAATAATTTAGAATATCTTGGTTATAACAAGGTGCAGGAATTTATTGAAGAAAAAAGAGAAGGTTATTACCAGGTTGTAGAAGAAGGTAATACTAATTTATCGTCTTCAGTTTACAAGATACCAGGCTATAACTACTTTGTATTTTCTCAGTTTGATTTCAGTGATTATGGTTCAGCACTCCAGAATATTTTGCTACTAGTAGTTGGAATAGTTCCATTTATACTGCTTATTGGAGCAGTTTTGACTTCTAGAATTATTTCACAACAGTTAAAAGTATTTGATAACTTTTTGAGTAGTATACAATCAGCAATTAAAAATAAAGCAAAATTAGTTTTAGATACAACAGTTCCACAGCTGAAGGAAACGCAAGATATCTATAATGATTTAATTGATGACATGTATAAAATTACGAATGAGTCGAAAAGTAATACTAATCAAAAAACGCCTTATGATGAAGAAATAGAACAGTTGAAAAGTGAGAATGAGAAGCTCAAAACTCGTTTAGAAGAAACTGAAAAATTCAGTGAAGAAATAACTGCTCTACTTAAAAGTAATAAAAATGATTAGGCTAAATAAGCTTCAACAGTTGAAGCAATTTCTTTAGCAGCATCTAAATTTACTGATTCTTTAGCTTTTAGCTTTGCTTCAAATAGCTCTGTGCCATTAAATGCTTTTCCACTAGATATTAATTCCATAGATTGTTTTATGGCATTTAATAGTTTGGCAGAAGTTAAGGAGTCATTTTGAATTAACTTTTTTCCAAGTCCAATAGACGCCAAATAATCAGCATTTTTCTCTTGCTCCCCACCAGATGTCCAAGGAATAGGAATTAATATTGAAGGCTTACCTAGAGCTAAAACTTCAGTAACGGTATTTGCACCAGCTCTAGAAACTAGCAGATCAGCTTTGTTCATTACTTCTCCTATCTCTTCTGCATTCACGTATTCTTTTACTATATACCTTTTAGACTTAAGCTCATCCATCCGCTCTTTCATTTGTATTGCTGATTCGTAATCTTTAGTTATTGAAGAATTACCTGTTTGATGAATAACATTTGCTATATTTAGAAGTTCATAAAGTATTTCAAATACTCTTTTATTTATTTCGTGAGCTCCTTGATTTCCACCAGTTATATAAACAACAGGCAGTGATGAATCAAAATCTTTTAAAATATTACTTTTTGTTTCAAATATATCTGCTCTTATTGGATTTCCAGTTAGTATCGTTTTTTTATCAGGAAAATCTTCTAAGGAACTTTCCCAGCTAACTAAAATTTTATCTGCGAATTTTGCAATTAATCTATTAGCCAAACCGCTAACAACTGTTTGCTCATGCGTAATAATTTTCTTTCTAAATACTCTACCCCAAAATGCAATTGGCACTGCATTAAATCCTCCAAAAGTTAAAATTACTTTAGGATTTGTAGCAAGAACTACAAAAAACGCACCAAAAAATCCTTTAATAAATAAAAACAATTCATAAATAGATTTAATTAGCGTAATTGGATCTTTTGCTCTTAAAATCTTGCCAGATTTGAATTCAACAAATTTAATTTGATATTTTTCTATTACAGTTATGTACTCAGCTGATGGATTTTTATTTCCTCTTTGGTTATGAATTTCACCAACCCAAACAAACTCGAGTGAATCGTTCTTTAGCAATTCATCTAAAACTGCAAAAGCAGGTGTTGCGTGTCCTCCAGTTATTAAAATTCTTTTCTTATTCATACTATGATTTTAAAGCTACAAGGCTTAAGCTGCAAGCTAGAAAAGTATTCGGTCGTCAGTAGTCAGTTTTCAGACGTGAACTGATGACTGATGTCTATAAAATAATATTTACTTAAGTTCTTAAAAATTAGGTATGATATCCTAAGTATATGAATATAGTTTTAATTACAGGAGCTTCAAGTGGTATTGGCAAAGAGTTTGCAGAAATTTATGCAAAAAATAAGGCTAATCTTTTGCTAGTTGCAAGAAGCGGAGATAAGCTTAAACAAATTGCGGCAAATCTATCTTCTGCATATGCTATTCAAGCAGATGTATTTGTAAAAGATTTAGCAGAAGAAAATGCTGTTGAGAAGCTAATGAGCTATATTAACGAGAAAGGTTATGAGGTCACTGATCTAATTAATAATGCAGGATTTGGTGATTATGGAAGTATTATAGAAACTGACTGGGCAAAAGAAAATAGCATGATTCATGTAAATGTAGTTACTGTTGTGTATTTAGCTAAAGGAATTGCGAAACACATGATAGACAAAAATATAAAAGGAAAGATTTTGAACGTTGGTTCAATTGCGAGCTTTATGCCAAATGCACACATGTCTATTTATCATGCGACAAAAGCATTTGTTTTAAGTTTTTCTTTAGGAATTAGAGAAGATTTAAAGAGGAAAGGAATAACAGTTACTACCCTATGTCCTGGTGTAACAGCATCAGGATTTCAAGAACGAGCAAATATAACAAAAGCGAGTTTCATTAAAGGTGGGAGTATGCCAACCTCTAAAGAAGTTGCAGAGTTTGGCTATAAACATTTACAAAGAGGATCTGCGGTTGCAATACATGGATTTAAAAATAGATTCTTAGTATTTATAATGAGGTTTTTATCAAAGACTTTTGTAACAGCTGTAGCTTATAGAATGTCTAGTAATGATTAGTAATGCCTATGGAAGGAACTGAAGCAACAGAACCAGATGATAGTCAAGATCAAGATAACTCAATATGGATTTCACAGTCAGTTGAATGGTATAGGTATTTTTCAAAACATGTTCTTGAAAATGGTTATGATAATTCTCCTCAAACTTTAAGATATATGGCAATTCAATCGGTAAGCTTTATGCTTCAGGATACAAAAATATTTGATGACGAAACCAGAGGGCGTAATTTAATACTTAAATTGATGAACAATGAAGGTATAGCATCATATAGAGATTTAAATGATGCAAAAATTTTTCTTCATAAAGTAGAATTCTTAATTCTAAATAGTACACAAAACAAATTAACAAAAGAGATTTTATTAGACATAAGGGAACTTGCCAAACGCTATGTACTTAGACAGACTATTATGTAATTTAGCGTGTAATAATAAATAAACTTTAATAAACTATTTATGTTACTATTAATCTTGCGGAATAAGGTTATTTTATTTTTTAGTAAAGTTTGATGTTTAATTTAAATACGCTATCTCACAAGCAAATTGTAAATTATTTAAGGGTTATGTATCCACTCTGGATGATTGTAGGTATGTTTAGTCTTTTATATATTCCGTCCTTAATTATTGGGGAGAATGCTGCAGAAACTGCAAATAACATTATTCAGAATGAAACTACATTTAGATTAGGAATTGCTTCTGGATTGATTACACAACTTTTTCAGGTTGTAGTTGTTTTATTTATATATAAATTATTTGCATCAATTGATAGTGCCTACTCAAAATTTCTTGTGATTTCTGCACTTGTAGGTGTTCCAATTTCTATGGCTAGTTATGTTTTTAAGCTTGGAGCAATTGAGTTAGTTCATGGAGGATCATATCTATCTTCCTTTGATACAGCTCAATTACAATCTCTTGCGATGTATGCATTTAACTTAAGCGAACATATGGTAGAAATTGCTTCAATATTCTGGGGAATTTGGTTATTACCAATTGGATATTTAGTGATTAAATCAAAATACATGCCTAAATTTATTGGATGGGCTTTGTATGCTGGTGGAATTGGATATTTAATTAGTGCTTTTACAAATTTTATTATGCCAGATGCTGAAGTTCTACTCTCATTGGCAGAAGTTTTAACATTTGGTGAAATGATCTTTATTTTCTGGTTACTATTTAGAGGTATTAAAACTAAATGAATCAAGAGATAAAAGAATATAATTCAAAACTAGAAGATGGCGATAAAAAAATCGCCAATCTTTTAGCAAAAATTATAGATACAAATTTAAGAAAGTCAGAAAATAAAATCTGGCATGGTCACCCTGTTTGGTTTTTAGAAGGAAACCCAATTGTTGGTTATTCAAAACAAAAAGAACATGTTAGATTATTGTTTTGGAGTGGAATGGATTTTGGTGAAGCAGATTTAAAACCAGGCAGTGGCAAATTTAAAGATGCTCATATTGATTATATAGATGCAGATCAAATAAATGAAGCAGATATAAAAAGATGGTTAAAGAAATCAGAAGAGATTCAATGGGATTATAAAAATATTGTTAAGAGAAAAGGTGAGCTATTAAGACTTAAATAGTTTTTAGAGAAAGTCCTCCATCTACAATAACAATTTCACCAGTCATTGCATCGTTTTCTAAAATTGCTTTTGCCATGTTTGCAATTTCACTTGGTTCAATCATTCGTTCAATCAACTGCTCTTCACCAGAATCTTTAAATTCTTGTTCAGATTTATTTCCCCAAAGTGGAGTTTTTACATAACCTGGTGCAATGGCATTAACTAGGATTTTTGGAGCAAGATTTTTAGCTAACACCTCTGTATAGTGATTAAGTGCTGCTTTTGCTGCTCCATACGGTGCAATACCTTTATAGCAAGCTTTTCCAAATCCATAAATTGAAGTTATATTTAAAACCTTTCCCTTATTTTCCATTAACTCAACTGCAAGTCCAGTTGTTTTAACTGCAGAAAACAAATCAATTTGAAAAACTTCTTTCCAGTCCTTTGTCTCAAATAAACCTCTTGGCCTATTTACTCCTGCATTATTGACTAGAATATCTAAACTACCCCATTCTTTATTTAGCTTTTCAAAAAGTACATCAATCTCATCTTCTTTAGCAAAATCAACTTTAAACATTAAGCCATGTTCACCAATTTGTTTTAATGTTTCTTTTGCTCCAGTTTCGTTTGAGTTATATGTGAATGCAACATGAGCTCCAGCTTTTGCTAAGGTAGTGGCAATAGCCAGTCCAATTCCGCTTGAGGCTCCAGTTATTAATACTTTTTTATCTTTTAAATTCATATTTATTTTCTTAAAATCTTATCCATATCTTTACCTTTAGCAATTTCATCTACAAGTTTATCTAAATACCTAATCTCTTGCATTAATGGTTCTTTTATCTCTTCAACTCTTACTCCACAAATTAAACCTGTAATTAATTTCCTATCTGGGTTCATTTTTGGAGCTTCATCAAAAAATTCTTGAAAAGTAATTTCTTTTTCAATTTGTTTCTCCATTTGAGATTGTGTGTAGCCAGTTAACCACTTTATAACTTCATCAACCTCTTCTTTTGTTCTGTCTTTCTTTTCTACTTTTTGAATATAAAGAGGATACACACTTGAAAATGTCATTTTATAGATTCTAGGGTTTGAGTTTTTCATAATTATAGTTTTTCTTTGTTAATTTTTACTGCTGATTTAATCAAATTTTTAAATGCTGTCTCGTCAAGTTTATCATCTTCTTCAATTACTATTGCACTATGTTTATTAAATAAACCTTTTGGATCATGCTTTTTAAGTTCTTTTGCTTTAGAAAAAGTTAGTCTTAAGTGTTTCTTATAAGTTTCTCCTGTACAAATCATTCCATTGTTATACCATACGGGAATTCCTTCTGGTTTTGACGGCATTTTATATTTTTGTTCTTCAACAATTTCAGGTTCAGCCTCATTAATAAGCTTACGAATCTGTGACATTCTTTCTTCTCTCCAGTCTTTTGATTTCTGCATAAGTATTTTCTAAATTATTCACCAGCTTTTCTAATAGCTTCAAGATTAAGTTTTTTCATTGGCATAAAAACTTCAGTTACTCTATCTGCTTTTGAAGAATCTTTCATTAATTCATCTAAAATTCTGGGTGTTATTTGCCATGTTACTCCAAATTTATCTGTACACCATCCACATTGCTCTACCTCTGGTACTGCTGAAAGTTTTTCCCAAAAATGATCAATTTCTTCTTGGGTTTCGCACTCTACAATAAATGAAACTCCACCAGTTAGCTTGAATTGTTCAACAGGTCCTCCGTTTAGGAACATAAAGTTAGCTCCATCAAGTTTACATTCGGCTGTCATAACGGAACCTGCAGGAATTCCAGATATTTCTTCTGATGCCTTAGGTGACTTAGTAATATCTCCCATCTCTCCTTTGTGATATTCTCCTGGGGCTGAATTAAAAGTTTCAATGTAATAATTTACTGCTTCTTCACCATTGTTTTCTGCAAACCAAATACAATTAATTAGTCTTAACATAGTTATATTTTCAAAAATAAATATATTCTAACAAGAATTATTAGAGGGGAACAATGAAATAATAATAAATGGATGACCTTGCCTTCGGCAGGCAGGCGAGGCTCCCTTATTTCAATTCAATCACACCTTTCGCAAGGCTTCGACAAGCTCAGCCTGACATTGCTCAAGGTGATTTCATTGAAAAAGGATCTCGATTTTCTATGCTCTCACAAGTTCGAGCAGAAAATCAGAGTCGAACTTTCGTTCTCGCTACATTGATCTACTTATAAAATTACCAACCTAAAGGTTGCTAATTTTCTAAGCGGATGACGAGGCTCGAACTCGCAACCTCTTCCTTGGCAAGGAAGCGTTCTACCAATTGAACTACAACCGCATAATCTTGTTAATTTACTGCTCTGACAAGTTCTACTCCCAGTACGCCAGCAACTTCGTTGCTCTACTGGGATTAAGATTCTCTTATCAATTGAACTATAACCGCAAATTCTAGATAATTATAGCAAAACTTTATAAATCTGGATTTCGGAAACCTATAATATACTCCGTATCTCCAAGAATACTTTTTTGAGAAGCAATTACATCAAAATTCCCAATTGGATCAATAAGTAGAGGTAGCTGTGATAATCTAACACAAAAGTGACTACCTAACCTAAATGCTAGATCTCTTAGCGAAATAATTGTTTGAGCAAAGAAAATCTCCACTCTACTATCAAATCCTTTTATAAGTTTATTTAACTCTTGATAGCTCATACCTGTAATATCTAATAGCCTATCAACTGCTTCATCCCATTCTAACTTTTGTTCTCTATCTACTAGTATATTATATTCGTCTGCTAGAGCTTCAATTTCATTTGCTATACTTGCTCTTACTTCTGTTGGCATTTCATAACCTTGCCAGACTGAATATTTCTGCATTATTAAGTCGTACTCTTGTTGGCATTTCTGCATAAGTTCTAGAGACCCTTTGTCATCAATAAGGCTATTTACAATCATTGAGGGAGATATACCTTTTAAATAAGAACCACTAAAAGGTACAAGATCTCTTACTGCAATAACATTTTTAGAATTATAAGGTAGATTAAGTTCTGCACATCTTTGATCAAATAAGTTATCAGCATTCCATGCAGTAGCATCGCCTAAAAGTTGTGTCCAGTATGAACATAAAGCGTGACCTATGGTAGGATTATATCTTGATAGCTCAATATGGTATAGAGGATATTTATTTGGTCCAGAATTTTTAAATAGATTGAACATATCAAACGTAGCTTTTTCTTTAGCCTCAGGATCGTCATTGGTTATCATATTATAAAATTTCTGTGCAACTTTATCTCCAAACTGAAAGTGTCTTTCTGAGCCAGTTAAAGGAACTGAACAACAGTATACTGTTAGACCCATTTCGTCCCAAACTGTACAAATATTATCTTGATTAAGTAAATTAGCATGTATCAATGTCTCTCTTGTATCTATAGCAATTGTTGGCGTTAGTGTTGGATCTTCTATCCAAATTGCTAACTCTTCTATGTCTTGTCGAATAATATTGTCTCGATTAGTATTATCTAAATTTGTTTCCATATTGATTTTATATTCTTGCGGATTATAGGACTCTTGCCTAAAATAATCAATTAGCCAGAAAAGAAAAAATCAATAAAACTTTAGGAGTTATTAAAAGTATCTCCAGCTACCACCCTCAACTGCCATATACTTAGCCATAACTTCTTCTTCAGAATCTCCAGTCCAAATATATTCTAACCGGTTTATTATTTCGCCTGTATTCGGATCTTCAGGAAATTTTAAGTCGATAGGATTTAGCATGTGGGATGGAGATGCGATGTACCACTTATTATAGGCATTAACAAGTAGTGCAAAATGATGATCACTATCTATAAAATATTTTAGATTATCAGTTGACATAATTAGTTGTGTTTTAGCAGCAGGGAATTTCATATTGATTAAATGATTGAGTTTATAAACATTTATTAAACACTGATTTAATCCTGCATTCCTACTATTTTCTCTTAATAAGTCTGCTAGATCTGAAACTGAGTCTAATGAATGGTACCGGAAAAGTTCTTTAATATCTCTACGAGATTTTAATGACTGCAAGTCATAATCTGTAATATAATTTTCAGTTACAATCTCTTGCATCGAGCTGTACAAGACATTCAATATACGATTATGTCTAGCATCTAACAAACGCTGCTGGTAGTTTTCATATAGCACAGGATTTGTAAAAGAAGTAAGATACATCTTATGTGGTATGTTTTGAGGTTCAGCTGATCTTCTTATAACTAAACAGATATTTGATCTTTTGAAACTAATATCACCTAACTTACTCGCGAAAAGCTGAATAGAGCTGTGTTTTGGGTTTAAAGATCTCCATACTGCAGGATCAAAGCTATTGTTACTTATGAATTCTATTACTTCTTTTGATATGGGAATATCTACAGTAGGAAGATTGTCTTGGTAACTGCCCGCACAAAGACATACAATTTTGGGAAGTAAAGTAAAACGTAGTTCATTATCAACAGTCCCTAGCCCCATCCGAGGTAATGTATTGTCTAAAAAGTTGCTAGCGAAGTCAATATATCCCTGAATTAAACTATATTCATCTACTGCATCTTTATAGATTGCTTCTGTTTCCATGTAGTAATAATAACCCAGACTTATGTTTTCACCAATATGATAATATTATTAGTTATATGAGTAATAATAGACGCTTAATAATTGTATCAATAGTTACTGGGTTTCTAATACTGGCTTTCATTATTTTCATTGTTATTACCGAGTCAAGAGGTGAGCAAGATATACCATTAGAAGATAATGAGTTGCTTTTAAAAATTTCTGCCAAATTAAATCCTTTTGAAGAAGGATATGTTGAACTTACGAATAACTTTAACTCAGCAATCCAAACTCAGGGGGAAGATAGGTTAAGCTCGCTTGAAAATATTAAAATAGAAGTTTCTTCCTTAACTGATATCAACGCTACTCTTCTCTCAGATTTTCCTGAACTAGAAAATTTGGCAAAAACAGATGCAGAGAAAGAATTTTACACTGAGGTTTATACTCTTGTTCAAATTTACGAAAAACAACTTACAAAAGATTGGCCAACTCTTATTCAAATAGAATCTTCTAGTGATGTTGAGGGTTTAAGTGCAGACGGCTTAAACTATGCACGCCAAATGGAATCAGAACGAGAACTTCAAGTTAAAAAACTCCTCACTCTAAAAGATCAATTATAATTTTCTTGACTTAATAAATTTATCTAGTGTAACATATCCCCTATAGGGGGATTAATATTATTTTAAAAATTATATTGAAAATGAATCACAAACATAATGCAGATGTTAAAAAAAGAGCAATTCATAGAATCAAAATTATTCAAGGTCATCTAAAAAAAGTTGAGCAGATGTTAACCGAAGATGAATATTGTGTTGATATAGTTCACCAATCAAGAGCTGTGCAGAGTGCTCTCAAAAAATTAGATTTATTGATTATTGAAGATCATTTAAATACTTGTGTAATTGATCAGATAAAAACTGGAGAAGAAGATAAAACAACAGAAGAATTGTTAAGGCTGTTCGAATATAAATAGTAATTTGCAAACCTACTACGAAAGTAGTAGGTTATTAAATATTGTTAATTTTAAATTTATGTCAAAAAAGAAAAGGAACAATTCAAAGCAAGGTACGCTGCAAAGCTGTACCCTTTATGTAGATGGAATGCATTGTCCATCGTGCGAAATTCTTATAGAAAAAAAACTTCTTAATGAAGAAAATATTGAAGCAGTTGATGCTACATTAGATGCTAGAAAAGTAAATATAACCTACAAAGGTGAAGCACCTGATATCAAGAATTTAAATAGCAAATTTGAAAAATTAGGTTATAAGTTTCAAAAAGAAAAAATTAAGAAAGATACCACTCCACTCTTTAGTTTTACAAAATCTGGATCAATAGCATTTAATAAATCAAAATTAAAAAATCTTTTCTTTGTTTTTCTTGCTGTAGCTGGACTTCTGGGGCTATTCTTTATTGTAGAGGAATTAAAACTTGGAAAATATGTAAGCGTAGACACTACATCTTCTGTTCCAACATTTTTCTTTTTAGGAATCGTAGCAGGACTTTCAAGCTGTGCAGCATTGGTTGGAGGTTTACTACTTTCAATGATCAAATCTTGGAATGAGAAATATATTGATTCAGAATCAATATTACAAAAAGCTGCTCCTCATATAATGTTCCATTTTGGACGAATTATTTCTTTTTTAATTCTAGGAGGAGTGCTTGGATTTATTGGAAGCACTGTAATTAATTTTGATCCGACTGGTGAGCATAATACAATTTATATTACGGCAGCAGTAACAATACTAATTTCTTTAGTAATGATTATACTTGCGCTTCAAATGCTAAATGTTGAATGGGCAAGCAAACTAAGATTTAGCGCGCCAAAAGCTGCAAGCAAATATGTAGCAGACGAAGATAATTTTAGAGGAAAATATATGCCATTTGGATTAGGAGCAGCAACATTTATTCTGCCTTGTGGATTTACAATAATTGCTCAAACTGCAGCACTAGCTTCAGGTTCAGTTGGGCGAGGAGCTTTGATTCTATTCTTTTTTGCACTTGGTACTTTTATTCCACTTCTAGCTATTAGCGCATCTGGACTTGCTTTTAACTCAAAGCCTCACCTAACAGCTAAATTTAATATGGTTGCTGGAATTTTAATACTATTTTTTGCACTATATAACATTAATGGTCAGCTAAATGTTCTTGGATATTTTAGTCTAAACGATATTGGAACAATATTTGAATCAAACAAGGAAACCCAATCAGTTGCTACAACTACAGATGGAACTCAACAATTAAACTTTGTTGCTAAAGGTTTTGAATATATTCCAACAACAACTACAAAAATAAAAGCAGGAGTTCCAACTCAGCTAATTGTAGATAATCAAGGAATATCAGGCTGTGGTGCGTATATGGCATCGAGGGGATTAATTAGTGGTGTTGTTCAACTTAAAAAAGGTCAGAATGTGATTGATTTAGGAACACCTACTAAAGGAACATACAAAGTTACTTGTTCAATGGGTATGGTTCCACCAGTTACAGTTGAAGTTGTTTAATTATTAAATTTTTGAATATGGAAAAAACAATAAAAGTAAATGGAATGCATTGCAACGCATGTGTAATGTTAATTCGAATTGAACTTGAAGAAAATGGATTTGAGAAAAATATAGATTCAATAAATTTGCTAGAAGATAACAAAGGACAAGTAAAAGTCATAAATATAAAAGATGAAGATGAAACTAAAATAATTTCTCTTATAAATAATTTAGATAATTACGAAGTTATATGACAAAACAAATCTATCCGATAATTGGAATGCATTGTGCTTCTTGTAAACTACTTATAGAAAAGATGGTAGGAAAAGTTGAAGGTGTTAAATCAGTCCATGTAAATTATGCTACAGAAAAAATGACAATTGAATTTAACGAAGGCGAGGATAGCGATCCTCGCCTACTTGAAAGTATAAAACATGCAGTTGCAAGTGCAGGAAGCTATAAGTTGATAGACGATGAAGATGGCAAAACAGTTTTAGCAGATCCATCACAAACAAAAAAAATTGAAAGTCATCATCAAATGAATCAATCAGATAATGACTCACATATGATGCATAATGAAAATAATGTAGGTAAACATAACCATGCTGCAATGCTTAAAAAAGAGGAATATAAAAAGTTAAAAAGAAAAGTTTTAATTGTTGGATTAAGTGCCTTGCCTTTTTTGGTCGTAATGATAAGAATGGTTTTAATTCAATTAGGCGTATTAGAAATGAATCATGCTCCATTAGGTTTAATTTATCTATCTGTGGGAGGCGAGGATAGCGATCCTCGCTTTCAAATTAATCTATTCTTTTTAATTCAGTTTATTATAGCTACTCCAATCTTATTCTGGGGTGGAAGTCAGTTCTATTCAAGCACATGGAGCGCACTAAAAGTAAGAGCTGCTAATATGGATACGTTAATTGCAATGGGAACAACTACTGCTTGGTTGTTTTCAAGCATTGTTACATTCTTCCCAAATGTATTCAAAGACTATAATTCAGATGTATTTTTTGAGGCAGCTGTGTTTATTATATTCTTTATTCTTCTTGGAAGATTACTAGAGGCAAGAGCAAAAGGACAGGCAAACGATGCAATTAAAAAATTATTAGAACTGCAGGCAAAAGAAGCAACAGTTATTAGAGATGGAAAAGAAATAAAGATAAGTATTTCAGATGTGGTTAAAGGTGACATTATTATAGTTAAGCCAGGTGAAAAGATTCCTGTAGATGGTGAAATTGTTGAAGGCTCTTCAACACTAGATGAATCAATGGTTACTGGTGAGTCACTACCA
>JAGQLF010000015.1 GCA_020429545.1 Candidatus Dojkabacteria bacterium
CACATACCGATTGGCCGGAACAATTGCGGATTGAATTTGCAAGACGATATATAGACTACACAAAATTTTTAGAACAAAAAGATTCTAGGGAAATTGTATCTGATGAAGTAGAAGAAATTAATGAAATAGATTTTTGAGTTAATTACTCATTGAGTTACCTACTAGATTTTAATAATAGTGCACTTTTTAACGTATCTAATCCAAGCACAATGCACTTCTCTCTTGCAGGTGTTACTTCAAGACCAACAACACCTATCATATCATCATTGTTGAATCCTTCAATTTCTTCTACAGTTTTACCAACTACAGTTTCGGTTAGCATTGATGCTCCTGCAATACAAAGTGAACAACCTTCACCTGTAAAATTAATGTCTTCTACTCTGCCTTCTCTAACAATAACTTCCATTTCAATTTCATCACCACAAGTAAGGTTGGATTCTTTAGCTCGGTTTGTGAATTTAAAATTAGTTTTTTCGAAATTTCTTGGATGCTTATAATGATCTAAAATTTCCAATTGTCTATCATTCATAGGTAATTTTAACATTATTGAGACCAAATCAGCATACAGAGTTCATTGTAATTTGTAGTTATTGATAGTGATTAATAACAATAACTGACTATAAATCACGACTACCTGTAAGTAAGTGTATACAATTGATGAAATTAAACTATAAGATTCTTACTGTACTTTCACTTTCTTGTATAGCCAAACAAAACCACCATATACAAAAAACATTATTGGTGCAAAAATCATTACCAACAATCTTATTTGCTCTTCTGCTATAGACATGTCTTGAATTGATCCAAAGATCAAAATAAAAATTGTTAAGAAGACTATTCTAGAAAAAGCATAGATCGATTCAACAATCAGATTCATCTCTAATGTTGATTCATTTTTGAAATCTTTTAGTATTTTTTCTCTTATTCTATAATCAAGATCGGATCTAGCTGGTGTTCCAACAGAATTTGTAAAAGCTAATGCCATTGACCTTAAAACTAAAAAAGGAACAGTCCAGACAACCGCCATTAAAAAAGTAGAAAATGAGTAAATAAAAAATCCAATATATCCAAGTTGTATTCTAGTTTTTAGTGAGTATTTGCTATCCATCCAAGCCGTAATTGCAGCAACTAATCCTACAATACTTGCTAAAATTCCGACACCAAATTCTTCTTTTAAAAGTATATATGGAATTATTAGCCAAAGAACACCATACAAAGACATTACTCCTGTCATTACAAAACTTATGAATGCAAAAGGAATAAAATGTTTATTTTGCAAAATAGATGATATTTCATATGCACTAATTTTGCTGACTGCTCTTTGGTTATAATTAAAAGGAATAAATATTGTGACCAAGTAAATAATTCCACCAACTAAGAAAGTCATCTGATAACCACCACTAAAACTTATTAATGCACCTGCCAGCGCAGGAATAGCAATCTGAAGAAGCAAATTTATACCTTCCATTAAACTAATAACTTGACCTCTTTCTTTACTCTGCATTTCTTTTAAATTGAACGAATGCTCAATTGGCCAATACCATCCATGTCCAATTCCCCTGATTATCGCGAACAAAGGGAATAATACGGCAAGGTCATTGATGTATGCAAGTATTAAGAACATGCTTAAAGCTTGTAACAGTGAAGAGAATCTAAAACTAAACAGGTAGCCAACTCTATCAAGAAAAAAAGTGCAGATAACAAAACCAACATATAAGCCAAGCATAAATATCATGTACTCGAGCATCAATGTAAAAATACTGCCAGTTTCCTGAAATAGAAGAATGTAGTAATATGACCAAACAATAAGATTGGTTAGAACCATAGCAGTTCTAAATGTTATGAATTGATTTAGTAATTGTTTATGTTTTTTTAATGTTTCAGAAATCATTAGATTCATTCTATAGAAAAAATATCTAATGAGAAAGTTAAATATATGGTTATAATGTTTTTATGAAATTAATAATATTCGCAGGAGGTACTGGAAAAAGGTTCTGGCCAGTTAGTCGAAAGAATAGTCCAAAACAGTTTTCTTCACTTATATTTGGTAAGCCACTAATAAGAATTAGAATAGAAGTTTTATTGAAGAAGTATAAAGCTGAAGATATATTTATCAGTACAGGTAGGATATATGAACAAGAAGTAAGAAAATTACTTCCTGAACTTCCACCTAAAAATTTTATTCTCGAACCAGAGATGAGAGATACAGGTCCTGCTACAGCTTTAGCCGTATCTTATGTTCATAAATTATTCCCTAATGAAAAGGTATGTATTCAATGGTCTGATCAGATAATGAAAGATAATAATACATTTTTAAAGGCATTAGAGATAGGAGATAAGATGATTAGAGATGAAACTAAAATTATTTTTTTATCAGTACCTGTAAGATTTCCATCAGTACATAGAGGATATATTCAGTATCAAGGTAAAGCTAAAAATATAAATAAAAATATTAAGCAAATAACTTTTAACCAATTTAAAGAAAAACCAGATTTAGAAACAGCAAAAAAATATTTTAGTTCCAAACAGTACGGTTGGAATCCAGGTTATTGGATATTAGATCCTGAGTATTTTCTCTCAATTTATAAAGAAAAATATCCTGAGATATATAACACTGTTAGTAAGATTATAGAAAATAATCTTAAAGGTCCAAGCCTTTTAAAATTTTCTAAACTTGAAAGAATATCAGCCGATTATGCATTTGCTGAAAATGTAGAGGCGAAATATGCAAAAATATTAGAATGTAATATGGGATGGAGTGATGTTGGAGAATGGATAAGTTTGAAGGAAGCATTACAAAAAGATGATAAAAGCAATGTTGTTTCTGGAAATGTAGTAGATATGGGATCAACTGATTCAATTATCTATAATTTAGAAGATAAAAAACTTGTATCTACAATTAATCTGGATGGGTTTGTAGTTGTTAATACTAAAGATGTAATTGCAATATTTAGAAAAGAAGACAATTCTTTGTTAAAAGAGTATCTGAAGAATGTAGAAGAATCTGGAAGAGATGAATATTTATAAAATTAACTATTGATCATTTTATCTTTACATTATTCTCTTTAACTATATCTAAAGCTAGTATATACTCTTGTGTTTCTGCAAAGTATATTAATAACCAAGTTTTAACATCCATTTTAACTTTAAAGTATTCAGTTCTATAAGGAAAGAAGAGGTCACGTTTAGAATTAAATCTTCTTGGTTGCTGGGAATCATTTTTTAACGTAAGGAAAAAAAGAAAGTCATGTATTTCGATAAGTGAATCAACTTTGTCTTTCAATAGCTTTTCTAGATGCATCCTGTACTCGTTTTGGTATTTGATACGCTTTCTTTCCACCCATTAACTTATTTACAAGTAATATAAGGTCTTCTTCCGTTCCAAGTTGATCTATCCCCAGTTTTTGAGACTTTAATCGATTATATTCTTTACGAGCAAGATACCGCATTAAAGTAGCCTTATTATCGTGCCCTTCTGCTTCAACTATGTAATCAATTTTTGCTTCTAGATCCTCATCAACTGACACATGAATTATAGATCTTTTATTTTGCTTCATCACTTTGCTACAAGTTATATATATTAATATATTAATATACTAATATATACATTGTCAATATTATGTTACTTAGTGTAACGCAATGTAACGCTTATTAATGAAGTATAATAATTTACCACTTTGTATAAAGTAGACTCTCATAGTCCCCACTTTCTTTTGGAACTGCACTCCAAATAGTTTCAGTAACAAAAGGAATAAATGGATGAAGCATTTTTAGATAGGTCTTTAGTGCAAAAAGTAAAACTTTCTGAGCTTCTGCTTTCTCTTCAGCTTTAGGTTCACTAATTGTTTCCCCCGTCTCCTTATCTTTAAAGGTGTAAATTAAAGGCTTAAGAGCTTCTACATGTATGTCTGCAAACTCATGCCAGAAATTTTGATAAAGATTAGAAGTTGCTAATCCAAATTCAAAGTCTTCAATATTTTTAGTAATATGTTCTTTTGTTTCAATAACATGGTTATACAAAGCTTTTACTTCATCTATTTTTAAATCAGATTCTTTTAGATCATATACAGATTTATCTTCTTCTTTCATATCTTCTAAATTCATTAAAACAAATTTAGAGGCATTCCAAATCTTATTATTAAACTGCTTAAAGTTTTTTAGCTTATCAAATGTCATTGCATAATCACTACCAGCTGAATTTTGATAGAAGTAAACCATTCTTACTGCATCTGTTCCATATTGCTCTCTAACTTCATCAATATTTACAAGATTTCCTTTTGATTTACTCATCTTTTGCCCATCTGTTCCCTTAACTAATCCATGCAAATATACGTCTTTAAACGGTATATCATCTTGAGTTATATGAGAGAACATCATCATTCTAGAAACCCAGTTTTCTAAAATATCAAAACCTGTTTCCATCACATCTGTTGGGTAAAAAGTATCCATCAATCCAAATACAGTTAATGTTGCAAATGGCCATTGACCAGAACTAAACCAAGTGTCTAGAACATTGTCATCTTGATGCCAGCTACTAGCTTCTGGCTTTTCAAGTTGCACACGCATGTGATCTTTATTTGTAGGATCTAAAGTGATCCACTCACCATCAATATTTATAACACTTTGAATCTCTCCTTCGTCGTTAATTCTTTCTTCAACCTCACCTGCATACCAAACTGGCATTCTATAACCCCACCAAAGACTTCTAGAAATTGCCCAATCTCTTAAATTCTCCATCCATGAATAGAAAGCTTTCTCCATATTTTCTGGGTGAATTCGAAGGCGAGGATGGCCATCCTCGCTTACATTCCTAACCATATCGATAACAGGTTCTTTTAATCTTTCTACATCAACAAACCATTGAGAAGACATCATTGGCTCAACAATTGCTTTTGTTCTCTCACTAATCAAAATATTTTGCATTAGTTTCTCTGTTTTTACTAATGCTCCACTCTCCTCTAAATCTTTAATAATTTCTGGCATTACTTTCATGTAAACCTGACCTTTATACTTTTCAGGTACTGGTCCATGTAATTGGATGTCTTGTCCAATTACATTAATGTAGCCAATTTTGCCGATTTTTTCTAAAACACTTGACGATAACACCTCCCGTCTTCCACCTTCGGTGGAATCCACCCTCCTCGAGGAGGGAATATTATTAATTTGCTCATTCCACTCAAGCATTATTTGATAGTCATCAAGTGCATGTGCTGGAGTAATTTTTAGTGCTCCTGTTCCAAAGTCTTTTTCAACTCTATGACTTGTGATGATTGGAATTTCTCTATTAGCTAATGGAATAATTACTTTCTTTCCAATTAAATCTTTATATCTTTCATCACTAGGATTTACAGCTACAGCAGTATCTCCAAACATAGTTTCAGGTCTAGTAGTTGCTACTTCAATAAATTCACTATTCTGAAGCTCTGAAGGTTTCACTGGAAATTCCAATTCAATTGCAATAGCTCCATTCTTCTTTAATTTTTCACCATACCCATCAGCTAATTTCTCATATTGTTCAATCATCTCATCATATGAATTAGGTACATCATTTTTATTTGTATATATCTTAGAAAAATCTTCTCTCTTAAAAAATTCATTTGAATCTTCATACACTCTTACAGCTTTAACCTTCATATGAAGATGATTACCTTTGTTTTTATCAAAACAAATTAGGTCATCGCCAGCTTTAATATCCCCAAAGAATCTGTCTGGTTCATCTGGATTCAATACTCTACTCTCTACTGTCTTAGATCCATCTCTAATAGAATTAAGAATCTTTTCGTGGTAAAAATTTATTTTCCATAAACGATGTTTCACGAGTGGATACCTCAAATTATATATGGTTCCTTCCCTCTCTAATCTCTCACACTGGTTATCTGCTAATGTAGACCTTGCTTTTGGGTCCCAATTAATAATTCTTACTCCTTTATAAATCATTCCATCATCAAACATTTTCACAAATGTAGACAAAACAATATCCACTACTCTTTCATCTAGCGTAAAGAGATTTCTATCAAAGTCTGCAGACAAACCAATTTCCTGCTCGTCCTTCAACGCCTTCTTCATATTCTCTTGGTTAAATTCCATCATCATGTTGTAGAATTCTTCTCTTTCTAAATCAAACTTTCTAATTTTTTTCTTTTCTAAAACTTCTCTAACAAAAACCCCTTCTCCCTCTAAACCTGCGTGGTCTTTTCCTGGAATCATTAAAACCTTCTTACCGTTCATTCTTTGATATCTTGCCATTGCATCTTGGTAAGCATAACCTGAAAGATTACCAATATGAGGCCGACCGTATGCATTTGGTGGTGGGCAGATTAAACTCCATGGAGTTCGGCTATCTTTTTTCATTTCTTCCAAAGACATAACCTCTGAGGTTTCAGGGTTAAATTCTGGTTTATACATTTTTTTATCTAGCCAGTTCTTTAGAATCTTTTCTTCATGTTCTTTGTGGTTGTAGGGTCCGTCGGGTAATCTATTTGTTTTCATATGTGTATTATAACTTGAAATTGTTAATGAACAAAGCTAAGGGGTTTGAGCTATGTGCTTTGAGGTTTACTTCTGATGAATTTGAGGAAATTTATCATTTTTCGCCTACATATTTCTATTTCTTCATTTAATTTTAAAAGACTAACTTCATTTATATACTTTAATTCGCAGCTTATAATCAGCTGAGTTTCAAGTTCAAAAAGCGAACCGAGTGCAATATCTAAAAATTTAGCAAAGTCAGGATTACTATTTCTACCTGAACCTTCTGCAATATTTGAAGGTATGGAAATTGCTGCTCTTCGAATCTGACTAGTTAGTCCATATACCTCGTGAGTAGGGAAACCATTTGTGATCCCATATATTTTTATCGAGAGGTTTTTAGATATCTCCCAAATCTCTAGCTTCTTATAATTCCTCATAAACGCATACCCCATACCACAGGGCTCTCAGCAATTAAAATTATGGGGAATATTAACTTACAACCTAAAGATTATTTATAACAGTGCTTACGCTTCCTGAATTATAAATTGAGTCGTTATTTGGGTTATAAAGTAGAATCAATTTGTGCTCTGGGAATAGAACAACTAAATCTCCTTGTTGAACTCTATTGTAGAAATCAGGATCTTCAGAGATTAATTCTTGAGGATTCTCAACAACGGAAGCTTGTGGAACTTCTTCGTTACCCTCTTCAATTAATCCATCTGCCTTAGCTCTTGCTAATACTTTATTTAAAACATCTAATTGACCCTCTTGAGCGATTTGAGAAGGTGACTTACCGTTATAAATTACTTCTTTACCATCTCTTCTATAAATAATCATTCTGTCTTCGTAAATTACAACATAATCACCAGGTTGCACATCTTTATAAACTTGTTCTTGAATTTCATTACCATTTCTAAGGTCAGAAATAATATTATCGTCTAGCTGGATAATATCAAGAGGAATTAAGCTCTCACTAACACCAGCTACCTTTTGAACCTCATTAACTATTTGATCTCCTAACGTAGATTTTGGAACGTACAATGCATAAGCTAATAGGCCAATCATGAGCATTTGTAATCCAATAATCACACCTACAACCAGTTTTGTAGTTGATAATGATTTTCTGCTTGTTTCTTTTTTAGTTGAACCTAGTTGTTGAGGATTCAAAGTGTTTTGGCTATAAGGCTGATAATTCATCTAATGAAATTTAACATTAATTAATTACATATTATGCCATGTGAGAATAACTTTGCAAGAAGAAAAGAAGTTATTGTTCACTATGTTATTCAAGCTGCATCAAATCTGGTATCTAATAACCATTAAAGGTAGAATGGTATAAATTAAGATATTTTGATGCAAATTTTATATTTTTTTGTGATTTTATTAGCAATACTAATTATTTGGTATCTGTTTGCTCGTCACAATTACAGAAAGAGAACTGTTTCTGAGGTAATAAAGAAACCTGTGGTTCTGAAAATTGGTGTGCCATCTAATAATGATAAAAAACCGCAGTCAGTCGAGCAGTTTTTACAAGCAGTGCATGGTACATTAGGCTCTAGTGAGATGTCGAAAACTCCATTTAGTTTTGAAATTGTAGGAAATCACTCAGGTATATTTTTCTTGATATCATGTGACTCAAGATTTAAAACCTTCATTGAAAACCAAATCTATGCTCAATATCCAGATGCTCAAATAACTCAAGTTAAGGACTATTCAACTCCAGATAAAACATCTAAGGTTATCAAAAGTTTAGAGCTTGGACTTAGAAGAGAGTTTTACCTGCCAATAAAAACTTACAATTCCTTTGAAGTTGATCCATTAGCCTCTATCGTTTCAACCATGAACAATCTGAATGGTCATGACGAAATTTATATACAATTTGTTACAAGGCCGATTTCTGACAGATGGCAGGATATTGGAAAGAAATTTGTGGATACAACAAGATCAAGAACTGATGAAGAAGGAAAAAAAGTTGGATTAGCATCAGGTGAGGGGGCAGAAATAAAACAGGTTGAGGTTAAAAATCAAAAATCAGGGTTTCAATTCATAATTAGAGTTATTGTCAGGGGTAATGATGACATACAAGTTGAACGGTACTTAGAAGATGTTCAAGCTTCATTTAATCAATTTCAAACTGCACAATTCAATTCACTAACTAAAAAATCCGTTAAATCATCATTTATAAAAAGAATATTATTTGGGAATGTTTTGCAAGATTCACTTTCTCCATTGCAAAAATATCAAACAAGATTTTTAAGTGAATTAGAGAAAGATGTAATTAATACAGAGGAATTGGCTTCAATGTATCACCTTCCAAGTAAATCTGTTCAAAGTCCCAAAATTGCTTGGGCTAGAAGTAGGAAAATAGAACCGCCGGCAAATTTGCCAACTCAAAATGCGAGAGTTTTTGGTTTAACTGACTTTAGGGACCAGCATTCTGTCTTTGGAATAAAAAAAGAAGACAGGAGAAGACACATGTATCTTTTAGGTAAAACTGGTACAGGTAAATCTATGTTTATAAAAAACATGGTCTATGGTGACCTACAAGAGAATGAAGGTCTATGCATAGTAGACCCCCATGGCGAATTAATTGATGATGTTCTGACATTTATTCCAGAACATAGACTAAAGGACGTGGTACTTCTCGATCCATCAGATATTGAAAATCCTATAGGATTAAATATGCTAGATGTAAAAGAAGGCGAATCAAAAGAACTATTAGCGGATGGAATTGTATCAGTTTTTATTAAACTTTTTGGAAATTCTTGGGGGCCAAGACTACAATATATCCTTACAAATACTGTTCTCACTCTACTCCATTGTCAAAATGTTTCGCTGCTTGCGGTAAATAGAATTTTACTAGATAAAAACTATAGAAAATTCTTACTGAAACAAGTTAATGATCCATTTTTATTGAAGTTTTGGAATGAAGAATACGAGCAAATGTCAAAGAATCAAAAGCTTTTAGCAGAAACATTATCTCCAATTCAAAATAAGGTTGGTAGATTTCTTTCATCTCCTATGGTTAGAAATATGATTGGTCAGGTTAAATCGTCAATTGATTTAAGAGAAATAATGGATGAAGGAAAAATTCTTTTAATAAATCTTTCACAAGGAAAAATTGGAGAAGAAAATACTTCCCTACTTGGAGGAATGATTATTACTAGACTTTATACTAATGCAATGCAGAGAGCTAATGTTTCTTCAGAACAAAGAAAAGATTTTTATTTATACGTTGACGAATTTCAAAATTTTGCAACTGATACCTTTGTGAAAATACTGTCCGAAGCTAGAAAATACGGTCTTAATCTTTTAGTAACACATCAGTTTATAGACCAAATTCAGCCTAATATTCAGGATGCAATTTTTGGGAATGTAGGAACTTTGATAAATTATGTTGTAGGTCCAAAAGATGCAACAAGACTGGAAAAGGAATATATTCCTTACCTAACATCAGAAGATTTAGTTAATTTAGAAAGGTTTAGTTTTGTTATAAAAATGATGATTGATGGAGCTCAATCTACTCCATTTACTGGTAAATTATTAATCCCTACACACCCAGTCACAGGAATTAGAGAACAGATTAAACAATATTCAAGAGATAAATATGCAACATCAAAAGAAATAGTAGAGTCCAAGCTAAACAAATGGGCAAGCCAGGAGTACGATGATAAAGGAAATCTTGTTCAAATAAAAAATTGAAAATGATTGTCACTTCGAGTGATTTTTCCGTAGGAAAAATATTATCGAGAAGTGACACACTCTGACTAGCATCTTTAAACTATCAACTCTTCTTAAAAACTCCAACCAACCACTTATGACTTCGCTTCGTATGATCAATCTTTATTAATTCAAGTCCTGCCTTCTCTGCTCTATCTTGAAGTTCTTGTGCTGTAAAGAAATGATAAAATCTTTCAAGCTCAGCATATGACTTTGTTTCTTTTTCTACAATTTCGCCACTTCCCTCTCTCACTATTACGTACAAAATACCACCCTCTACAAGAGCCTCAGCGATCTTTTTGAAGGTTTTATCAAGATCTTTGGAGTGAATATGGTGCAAAGAGTCTCGTGCCCAAATTCCTTTGTAGGTGCTTTGTGGAAGATCATAGTTAGTTATATCTGCATGGATTACGTCCACATTAGGATTTTCAAATCTAGCCATTTGTACAAATCTCTTGGAAATTTCTATTGCTGTTACTGAATATTTGTCAGCCAAATAACTTGCATCAAAACCAGGTCCACAGCCTATGTCTAAGACATGAGCAGGAGCATTTATTAAACCAATAAATTCATCTAGCTGGTCTTTTGCTACAAGTTTTTTTGCATTGTCAGAGTGATATGCATGTGCATGACTATCATAAAGGGCAGCTAATTGTTTTGCAGATGGTTTTAGTAAGAAAGCAGCTTCATCGCCATTGACTTTCTTTAAAAGAGTTTTATCTAGCTTCATTTCATGTGTTCTGATTATCTGTAAAACTTCTTCTGGCTTATTTGCATAATAAAGAACACCAAGTTCTTTCTCGTCAATATTCATCTGAGATTTGAATGAGTCTATTAAGCTTGACCAAAAGTCACCATAAAGAATTACAGGTTTATGTGCTCCAAAGTAGAGTTTTGCAAGTGCCCATACTAAACCAAATTCTGAAACAGTACCTGTTCCACCTTTGCATACAACATATGCATCCCCTTCTTCAATTAGACCAAAAGTTCTATTTATGTAGTTAGATTGTGATTCGGTTTCATCTGCAACATTTGCAAGGTTCTTACCTTCAAATATTGATGCAAGTTTTGGTTCCCAATAAATGGCGACAGTATTACCATTGACCGATTCTGCCCCGTCTGTAGCGGCTTTCATTAATCCTGGCCCTCCGCCATTTACAATCTTGTAGTTGTTTTGTGCAAGCAGTCTAGCTGCATCAAACACAGATGTATAGATAGGATCATCAGCAGGAATAGCCGAATCACCAAAAAAAGTTATATTATTTATTATTCTAGAAGGATCTCTCTTCTCTTTCTTGTGACCCTTTGGTTTTTTAGGTAAAGGTACAGTAGTTGGCACAATAAAAACGTTAACTGATTTCATAATACAGTAATTGAGATAAAGTTGAAAGATAGGAGTTTGGAGTAGTCAGCCTGTCTGTCAGTTCGAGTGAAATTTGTGAAGCATTTTTTTTATCGAGAATTTACTTCTCGATACGATTTTGATAAATCAAAATCACTCGAACTGACATAGCTTGTTTCACGTAGAAAAATTATAAATTTAAGGCCAGTTCTAATTTTTGTTTGTTAAGTTCAATATTTTCTGCCTTCGAGAAGAATGATCCAACACTTACTCTGTTGACATCATAATTTCGGATTAGTTGTGCTGAGTTTAGGTTTATTGATCCATCTAAACTAATAATTCCTTGGTAACCACTTTCACGCAACCACTCTACTCTATCGAGTATTTCTTTTTTAAAAGGATTACCCTGCTTTCCAGTAACTATTGTCATAAGTTGTACTTCTTTAAATTGTTTATAAAACTCAATGTCTTTTAATTTTGATTCTGCTTTGATACATATACCAAGGTTTTTAGCACCAAGTTTTTCAGCAACAGGTTCAAAATTAGCTTCTTGGTGGATAATAAATTTAGCATTACTCCACTCTTTTAGTATAAGCTCTATCAATGACAAAGGTTCTGAAACCATTAGATGGAAGGTATAATCTAAACTGCTATATTTAGTGCAATATTCTAGAACTGATTTAACATCTAATGTTACATCACCTGCAAAGTCATCACCTTCAACATTTATATCAATATCAACTTGTTTAAAAAGCTTAGAATATCCTAACAATTCTTTTTCTATCTCTGCTTCAGAATTAACTAATACTGCAGGGCTAATTTCTATCATAAAGTTAAACTAACATATACGCTTTCGACTAATAAAACGATTTCTTAATGTCACCCTGAGCTTGTCGAAGGGTTTATCATAAGAATAACTAAACTATAAAAGTTTAACATTATTTTGATTAATTCGAAGGTTATTTTATTGGTGGGAATGCTTGATATTTGTCTAGATAGTCATCTAATTCATCTTCGTTCCAAATGTTTTCAGGATTAGAAACATACTGTAGAAAAAGCTTGCCATTAAGGTGATCGAGCTCGTGTAAAAGTAGATGAGATCTAAAATTACTCTCAGATATTTCACGTTGAATACCATTTTCGTCTAAATACCTAAAAGTAACTTGCTTAGACCTTTCAACAGGTCCAAACAGCTTTTTATTATTTGAGTTAATAGACATACAACCCTCCCATTCAATAGTAGTTTCACTGCTCTGCTCTGTAATTTCTGGGTTTATAAAAACTCTAAAGAAAGTTTTTTTATCATCATTATCTTTTACCACAAATATTCTCTTCAAAACTCCAATTTGTACAGCAGAAAGTCCTGCTGCACTGTCTTCGTGAGCTTTCACAGTATCGGTTATATCTTTAATTAAGCTTTGTATTTCCTGAGTATTGATAGCACTCTCCTCTACAGGTTCTGATACTTGCAATAATCTTTTGTCACCAATTTGTATTATTTTCTTATTCATATACTACTTAAGTTATTATACCTTAGTTTTTGATATGTTTATTGATGCATAATTTTAACAAATTTTGTAAATTTACACTATATAATTAAGTCTATTTAAGATAGAATAAAGCACATATGAAAATGATTGTAAAATAGCGAAATATAAAGGTAGGTAAAGAAAAATCTTAAAAACAAGTATATAATCACACCTTAAATCATAAATAGTTAAGTAGAGTAGTGAGATTAGTCAAATGTAAGCTAAGTTATTAGTGGATTCCCTTCACCTAGTTGACAATCCTTAACAGAGTGCATAAACTTAGAGTATTATTGGTGGATCCAATCAATATATTTTATATGTTAATAAGTTAGCACATGAACAAGACAGATCTTGTAGATTACATCGCTAACAAAACAGGTCTTACAAAAAAAGACGCAACTAATGCATTAAATGCAATGGTTGATGCTGTAATGGATACAGTAAAAGCTGGAAAAGCTGTAACTCTAACTAACTTTGGAACTTTCCTTTCAGTGCGAAGAGCAGCAACTGTAAAGAGAAACCCAAAGACTGGAGCACCAGTTAATGTTCCTGCTAAGAACGTACCAAGATTCAGACCTGGTAAAGCATTCAAGGATGCTGTAGCATAAGAATTTTTGTACCCGAACTTTTAATCCCACTGTGAGCAATTGTTTATAGTGGGATTATTTTTTTCTAATATCTCGTATTTTTATTTGAATCTTTTTATTCCCATTCCAAATGTTTGTTCCAATGCTTCCTGCGATTTCAACAGGTGTGCTAGACTCCAGGAGCTCTCTAAATTCATAGGCTTTTCCAAAGCCAATAAATTCAAGTAGAGTAGAGGAAGGTGAAAATGCCTTTATATGCTGATTTTCCGAACCAAATGTAATAGTTCTTAAAGTTTCAGTAGGGCTAAAAAGAACTACTGGCTCAGCATTAGCTTGCCCAAAAGGAGCTAGCTCATTTAGCTCTTCAACCATTGGCAAGGATAGGTGAGAATTGTTGATTTCTGCATCAATAAATAAAATTGGTTCTAAAACAGTATCCTTTAGTTTCTTCTTAGCATGTTTTTGTAAAGCATCTTTAAATTCAGGTAGGGCAGAGTGGTTTAGAGAAAATCCCGCAGCTTCTGCATGCCCGCCGTATCTAATCAAATGCTTATCTAAATCTTTTAATGCTTTTGAAATATTGTAGCCTTCAATACTTCTTGCAGATCCTTTAATAAAATCTCCATTAGACGAAGCTACAAGTGATGGCCTAAAATACTTTTGTGTAATTTTCCCAGCAATTAAACCTAGAATACCTTCTGGCCAATCTTCTCCGTAGATAAAGTGAACTTTATTTTTTTTATCTATTTGAGCTAAGGCTAAGTCTACATATTCATGTGTTAAGTCTTGCCTTTGTTTATTAAGCATATCTAGCTTAGACGCTAATTCGTTTGCTTGTGAACTAGATTGTGTGGTTAATAATCTTACTGCATCCATTGCATGATCAATTCGTCCCGCAGCGTTGATTCTAGGTCCAAGTGCAAATCCAATATGATAAGTCGCAACCTCTCTCGGATTTACTCCAGAAACCCTCATAAGGGCTTTTAAGCCTATGTTATTTGTTTCTTTTATAAGTCTTAATCCCTCAGAAACAATTGCTCTATTTTCATCTACTAGGGGCATAATATCGCAAACTGTTCCCATGGCTGCAAGTGGTAAATACTCACTCATATCAAACTTATTTCCGAGCAACGAATTGATCGCTATACAAACTTTGAGGGAAACTACAGCTCCGCATATACCCGTAAATGGATAAGAGCCGTCAAGACCAGGGTGAGTAACTGCTTTAGCATATTTAGATATTCCATGCCGTCCGACAACTTCGACATCTTTGTTTTTTTCATCATTTTTATTCTCAAGAATGGTGTGATGGTCTGTAATTACGAAATCAAAGTCCTTATGGTATTTTTTCACAATTTCAATATCTTTAATTCCACAATCAACAGTAATTATCAAATCGGCTTTCATTTCTTTAATTTGATTCATTGATTCGTCAGACAATCCATAGCCATCTGTAAATCGGTTAGGAATAAAAGGAAGAACGTCTGCACCTAATTTTCTATATAAAAAATCCCACATTATGGATGTTGCTGTAACTCCGTCAACATCAAAATCTCCATGAATCACAATCTTTTTCTTTTTATTTACGGCATCAAGAATTGTTTCTGCAACATTTTTCATTCCCCACATTAAAAAAGGATCATGAAGATTTTCTAGAGTAGAGTAGAGAAAGCTTTTTTTATCTTTTATTTCTCGTTGGTTAAGAATAAAGTCTAGTAAAGATTCAGAATCTCCTGGTTTTTCATCAGGCAAAACCCATTTCATAAATCAGTTTAGGGGAAACAATTAAACTACTGCCTATAGTTTAGCATACTCAAAGTTTCGAATAATTATGAACTAAGTGAGTTGTTTTAAAGATTCTGACCTTTCTTTCTCAAATTGCTCTCTTTCATCAGTTTTATACCATTTTACAAATCTTCTAAATCCAAAGAATCCAATTGCAATAACAATTAAGCCAATAACTACAGTTCTTACAATTAGCCAAATAATACTAAAAACTTTTGCTTGGTTGTATTCATCTGTAATTGGTAGTATTTCAGCAGAGCTATTCGCAGCAAAGTTTTTTCTAACTGTTGCAACTTGACCACTATCTGCACCAACAATTCTTGCAACACCATAAACTTCTGTTACACCATAACCAAGTGGCTTTACATCAATTGGGATAATATAGGTTTCGTTAGTCCTTACTGTCAAATTTTTTATTAGCTGATCTTCATTTGGTGCAATACTTTGACCAGAAATTGTCCAAGTCACTCTTACACGATCAGAATTAACATTTGATTTTAAAACCATTTCAAAACGAGCTACTTTGCTAGATGGGTTTTGCACATATTCTTTAAAAGTAACTTCTAATGCTTGGGAACTGGAGACATCTGCAGGTCTGTCCTGCTCGTATAACATTTCTTCATTTTCAATTAATTGAAGCTGTCCCTGCGCATGAATGAGTGCAGGCGACATTGAAGAAAATAATATTAAAACACCAACTAATAAAAATTTTAACTTCATAAACCATTGTATAGGTAGATGAATATTATTTCTAGTAGAAGCTAGGATGATGTCGCTCCTATTTAGGAAAATGATATAATTATATAGTTATAAAAATTTTATGATTTTTGATCCAGTATATCTAATATTTATTATCCCAGGACTGATTGTTGGTCTGCTAGCTCAATTCTTTTTATGGTATGCATATGGTAGATTCTCTAGGGTTTCTGCAAGTTCAGGAGTAACAGGATTTGATGCAGCAAAAATAATTAATGAAGGAGAAGGGTTTGGAGTGGAATTTATTACAACTCCAGGAAAATTAAATGATCATTATAATCCTGTAAGCCATGTTGTGAATATTTCTAGTGATAATGCAACAAACAGTTCGGTTGCTAGTATTGCAGTTGTTGCTCACGAATTTGGACATGTGCAACAAAAAATAAATGCAAGTTCACTATTTTCAATTAGATCTGCATTGGTACCAGCTGTAAACTTAGGCTCAAATTTAGGTTATATATTAATTGTGATAGGTATAGTTTTATCTTTTTTTGAGCTATCTGTTGTAGGTCTTGCTTTATTTTCGCTAACTACAATCTTCTCTTTAGTAACACTTCCAATTGAGATTGATGCAAGTAGAAGAGGACTAAACTTACTTTTTTTCTTACTAAAAAAATATAATCTAGTAGCTGTAGATCAAATGGGTGGAGCAAGAGCCGTTTTAAGTGCTGCTGCAATGACGTATGTTGCTGCATTAATTTCATCTCTTGGGCAACTTTTATATTTCTTCATGAGAGTTCAAGGAAGTAAAAACTAGATTGTAGAAGAGTAGATAGGCAGATAAGTTGAGACCTCAAATATAAGTCAGAGTGTAATTAATAGTCAGTGATAGTTATTTATTGTAAGTATTGAAAATAACTATAAATTACTATTAATAACTTAACAACATTTTAAAAGTAATACCAAACATATTTTCACAATCTTTAGTAGAAAATGCTTCATTGCGTTGCTTTCATCGTCGACATTGACGGTCAGTGACAATGGGGTGTAGAATAAAATAGTAAGAATTTTTTATGAAAAGAGTAGAAACAGTTTTAAGAAAATTTGGATTAACAGATAATGAAATTAAAGTTTATCTTACTGTCCTTAAGCAAAAAGATACCAGTCATAACAATATTTCAAAAGCATGTGGAGTTGCGAGAACTACAGTTTATGACGTTATAGATTCTTTAGAACAAAAAGACCTAGTTCAAACAATTCAGCAAGAAAATCAAACACATATTGTACCGCAAAATCCAAATCAACTAATTATAAATGTTAAAGAAAGACTTGGTGAATTAAGAGAGCTAGAAGCTGATGTATCTTCAATTGCTGCAAATTTATTTAATAAGTTTGATAATAAAGAAGATGATTCTGATCAAAAGTTATATAAAGGATTGGAAGGCGCAAGAAAAGCATATTTTGCAGAAGATTTTGTTACAACAACATTACCAAGACACATTATTACAGATTTGACTACTTTAAATACGTTTGGAGAAGAAGATAGGCAAAATACATATCCTTACGAAATAAAAGAGCTAATTCCAGTTAATGATTGGGTTAAATTTACCTTAAAAAAATGGCTTAGAGATGATCCAGATTTTGTTAAAAAAAGAGAATATAGATTTATCGATAATCCAGTTTTACAACAGTACACAAGAACAACTATTTTAAGTGATAAAGTTTTACATGCTTGCGCTTTTAAAAACGAAGCGTGGGGATTAATAATTGAAAGTAAAGCATATGCAGAATCACAGCTAGCTATGTTTAACTATCTTTGGTCACAATCCGAAAAGCTTACTGTAGAAAAAATTCAATCCTGGCCAGAAATCACTACACCAAGTGGAGTAGTAGATTCACCAAGTATTTCTATTCAAGGTGGCTCTGTTAAACGAATAACTGATGAAGAATAAGCTTATCTAAATAGACTATTCATGATATAATTATTTATGACAAATTTAAGTTTAAATACAAAAAACTTACACAAAAGCCTCATTTAAGGAGGATTTTTATGCTTGTCTATTTGAATGTCCTCCAACCGGAGGATTTTTTTTATTTAATTAAGCTATAATAATTTATGAATTTATCAAACCAACCACCAAAAGGAACAGCAGATTGGCTACCAAGCGAATTTGCTATTCGAAAGTACATCTTCGATACATGGAGAGAAGTTTGTACGCGTTTTGGTTACGAAGAATATTTAACACCTATTATTGAATCAGCAGAAATTTATAGAGTAAAATCAGGTGAAGATGTTGGCGGAAAAGAGTTAATGACAATGTTTGATAGAGCAGAGCGAGAATATGCAATTAGACCAGAAATGACACCATCAGTAACAAGAATGGTAAGCAAAATTTATAACGACACACCAAAGCCAATAAGACTATTTTCAATTGCTAATTATTTTAGAAACGAAAAACCACAAAGAGGTAGAAACAGAGAATTTTGGCAATTGAATTTTGATATTTTTGGATCAGATTCCATTAATGCTGATGTTGAAATTATTCAAATGGCAATTGAGATTATGAAAGCTTTTGGAGCAAGTA
>JAGQLF010000016.1 GCA_020429545.1 Candidatus Dojkabacteria bacterium
CTCCATTACTTACACATGCTGTTGTTCCCCAGTCTGCACTCCCACTTACTGCTGCGTTACATATGCTATTGATATCTAATGTAAATACTCCTTCTGTATCTCCTATCTCTACATTTGCGTGTTCTTCTTCAAACAACAGATTTCCTCCGCTTGCTGCGTCATATATTCTTACTCTAAAGTCACATGTATCTGCTCCTCCTGCTACGCATGATGGGTCTCCTGTTACTACATTTGTCCCGTCTGTTTTGTTTACTATCTTTCCACTGAAGTTTACTGTTCTTGTTCCTGCTTCTATGTTTAATATTCTATACACTAAGCCCAGATTTGTCAGAATGAAAAGTAATATTAGAATTAGTGCTACTAACAGTGCCAATAAAATACGTTCCCTTACCTCTAAAGAATTTAGCCACACAAAAACGGACGATTTATTTTTACGTCTAAACAAAGCATCGTCTTGTGGATGCGTTTTTATATCTTCTTCTTGGTACATAATTTTTATTCTTGTACCTACTACTATCAGTATACTAGAGATTTAAATTGAAAATAAAGGAGTGGAAGTTTTTAAATATTGCAAGTAACTCCTGAATTGTATTTTTCAGCGAATACTACTAAATCGATTATATTCAAAAAACAATCATCATTAGCTATATCTAAACTGCATGAAATATCCTCTTTTTTATAATTTTGAGCAAGTACTTTATAATCAGCTTCATCCACAAATTTATCATCATTATAATCCCCTATACATACAACGACCTGAGCACCTCCACCATTGTTATTTTCATCTGGTGGATTATCTTCTCCCGAATTGCTACTTCCTACATGCTCTATGGCTCCAATATCTGTAACATTGCTTATAGTTCTCTTATTAATTGTTGTGTATGAGTTAGTTCCTTTATTGATCGCAGGTGAGCTATCCAGCACACTAAAATTCTTTTGTGATTCATTGGTAAACAGAGGATCTGCATTAATCGAATTCTGATCAATACCTAGATTTTTAGCCACACCTTCTTTATAGGTACTAAAGTCAGAATACTGTTGATTTGTATCAACACTGCTTCCTAACATTAACGGAGTACCTGGTTGAAAATACAGATTATAATCCACATATGTTTGCTTAGAAATCAATCCGTTGTTTAATAAGATTCCACCTTTTGCATTCTTGTATATTATATTATTAGCGATTATATTGTTGATATCGCTTGCAGAATGCATTCTTATTCCATATCTAGGAGCACTAGAACCATATCCATTATTAGCAAAAGTATTATTAATTACTACATTGTTTCCTGAATTAGTTGATGAAAACCCGCTGCCCATGTTGTCAAAAACTACATTGTTTATTGCCGTAATCCCAAATGGAGTATAGTCAGCTATAATTCCATTTCCATCGTTTGCACTATAATCTATCTGGTCAGAAATTATATTAGAATCAATTACATTATCTGCGCCACCATCTGCAACACTTATTGCAGAAGCACCTGGATAATCCATACACTCTGAGTAGTAACCTCCAAATCTAAGCCTATTGTTTAGAACATAGCTGTTGTTACTTCCATTATTTATTCCAATATGTGTTAGTGCATTGTATTCTATAAGGTTATCTTCAATTTTTGTACCCTGTGCGAATCTCATCAGAAATATCCCAAATTTTAAATTGTAGAAAATATGGTTATCTATAACTTGCATATTGCTACTACTAAAAGCATCTCCTGTATTTTTCCATGTATAGATTCCATTCATGTTGTTATGTAATTCATTATTTTTAACCGTAACATCAATCGATGCATCCCTTACTTGTACTCCAGCAGAGTGATATGACACATCATTGTTTGCAACAATAATATTACTAGAATTATGTATCGATATTCCCGCACTCCAATTGTTTAACCAGTAGTTTACTGTATTAAGATAGGTAGGAAATTTTACAGAACACTTTTGTTGCCTAGTAGATGCACTTTCTTGACCTAAAATTATACCTACACTATTGTCATCTGCATATATATGATCAATTTTTTTTAACTCTTCGGGTAAGGTCTTTGGACCTATTACTGTTATTCCTTCTATATCTATCCATGAACTGTTTTGAACTTTTATGTATTCGTAGATTGGTTTTTCGTTGTTATAAGCTTTAATCAGAATAGGGCTATTGTTTGTACCATTTCTCCCAGTGATTGTTATTTTTCCGGCATAAGAATGTCCTTTAAAATTATCTCCTCGTATCCAAATAGTGTCTCCAGGTCCTGCTTGTTGAGCTGCATAGCTCAAACTTAAAAATGGTGCATTTATAGTTCCTGCATTTGAATCATTACCACTCAAAGAAACAAAATATTCTTTGCTAGCTTGAGCCATATTCAATGCTCCCAGCGTATTTTCAATATAAGTATTTTGTTGTGAGTTCAAAAGCGAGAACCAAACAACCATAAGGCAAATGAAAGCAGTGTAGAGTAGAGAGTTTTTTTTCCAAATTTTTAAGTATGCCACACCTCTAATTTATATATATTTCGATAATTCTTCAACTATATAACAAAAAAAAGAACGGAATTTCCGTTCTTTTTTTGCTTATACCAATTGATTTAGGCAAATTGAGCAAATGCCTTATTAGCATCAGCCATTTTCTTAACATCTTCTTTCTTTCTAATTGCATTACCTTCTTTGTTGAATGCATCTGCAAGCTCTCTTGCTAGAGATTTATAGAATTCTGCACCACCTCTGTTTTTTCTTGCTGCTTCAATTATCCATCTTAGTGCCAGAGCTGTTTGTCTTCCTTCTGGAACTGGGACTGGAACTTGGTAGTTTGAACCACCAACTCTTCTTGATCTTACTTCTATCTTTGGTTTCACGTTTTCTATAGCAGTTTCAAGTGCTTCTAATGGTTTTGCTTTTGTTTTTGTAGCTAGCTCATCCATAGCTGAGTAAACTGATTTTCTTGCTACATGTTTTTTTCCATCCTGCATAATAAAATTAATTAGCTTTGTTACTAACTGACTATTATAGATTTCGTCAGCAGCAAGTTGTCTCTTTGGAGCTTGTTTTCCTCTCATTGTTATTTAGTTGCTAGTTATTAGTTTCTAGTAACTGATTAATAAAATATAAATTAACTTTCTTGTGTATCAACAGTAACTTTTTGCCCATTGTAGTAAACTGTTCCGTCTTCTGTTACACCTATAAAATTTTCTTCATCTATACTTCTTATGCTTGTTGGTCTACATTCACGAATTATTTCAATCACTTCATCTGGGATTTTGTTTGCATCGACTGTTTCTACACTTCCAAGTGTTATAGATCCAGATCCATTTCTATCTACTTTCTGTCCATTAAAATATACATTCCCGTTTATCTCTACCAATAGATTATTTCTATTCATCCAACTCCTTATCCCATCTGCATTAGATTCAATATATTTTAGATTCGCTTTTAACCAACCATACCCTTGTCTTTTTTCTGCTCTTTCTCTTAAAAAATTCATCATTATATTAATTTATTACAAATTATCTTCTTGAGTAACTTAGTTACTCGAAATAAAAAAAGCTTATCTGTTAAGATAAGCTTTTTACTTTCTTAACTGAATACTATTATTCTCCAGTCTAATTTAATTGTTAATGCCTAGGGGCTAGTAGCTCGTAGCTAGCAGCTTATTTAGGTCTTTTATTTCCGTACTTACTTCTTGCCTGTCTTCTTGCCTCAACTGGTGATGCGTCATAAACACCTCTTACCACTTGATATCTTACTCCTGGAAGGTCAGGTTTTCTTCCTGCTTTAACTAGAACAACACTGTGCTCCTGTAAATTATGTCCTTCACCTGGAATATATGCTGTTACAATTTGCTTGTTAGATAATCTTACTCTAGCAATTTTTCGAAGAGCAGAGTTAGGTTTTCTAGGAGTCATTGTTTTTACAGCAATACACACACCTCTCTTAAAAGGATTTGGTTTTCTATAAAATTTGTTTGTTACTCCATTGTAATTGAACTGAAGTGCTTTGTACTTAGTCTTTTGTGGAATAACAAGACCTTTATATCTAACGCTTCCTTTCTTAGGTTTTCTAGGCTTTCTTGTTAGTTGTGATATTCTTGCCATAATTTCTAGTTGCTAGCCTCGAGCTTCGAGCTACTAGCTTATTTTAAACATAAATTATTTTTTCTTCTCGTAGCTAGCAGCTTGTGGCTAGTAGCTATTAAAGTGCTTTATTTAAATTTGCTTTTACTGTTTCTTCGTTAGCGTTTATTGCTGCAACTTCTTCTTGTGTTTCTTCTATCTCATTACTATCTTGTTCTATTAATACTTTTCCTAATGGAACAGGACGACCAATTATAACATTCTCTTTCAATCCTCTCAAGTGGTCTACCTTTCCAATCAATGCTGCATCAGTTAGAACTCTAACTTGTTGTTCGAATGATGCTGCTGATAAGAAACTTTCAGTTCGAATAGCTGAATTTGTAACACCTAATAGAACTCTTTCATATTTAATTGTGTCTTTTTCTTGTTCTTTTAGTTCAATATTTTCTGCTTCGATTGTAAGCACATCCGCATGATCACCTGGTAAGTGAGTCTCGCTAGCTCCACTGTCATTAATCAAAACATATCTACTCATCTGTCTTGCTACAATTTCTAAATGTCTATCATCTACTTCCATTCCTTGAATTCCATAAACACTCTGTACGCCGTCAATAATATACCTCTGGGCAAATTCTATTTCTTTTAGTGATGCTAATTCTTTTGGATCAACAGAACCAAAAGTTAATTGATCTCCTTTTTTAACCATCTGTCCATCATGAACTAAAACATTTGACATTGAGTCTGTAGATTTTTCTATCTCTACATCTTTTTTTGCTTTTATTACAACTTTTCCATCTTCAAGCTTAACTTTACCTGTAAATGGTGCTCTTACTTCTGACTTATCAGATTTCACTATCAACGTATCACCTGACTTAACTGAAGCCTTATCCTTAACAACTACCTCATCTTTATCACTGATACTAAATTCTTCTTCTTGTTCTAACTTCGCTGTTAATCTCAAAATAATCTTTTTCTTATCTTCTATAATTGAAACCACACCATCCATATCTGCAAGTACTGCAAGTGCTTTAGGAGTTCTTGCTTCTAGTAGTTCTTCAACTCTAGGTAAACCTTGAGTAACATCAGATTTTTTAGCTCTAGCATCTGACTTACTCTTTAATGTAAGCTGAGTTGTCGGTTCTCCAAGTGCTTGAGCAGCTATTATTCCTACAGCCTCACCAATCGCTACAACCTTACCAGTTCCATTATCGTATCCATAACATTTTTGACATAAACCATGAGCTACCTTACATTTTAGAGGACTTCTAACATGTACCTTCTCAATTGACTCATCAGCACCAATTTGTTTTGCTGCATCAATAGTAATATCTTCACCTTTCTTTACTATTATATTTCCCTTTTTATCTTTTATATCACTTGCTGCAAATCTTCCTTTTACTCTGTTTTCAAAACTCATTTGCTTAGCGTTATCAATTCTAGATACCCAAATTCCTTCATCAGTATCACAATCTTCTATTTTGGTAATAATATCTTGAGACACATCAACCAGTCTTCTTGTTAGATATCCAGACTCAGCAGTCTTTAGTGCAACATCAGAGAATGATTTTCTAACCGCTTTTGAAGCTACAAAATATTCAAAATTATCTAAACCTTTCTCAAAGTTATTTTTCAATGGAAGACTAACAACATCTCCGTCCATGTTAGATACTGATCCTCTTACACCAGAAATTTGTTTTACCCATGAACTTACTGGAACTGCTCCGGAATTATCAAGATCAACAAGATTTATTGCCTCTTCTCGATTTTGTGCTAATTCCCAAACTCCATCTTGTATTTCATCTGTAAATTTAGACCATTCTGCAAGTTTCAATCTCTTTAATTCTTTTTGAGTAATCATTCCCTCGTAATATTCATCTAAAAGCTCTTTTTCTTTTTTCATGTATGCTTCTAACTTTTCGTCTGCAAGCTCTTTTGCTCCATATCTAAATTCTCCCATTGAAATTGAGAATCCAAGCTCTGTTGCATAATCAAATCCTAGATCTTTAACAGCATCTAATACATCAATAGCAATGTCTTGCCCATACTTTCTAAATAATTCAGAAGATAGTTCTGCAATATTTTTCTTTCCCATTGCTCGATTAATAAATTCGTGTCCTTCAGGCAAAATGTTATTAAATATTACTCTACCTGCTGTTGTTACAATGATTCCATTATCTTTAAACAACTTTACTGGTTCATAAAATTTAACAACTCCCAACTTATATGCAGTGATAAGCTCATCGCTATTAGAGAATGCATGCTTTATATCTTTCTCATCTCCCTTCATTTGAGTTAGGAAATAGATTCCCATTGCCATATCCTTTGATACATTAACAATAGGTGTTGCATCTCGAAGAGCTAAGATATTATCTTTTGCAAACATTCGTTCTTTAACTTCTTTAACTGCATCATCTGATAATGGAAGGTGAACAGCCATTTGATCTCCGTCAAAGTCGGCATTGAATCCTTGTACAACCATTGGGTGAAGTCTAATTGCGTTACCTTCAATAAGAATAGGGTAGAATGCTAGAATTGAATACCTGTGCAGTGATGGTGCTCGGTTTAGAAGCACAGGTCTATCTTTAATTACATCTTCTAGAATATCCCAAACCTCTGGATCTTTTGACTCAAAGATCATTTTTGCTCTTGTTGGATTAGCTGCATGTCCTCGCTCAATTAACTCTCTAATTACAAATGGTTTGAATAATTCAAGTGCAACATTCTTAGGCAATCCGCACTGGTCAAATCTTAGATCTGGTCCTGCAACAATAACTGCTCGTCCTGAGTAATCAACTCGTTTACCAAGTAGGTTTTGTCTAAATCTACCTTGCTTACCTCTAAGCATATCTGATAGAGATTTAAATGGCATTCCTCTTGTGTTAAGAGCTGGTGCTCCTGGTTTGTGATTATTATCTAATAGAGAATCTACTGATTCTTGTAGCATTCTTTTCTCATTTCTTAGAATGATTTCTGGTGCTCCAAGATTAATTAGTCTTCTTAATCTATTATTTCTATTAATTACTCTTCTATATAAATCGTTTAAATCGTAAGTTGCAAACCGTCCTCCTGGAAGTTGAATAATAGGTCTTAGATCTGGTGGAATAACTGGTAGAACATCCATAATTAACCAAGATGGATTTACTCCAGATCTTTGCAATCCTTTCAAAATTCTTATTCTTTGAATTACTTTTGATTTCTTTAATTGAGATCTTGTTGTTTTCATTACCTCTTCAAGATCAGCAACTTCTGTTGCAATATCTAATACATCTAATAATTCTTTAATTGCTTCTGCACCCATTCCTGCATCATAAAAGAAGAAATCGTATTCTTCTAACATTGAATGTTCTTCTTCAGATAAGGTGTATCCAACCTTAATTTCATTTATTAATGATTTAAGATTACTGAATTTTTTGTCTACATTATCTTGTTTTTGCTTATATGCAGCTTTAATTCTTGCAACTTCTTTTTTTCTTGAGTTTTCGTTTCTTTCTAATTGTAGCTTTTGCTTATCTTTATCTTTGTTTTCTTTCTTTGCGTCCCCCGCAAGAGTTTCGAATTCATCTTCAATTTCCTTAATCTTTTCTTCTAATTCGTTAGAAAGATCAGTAATTTCGTTAGCTTTTAATTCTTTTAGACTTTCTAATGCAGCTTTTTGTTCCTCTTCGTTTAGACCAGTTACAACATATCGAGCATAGTAGATAACTGTTTCTAATTTCTTTTGAGGAATATCTAAAATTAATGCAAGTCTATTTGGAATTCCATTTGAGAACCAAACATGAGCAACTGGTGCTGCTAGTTTGATATGTCCCATTCTCTCTCTTCTAACTCTTTTGTGAGTTACTTCAACTCCACATCTGTCGCAAACGATTCCTTTATATCTAATTTTTTTGTATTTTCCACAATAACATTCAAAGTCCTTTGTTGGACCAAAAATTTCTTCGGCCATTAAACCATTAGGTTCAGAACGAAAAGTTCTGTAGTTAATAGTCTCAGCCTTTGTTACTTCTCCATGAGACCAGTTCATAATATCTTGTGGACTGGCTACAGAGATTTTTACTGCATTAAAGTCTTTTAACATACTCGATTTGTTAATAGTTAATTAAATTAATAGCTTCTAGTTGCTAGTTACTAGCTTCTAGATATTTCTAAATAAATTGTTTTGTCAGTTCGAGTAATTTTGCTTTAGCAAAATTGTATCGAGAACTGTCTTTATTCACTTCTCGATACACTTCCTCCTTCGTCGGAACCACTCGAAGTGACAAATTTAATTGTTAATTTTCTACTTATCTACTTTCTACCAACTACTCACTAGTGGTTGGTTCGTTTCCAACACTATCTACAATTTCTTCTAAAGCCATATCTGCTTTTTCAAAGTCGTATTCTGCATCAATCTTATCCATCTTTATTCCCAATCCTGCAAGTTCTTTATCAAGAACGTTAAATGATTCAGGAACATTAGGTGATTTAATTGGTTGACCAGAAATAATTGCTTTGTAAGCTGCAGCTCTTCCTACAACATCATCTGATTTGATAGTTAACATTTCGTGTAGTAGGTGAGGCACTGCGTGTGCTTGTAATGCCCAAACTTCCATTTCTCCAAGTCTTTGCCCTCCCATTTGAGCTTTACCTCTCAATGGTTGTTGAGTAACTAGAGTGTATGGACCTGTTGAACGAGCATGAACTTTATGATCTGCCAAGTGATCCAGTTTTAGAACATACTTATGACCAACAACAACTTTTTGATCAAATTTTTCTCCAGTTCTCCCATCAAACAGGTCAACCTTTTCTTCGTAATCAATTCCTGCCTTCTTAGCTTCATCAATTAGTTTATCTAGTTTGTATCCTGCAAATGGTTGTACTTCTACTTTTACTCCAAGCTTATGTGCTAGTGCTCCAATATGAGTTTCAATTAGCTGACCCAAATTCATACGTCTAATCATAGATGCAGGTCCCAAAATAATGTCTACTGGTTGTCCATCAGATGTATATGGCATATCTTCTTCTGGAACAATCTTAGCAATAAGACCTTTTTCTCCATGATATCCAGTTAATTTATCTCCAACTGTAATTTTATGAGTTCTTGCAACCCAAACTTTTACTTGTTTTAGTACACCTGGGTTTAGTTTTGCTCCTTTTGATCGCTCAAGAACTTGCACCCCTACAACAACTCCTTCTTCTCCGTATGGCATTCTTAGTGAATTATCTCTAACGTCTCTAGCGTATTCTCCAAAGATAGCTCTCAATAGTTTTTCTTCTGCTGTTAATTCTGTTTCTCCTTTTGGAGCAATAATTCCAACTAAAATATCATTTGAATCTACGTTAGCTCCAATTCTTACAACTCCTTGTTCGTCAAGATTTCTTAAAGCTTTTTCACCAACTCCAGGAATATCTGATGTAATTAATTCATTTCCTAATTTAGTTTCTCTAACTTCTTGTGTATATTCATGAATATGAATTGATGTTAGTGCGTCGTTTTTAACAAGATTCTCGTTAATAACAATACCATCTTCGTAGTTATAACCATCCCAAACCATGTATGCTGCTCTTAGATTTACTCCAAGTGCTAGCTCTCCTTGGTCTGTACAAGGTCCATCAATTAGAATATCTCCTTTTGATACCTTTTCTCCTGGAAGAACTACAGTTCTTTGTGAGAATGAAGTATTTTGGTTAGTTCTAACGAATTTTTCTACTTCGTATTCTTGTCTCTTTTTATCTTTTCCTGATCCGTATTCCACCAATACTCTTGCGCTATCTGCCTCAAGAACCACTCCGTCTTCTTCAGCAAATACTGTTCGACCACTTGCTTTTGCAGCTGCTTTTTCAAATCCAGTTCCAACAATTGGAGCTTGGTTCATAACTAAAGGCACTGCTTGGTTTTGAGTTTTTGCACCGTAGAATGTTCTGTTAGGATCATCATTTCCTGCAAATGGAATTAGTGCTAGACCTAGCCCTGCAATTTGTGATGGTGAAATATCAATATAGTCAATATCTAAAATTCCTGCTGTTCTGTATTCTTTATTGTGTCTAATGTATGTTTGTACATCGATAATATTATTATTATCATCTCTTTTTACATTATGAGGAGCAATTCTAAATTCTGCTTCTGTATCTGAATCAATATACTCAATCTCATTTGAGACGAAAGGGACTAGAGGAATTAAATCTAATCCTGCTTTTTTAGCAGCATCAACCACCTTTGTAGTAACTTCTTCTCCAGCTTTTCCAACATTCTTAACTGTTTCTCTTAGCATTCTCCCTTTGAAATCTGATACCTTATCGTTCTTAACATCAAATTCTTTTACAACTTTAAAGTAAGGTGACTCTAGGAATCCGAAATCATTTATTTTTGAGTAAACTGCTAGCTGATTAACCATACCTACTGATGGTCCTTCAGGAGTAGTTACAGGGCATAATCTTCCATAGTGAGAATCGTGTACATCTCTAACAGAGAATGTTGCTCGCTCTTTTGTTAGACCTCTTGGTCCTCCTGCTGTTACTTTTCTTTTTACTTCAAGCTCTGATAAAATATTTTCCTGATCCATGTATCTCATTAGTGCTGAACTTCCGAAGAATTGATTAATCGCAGCAATTACAGGTTTTGTATTCACAAGCATTGCTGGTGTAACCTTCTCGTCAGTAGAGTAAGTACTCATTCTATCTCGAATATTCTTTTCCATAATCAACATACCAACTCTAATTTTCTCCCCTACAATTTCATTAATTCCTCTTACTCTTCTGTTTCCAAGACTATCAATATCATCTGGCATTCTTGAGCCGTTGTTTAATTGAATAAGTGCTTTTACTAATTCAACAATATCTTTCTTCTTTAGAAGATAATCTTCCATAGTAATATCCTCTGTATTTCCAAGTTTTTGATTTAATTTGTATCTACCAATCTTACCTAAATAAAATCTTCTTTTATTAAAGAACATGTTATCTAAGAAAGCTCTGGCATTCTCAAGTGTAATTGAGTCTTCTGGTCTTAATTTTCTATATATTTCGATAAGTGCTTCTTCTGTGCTACTTGTTGGGTCTTTTCTTAATGTATTTTCTAAGTATTTAATCTCTCCTGTATCAGCATCTCCTAGAACTTTCTTTAGTTCTTCATCAGTTCCATATCCCATTGCTCTTAGTAGAGTAGTAAGCAATATTCTTGGTCTCTTTTCTAGCAACTTTACGCTCATAACTCCGTATTTATTCATTTCGAACTCATACCATTTTCCTCTGTTAGGCATTAGCTTAACAGAATAGATCTTTTTAGCAGGAGATGATGCTTTAGCTTCTGAGAATAAAACTCCCTCTGATCTAATAATTTGGAAAACAACAACTCTTTCGTTTCCATTAACCATAAATGACGCTCTATTACTCATTAATGGCATATCGCATAAGAAGATTTTTTGTTTTTTGATTTCACCAGTTCTTTTATTAACTAGTTTTACTGTTACAAAAACAGGTGCATCGTGAGTTAAGCCTAGGTTATGAGCTTCTCTGAATCCTAGTTTTGCTTCTTCCCAATTTACATCTTCAAAAGACAGTGCCCAATTTGAACCTGTGTAATCTTCGATTGGGTTAATTTCATCGAACAGTTCTTCGAATCCATTTTCAATAAATTCTCTGAAGAACTTCTTTTGAGCTTCTAGTAGATCGACATCCATTAGCTCCACTGGATTGTCGGTTAGGATGAGACGTTTTTTTGGAGTCATATATATAAAGAGTTGCTTAAATATTTAATTTATTGTTTAAAAACGCGAAAATCCTCACCATTGGTGAGTTCTCTACTTAAATTTACGATTGTTTTGAGATTGATTTATGCATTTGGTACCTTTTTTGTATGCTTAGGGATTCTAGCAAAGCGTGAGCAAATAGTAAAGGATTTTATGTTAAAAGTCAAGGGTTTTTATGGCGATCTGCGAGGAATGAGTGAAACGAATGACGTGGCAGTCTCGCTTAGTTATCCTGTAACTTTAATGACAATCTGACGAGATTGCTTCGTCGCTATGCTTCCTCGCAAAACGCCAAATTTTAAACACTTTCTCCAGTTTCAACTTCTTCCACCACATCCAAATCCGCCGATTTTGACTCTTTTCTCTCTGAACTAGTAGCGTTTTTAACAGATTCAGCAATCTTTTGTGCTTGTTCTTGAGTACTTTTTACAGTTTCTCTAACAACTTCTTTGCTTTTTTCTTTATTAAACACATCTTCGTCTTTGAGTGTTTTAATTGCATCTTCTGCTGCATCCTTTGCTACATGGAAGATTCCAACTCCGAATTGTAATGATTTTTTTAGAAATTTATTCATATTCTAGCCTCTAGCTACGAGCTTCTGGCTCTTAGCATTAAAAATTATTACTGCATTATACATCTCATGTGTCAGTTCGAGTAGAAAAATCTTTGATTTTTCATATCGAGAACTATTTTTATACACTTCTCGATACACTAGACTAGTCCCGATGAATCGGGATTCGTCTAGCACTCGAAATGACAAGGGCTATTCTGTTACTTCTTGTTCAATATTTAATCCTTCAATTTCCCAATCAATAGGATCAATATTGCTTACAGATCCTCCGGATGCAACGGGCACTAATACTTTATTTTTTCTTAATCCTTCTGAACAGTTATCTTCAGCTCCTGCTTGGTTACACTGAACAAATTCTGTAAAGTAAGCCTTTGCTGTATTTGCTTTATCGTCTTGTAATTGAGCAAATACGTAATATTCTCCTTCTGGAACAACTAGAGTGTATGTTTTTCCAATTGCTGAAACAGAAACACAATATTGTTTATTTGCATTATCTTTTGTTTCTGCACAAACTCTTTGGTATCTATTAAATTCTGAACCTTCTGAAACAAAGGCTAGAATACTTCCTTTAATTTCACCAAATCCATCTTTTTGTTCACTTTCTACCTTATCTTCTAAATCTGAGATCTGATTATCTTTTGCATCAATTTCGTCATAAAGACCCTTTACAATTGATTTCACGTCACTCATTGCAGATTTGACATTTTGTTTTCTTTCTCCCCCAATTCCATTTTCTTGATAAATATCTTGGTAAGTATTTAGCGCAGAGTTAATGTCTCTTGTTTTTACAAAAAGCATTACTGAGACTGTAATTAATAATACTACAATAACTGGATATAGCAGAATTAGTATAAATTTGAATAGTTTTAGCGCTAGTTTTTTCATTTTATATTAGTAATATACGTAAGTATAACAGAGGATTAGATAAGTAGAAAAGTAGATGAGCAGAATAGTCGTTAGTTTTTAGTTACTAGTTTTGTCAGTTAGAGTAGATTGTCCGGCGATCTGCGAGGAGTGAATGGAATGAACGACGTGGCAGTCCCCTTAACCCGTCAGTACTTAATCCTTCTACACTCAGGATGATAATGCTAAAATTGAATAGTTATTTTAATCAATATGGACACAACGTTACCTATAATTGAACACGATGCAGAGCTCGGTCAATATTTTCAAAAATTCGAAATAAATGGACAAACATATATGACAGTACCTGAGGCTAGTATTACACTTACGCCTACAGCTAATGTTGAAGTTAGACATGCCCAAACAGTAGCCAATGATAATGCGATCAAGCTTCCTGGAAGAGCAGTTCCAATTTTTACATTTTCTAGTGGAGCTTCTGAAAATAATCCTTCCTCTAGTTACTCAACATATGTAAATGAATTTTTAAATTTAAATCCTAATCTGGAAAGGATTATCCAGAGTACTAATTTACCTGCCAAAGCCTTTTTTGCGGTTGATTTAGCACGAACCAGCAAGCTTATTTGTCTCATTCCAACACTCTAAAAATGGATGACTTTGAATTATTCTCTTCTCGTGATTCACTCGGAATTGTAACTACTAACCTTAATAACGTTATTTCAGATTTCCATACTGCTGAGCCTAATTCGTTGGAAGAAGCTAATCAATTGCTAGAAGAAGGACAGCTTGGAAACTTAAAGTTTTCTCATTTTTTGGAACAATGGCAAGAAATATTAGATATTCGTGTACGATATCCGGAGCAAGAAGACTTAAATGTACCTGCAGAATTGGGTAGTAGTAGACATAAAGTAGAAACATTAATTCTAGATATTGATTTACTTGAGGATGGAAAATTTGAAACAAGGAGTGTCCCTGTTGTTGCTAAGTTAATGTCTTCAGAGCAAGCTAGCTCAGAGCTTTTAGCATACAAAGCAGCGCCTCAACCTTCTTTAGAAGTTTTTGCTTTAATGATTGATGAAACAGAATCTATGGGTAGTAGAAGAAGTTCTATTTTATTAACAATAGCCGATTCAAATTTAGTCTCTGTTGAAACTAGACTAAAAGCACAGATTGATATGCTGGAAGAAGTTATAGACAAAAGTAATTTTGAAATCTTATTGAATGGAATAAAAAATAACCTAAAAGAAATAATTAGCAATAGTTATGCTACATTTAAAGAGTTACATTCACATGGCATTATTCATGGTGATCCAGCTTCTAGAAATGTATTACAAGATATAATAAATCAGGATTTCTTATTATGTGACTTTGAAGCAGCAAAAGATATAAATAGCCTAGACTCTGAGGATGAAGCAATTTTGCAAAAAGGTTATGAGCTAAGTGATTTTTTAGGAAGCGTATTTGAAGAATTAAATAAGTTTTGGGATAGTAGGGGAATTGATTCACCTCAAAGTGAACCGATTTCTTCTATGCTTACAGATTTAAACAAAGAGATTTTGCAAGAATTACAATAAACCAATACCTTTTGGGTGTTGTTATCAGTTTGAAAGTCACAAAATTAAAGTTCTCCAAGTCTAAATCTAGACTTTCTTACATCCTTAACCCATGATTGAAAGTCCTTTAATCTTATTCCATAACCTTCTTGACCTATCCTTAATATTTGAAAAACGCTGTTTACTTTTTTCAAAGATTGGCCATATCTTCTTATACTTCTTTCTGTAATATTTTGAAAAACAACCGGCTTGCCATAGTTTTCAAGCATCTGTTTTAGTATATCTGACATAGTAGAATCTTCAGCATCAGCGCTGGCACTTATATCTTTAAAAGCCACTAGTGCATTTACAATATACATACCCATAAAATTATTTCTTACAATAGCTTCTCTACTATCTGAATCTGGGAACTGAGATAAATATGCGAGTGTTAAGTCTAGTTGATTTAAAACAGGTAATTCTTCATAATCTTCTACTCCATGTGAATTAAAAAAATCGGCAACCTCTTGAACAGAAGGCCTATCGTATAGGTTAGGAGTATGTTGAATTATTGCGTTTCTTAAATCACCATAAAACAATCTGTCTGATGGTGTTTCAGCATTTAAACCTGAGTCTGCATTTATTAATGACGTAAACATATTTTATTTTTTATAAATTAATATATTTCTTCAAAAACACCTTGTAGGTAAAGTTCTTGGGTTGGGTAGGTTTATCTCAAAATTTAATATCTATTATAAAAGCAATAAATTACATTTTATAATACATTCAGTATATATGTTTTTATATTTGATGTCAATATTTGGCAACTATAAGAATGAGTGTGGTTTGGTTTGTATGCAAGGATATTCGGAGGTACTAAAGAAAAAGAGTAGAAAAGTTAAAAGATAAGAGTTAATAGTTAATAATTAGAGCGTATTTTAACTTTTATCTTTTAACTCTTAACTTCCTAAAGCTCAATACCAAACAAACTAAAGCCGCAGCAACCCGTACGTCCGCTTGACAAATGCAGATCCGTACTGCTAATATTAATTATGAAAACATACACAACAACTGCGCTAAGAGCCAATTTATACAAGGTAATAGACTATATAATAGAAACTGGTAATTCTGTAGCCGTTGAAAAAGACAATCAAACGGTTATAATAAACAAGCTTCACAAAAAGAAAAAACTTGATAATCTAACAAAAAATCAAGTTTTACCCCCAAATACTTCACTAGACGAAGTACCTAATTTACAAACTTTTGACATAAATACAGAATGGAAGGAAGGTCAGAATCTGGAATAGTATTTCTTGATACTCATATTGTTGTTTGGCTGTACGCCTCAGATAGTTCACGATTATCAAGCAGAGCATTAGATTTAATAGAAGAAAACGACTTATTTGTAAGTCCAATGGTAGAGTTAGAACTTCAGTATTTGTACGAAATAGGTAGAATTATTAAAACTCCTGAAGAGGTATTACAAGAATTGTCTTACTCAATAGGATTGCAAGTTGCAGATTCATCATTAAAAAAATTAATTAAAACTGCAAAAACACTAACTTGGACAAGAGACCCTTTTGACAAGATGATTACTGCAGAAGCAATGCTAAGTGATAGTTACTTGATTTCAGTTGATAACAAGATAAGAGAAAATTATGAGAAATGCATTAGCTAGATAAAAGATAAATGCTTGTCAATTCGAGTGATTTTGCTTTAGCAAAATCGTATCGAGAACTTACCCGTTAGATTTTCTCTACTTCTCGATACAATCCCGATAAATCGGGATCACTCGAAGTGACAAATGAAGTTTATCTTCTATTTCGAATTTTATCTCTTCACCCTTAACTGTGCCTTGGTAACATTCGACTCCTTTTCTGAATGAGCTGTAACCGAAAGCACCAAGCCGATCCCTATCATCATAACCAATATTGCACTACCACCATAGCTAATAAAGGGTAATGGAACTCCTGTAATAGGCAAAATTCCCACATTCATACCCATATGCTGAAACATGTTCACAAAAACAAGAGCACTTACACCAAAAACTACTAATCTGCCAAAAGAATCCTTTGTGGTTTTAGCAATTGCAACAATCCTATTTAGCAAAATTCCAAAAAGAGAGGCCAAAAAGATAATGCCAACCAAACCAAATTGCTCACCAATTGCTGCAAATGCAAAGTCATTAAAAGAAAATGGCAAGAATCTATAGTTTGAATGCGTTCCTTTTAAAAAGCCTTTTCCTAAAACTCTACCAGAACCAAGAGCAATTTTTGCCTGAGATCTATTCCAGCTTGCAGTGGGGTCTGCATTTGGATTAATAAACGTGTCTATTCGCTGACGTTGATAATCTTGTAAAACATGATTGTAAGCTACATCTACACTTGGTTTTAGAAATAGAGAAATTAAAATAATTGGAATAATTATGAATAGTTTTAATTTATGCTGCTTTCTTAAGTAATATGCATTCAAACCTAGTGTTACAGATAAAACAATTGCAAACAGTAAGCTTGAGCTAAAAACAAAAGGCAGAATAAATCCATTAATAAATAATGTTACAGAGAGCACAAAAGACTCAGTTATTTTAAAAGTTGTTAAAACCATTATTCCCCAAATAAGACTTATCAAAATGGTATTTCCCAAAGAGTTTTGAAGTGCTACTAAGCTGGTAGTTAAGAATAAAACCATAAAGCTTGCAGCAATCTTAATTACCAAAAAATTTTCTTTTACAAACTTGTTTGTTTTAAAAGGTTTATTAAGCGAGAGAATAAAAGCAGTAGTTAAGATTATTGTAATTTTTGCAAACTCAGCCGGCTGAATGGTAAATCCTACAAGAGAAATCCACCTCTGAGCACCCAGTACCTCATCCCCAAAAAAGATAACTGCTATAAGTAAGGTTAGAGTAAATAGAAATGCTAGTGTTTGGAATAAAATGATATTTAACTTTTTGTAATTTAGTATAAAAATTATAAACATTAGAACAATTCCAACAGCAACATAAATAATCTGATTTATAAATAATCCCGATGCAGTCTTATCTGGAAAGTATGTAGTTGAATAAATATTTATTAATCCAATTACCAAAAGTAAAATTACAATTGTTACAACAGTTAAATCAATTTTTTTCAGATTATCTATGTTCATGGTTAAGTATAAGGCATGCAATTAGCTATTAGCAATTAACTCCCTTCTCCTGATAGGAGAAGGTGGGACCGACTTTAGTCGGGACCGGATGAGGTCTTGACCTCACCTTTCTT
>JAGQLF010000017.1 GCA_020429545.1 Candidatus Dojkabacteria bacterium
AGATATTTGATTAACATTTCCAACTAAACTGTAGATTGGTAAGATTATTGAGAAAGCCAAAAGTGAAACTCCTAACCATACAATGATTAGTAAAACTGGCTCTAGCAATACAGATAAATCCTTTGATGTATTCTCATTTTTCTTTTTGTAAATTTCCCCAACTCTAATCAACGAAATTGAAAGACTACCCGTTCTTTCACCCGTTAAAATAGCTTGCCTAGCATAAATTGGTAAAAGTTTTTTTGAGCTTTTTACTGAATCAAATACCTCTTTAAATGTATATCCTGATTCAATTTTGTCCTTCCATTTTGAATAAACTTTTTTAAATACTTGCAGATTAGCGGAATCGTTTAAAAGTCCTATACCTTCATTCAATGGTATGCCCGCATCTAATAAAGTACCTAGTAAGAATCCCAATCTTGAAATCTCTGCTTCTCTCAAAAGCCTATTTATTACAGGTACTTTTAGGAGAACAAATTGACCCAGAAATTTTGTTTTTGAATTGATGAATAATACAAATATAATTAAAAATAAGATTGCTACAACCCCTGGACCCACAATATACCCATATGTTGACATAAAATTTCCAATACTTATCATTATTTTTGTAATAGTAGGAAGCTCAACTCCAATATTTTGGTAAATTCTAGATAACTGAGGGAGAATGAAAATTGCTATGCCTAAAGAAATAACAACCATTAATATTGTAACAATCCCTGGGTATAAGCTTGCCGATCTAACTTTAGATCTGAAGTCTGCATCTCTTTCCTGTTGCTCAACAACTATCCGAAGGTTTTCAGATAATCGTCCTGATTCCTCTCCTATTCTTACAACTGAAAGTAAATGTTCAGAAAGTAGTTTAGTCCTTTCAAGTGCCTTCCAAAAAGGTTTGCCACTTAGAATGTCCTCATTCATATTAGTGATTAACCTTTTAATCCTATTGGATTTCACTTCTTCTCGAAGTGAATCTAAGACATCTGAGATAGAAAGCCCTCCAGAAATCATTAGAGCTATATTTTCAAATAGATACTTTCTTTCTTTGGCTATATCTGCAGTAAAGAAAGTAAAGTCTAAACCTAGAAAAGTTGATTTATTTTTTTGTTTTGCCAGCTTCATAGATTTTGGTAATTGCGTTGTCAACAGGTGCTACTCTGAGTAGTTCTTCAATTGTCGTAACTCCTTTTATAACTTTATCTATACCATCTTGAAAGAATGTTTCGCCTCCCTGTGCATTGGCTAATTGTCGTATTTCAATATTAGAAGGTACCTTCAAAGTTAGTTCTTGCATTTCAGGAGTCATGTATATAGTTTCAAAAATTGCCGTTCTACCTCTAAATCCAGTATTGTTATTCGATTTACTTGGCTTACCTTCATAAACAGTTATGGTTTTAGAACTAAAATACTGTTCTGGTTTGGGCAAGTATTGTTTAAGGTCCTTTTGAGAAAGTTCACGACTATATTTACTAGCAGAATCAATTTCTCTTACTAACCGTTGAGAGATTATCAAATTTAATGTTGAAGCAAGCAAAAAAGGTTCTGCACCCATATCTAAAAGTCTAGGGATTGCTGTTGCTGCATCGTTAGCATGGAATGTTGATAGAACTAAATGACCTGTTAATGCGGCATTTAAAGCTATCTCTACTGTTTCTTTATCTCTAATTTCACCGACCAATATGACATCTGGATCTTGTCTGACTATGGCTCTTAGCCCTTTTGGAAAAGTCAGATTTGTATCATTATTTACTTGAATTTGGTTTATTCCCGGGATCTTGTATTCAACTGGATCCTCAATTGTTGTTATGTTTATCCCTTTGCTCTTCATGAATTTAAGAAGTGAATAGAGTGTGGTAGTTTTCCCAGAACCAGTTGGACCAGTAACTAATATCATTCCAAATGGTTTCTTCGCTGCCTCTACCAATAGGTTCTGATCTCTTTCTCTTAAACCCAGGCCATTTAGAGTTAGACTCTGAACATAATTCGTTAATATCCTGATTACAATTTTTTCGTCATTTAATGTGGGCATAATAGAGACTCTAAGATCAACAGGTTCATTTTCAATTGTTGTTCTTATAGCTCCATCTTGTGCTGAAAAGTGATCATCTAATCTGATTTTAGCTAAAACTTTAATTCTATTTATTACATTGTGGTATGCAGTTTTCTCAAACCTTGCAGCATCTTGCAACACGCCATCTACCCTAAACCTTATTAACACGTCATTTTCAGATGGTTCAAAGTGAATGTCCGAAGTTTTTAAAGCAACAGCCTCCTTAAAAATTTGATGTACTAACTCTGGAATATCTACACGCTTACTCTCAAACATCTCTTGAATATGATTGCTCAAAAGTTTAGCTTTTTGTTCTACTACATTTCTGATATCTTCTTTGAAGCTGTATACAAAGTGCACTGTATAGGTTGGGAAAAGTGCTTTCAGTTCCTTGACCAACTCAGCATATTCTTCAAAATTACCTAAGGCTATAGTCAGTTCTTTTTCATTACTAGAAACTACAACAGCAGTGTATTTATCACATATACGTTCTGGAAGCATAGAAACCAGATTGTCGTCAGGAACTTTAGATTCAAGATCCCAATACGGAATTCCATAATATTCTGAGATCGCCTGTCCTAATATGGACTTATTTACTAATTCAAGTCGAGTTAGTTCTTCTATTGCACTAACACCTGTATCTTTAATTGATTGTTCAATCTTTTCGGCATCTTGTGGAGTAATATAACTACCTTTCTTTAATATTGATAATACATCTATGTTATTTGTATTCATACTACTTATATTTCTGTATTCCTTCTACAATTTGTGATAATGTCATGTCGGATTTGACAAAATAGTCAATAGCACCTAAAGCTTTAGCTTTCTTCACATCTTCATCTTGACCAAGATTGGATGTCACTATGATCTTTGCCTCAATGCTATTTTGCTTGACAAACTCTAGCACTTCAAATCCATTTACAATTGGCATAATTAAGTCTAAAAGTACAAGATCATACTTATTTTTCTGTAATAACTCCAAAGCCTCTTGCCCATTTGCAGCTTTATCAACATCAAAGCCACTACTTTCAAGCTTGATACTTAAAACACTGATAATAGCTTTTTCATCTTCTGCAATGAGGATTTTTGTTTTAGTTGAACTATCTTTTGCCATACATATAACTTTTATTACATATTAATTGTTTTTAATCACAAGAGCAAACAAGAATTTGATTCATTAATCAAGAAAGTATAATTTACTTCAGTAATAAAGTACCTCATTATTATTACTTGCCTCTGCCTAATTATTTTGTCATGATATTTTAGATAAAGTTAACTATGAAAATCGACGAAATTGAGAATTTTATAAAGAAAAACAAAATTTCAGGATTCATTGTCACAGTTTTTTTTGCGATTGTTACTGGGCTAGTGGGGTTAATTATAAATTTAACACCTGAGATTCCTAGTGCGTCATTAATAGTTGCAACATCATTTATTTTGATAGTAGCACCCTTTTATAGTCGAATAACATTCTATTCAATGATTATTGTATTCACCGCAATATCAGTATTTTTTCTAAATAAAACAGATATAGACTTTGTTCCTGCCTTAATTAGATTATTCACTTTTGATATTTTTTTGCTAGTTGTAGGCGAAGGATTTATAAACGTAAGTGAATCAAGAGATTTAAGTCAGAAAGCGCTATCAGAAAAGACTTCATTACTAGAGGTTATAATCTATTTTGTTCAAAAAGCATTTGATAATAATTATTTTGATGAGCTTCCCTATGTTATGCAAAGGATTGGTCAGATCTCTGATGTAAGTAGAGTTTATCTTTTTAGTGTTGGTCAAGATACCAGAGGGTATTTTATGTCTCAAAGGTATGAGTGGACAAACGGAACAACCACTGTTCAGATTGATAATCCAGAATTACAAAAGTTATATTTTAAAGATGCAGGGTTTGAAAGGTGGTTAGATATTTTTTTAGACGAAAAAACTTTAAAAGGAAACATAACTACATTTCCAGAATCAGAAAAACCGTTACTTGTTAACCAAGAAATCCTTTCATTATTAGCAGTACCTATCTTTTCTGGAACAAAGATTTGGGGATTTATTGGATTTGATGAATGTAGATATGAACGAGAATGGGATAACAATCTCATCGAGATTCTAAAACTATTTGCAAATCTACTTGGAGCTTCAATAAATTCAAAAGAGAATAGTGATCAAATAATTGAACATGCAAAGGACTTGGAAAACTCTAATAAGCTAATGATAAACAGAGAACTAAAGATTTTAGAATTAAAAGAACGTATCAAAGAATTAGAAAATAAATATGCAACAGTTCAAGAAAAAAATAATTAAATTTGCACTCGGGAACAAGTACTTTCTTCGTCCAAGAGAAGAGATAGGAAAGTATGTCTTTCTATCACTTTCTACAATTGTAGGAATCATAATTATTGGTAGTTATTCTCTTATTAACTTCATAATTGGAGATTATCCTATTGCGCTTCTTGAAGTGCTGTTACTAATAGCATTATTTCTGGGATTATTTATGATAAGAACTGCAACAAGTGATGAGCTTGCAATATTTTTAGGAAGTATTGTTATATTCTTAATAAGTTTACACAATTTCTTTTCTGGAGGATTTAACTCAACCGGTATATTCTGGGCATATATGTATCCAGCTATCATATTCTTTATTCAAGGTAGAAAACTTGGTTTAAGATGGTTTCTATTTTTCTATGTCACGATCGTTGGGTTATCAATGGCAGATGCATATTATGTTGAGGTTAAAATACTACCCTATATGCCTTTTAATACTGGCATGTTTTTATTAAGTTTTCTTGTTGTTGGATTAATAGTTTATTTCTATCAGTTATATCAAGAGCAAACCCAAGGATTATTGACTACACAAACAAAAAAGCTGCAATCAACTAATGAAGAACTGCAAAATGCAATTATCAAACGAAAGAAGTCTGAAAAAGAACTGCATAATGCTATTAATCAGGTATCTAAACAAAACAGTGAACTTGAGGATACGAGAAAAGCTACTATGAGTTTATTGGAAGATATTGAAGAAGAAAAGGAAAAGAACAAAATAGATAAAGAACAGTTAGAAGTAATTTTAAATAGCATTGGCGATGGTGTAATTGTAGTAGACAACAACAAGGTTATAAAAATAGTTAATCCAGCTTTTGAACAAATAACTAAATTTATGTTTGTAGATATAAAGGACAAGTTCTTTGATGATGCAATACAATTATTTCAAGATGATGAAGCTCAAATAAGATGTAATTTTATTGATAGAGTTTTTGAAACTCACACATTAGCCAGAACCAAACCTAAAGCTACGTTAATTCGAAATGATGGTGAAGTTATGCCAGTTGATAGTATTGCTACTCCCCTTTTTGATCATGATGACAAGATATTAGGAAGTGTTGTTGTAATTAGAGACACCAGTAAAGAAAGAGAAATAGATAAAATGAAATCTGAGTTTGTATCTGTTGCATCTCACCAGCTGAAAACTCCCTTGACAGGTGCTTTATGGACATTAGAGCTGTTAACCAATCCAGAATCTGGCAAATTAAATAAGAAACAACAACAACTTACAAAAGAACTGCAAGATGTACACAAAAGAATGTTAGATTTAGTAAATGAACTACTAAATGTTTCTCGAATTGATAGAGGTGAGAAGTTCGATATAATAAAAACACCCGAGGATATTGTAAAGGTTGCAAAAGCAGCAATGTTGCAAGTAGAGCCAATCGTAAAGAAAAAGAAAATGAAGCTGAATTTTAGCACCAACGTAGACTCAATAGAATTAAAGATTGATGTACATAAAGTTGAAGAGATGTTAAAAAATCTCTTAAGTAATGCTCTAAAATATTCTGATGAAGGTAAAAGTGTTTCATTTGACATCAAAAAAGATGAAAAAATTATAACGATTAAAGTTAAAGACCAAGGAATTGGAATTCCCAAAAAACAGCAAGAACAAATATTTAAAAAGTTTTTTAGAGCAGAGAATGCTAGAGAGACAGAGGAAGAAGGAACAGGACTTGGACTATATATCGCTAAAGCTATTGTAGAAGGTCATGGAGGGAAAATTTCTTTTAATTCTGAAGAAGGTAAGGGAACAGAATTTATAATTGAGCTACCAATATAGCTACTGGCTAGCAACTAAACAACTATCTTCCAATCTTGCATTGGCGTTAGAACTATTGGTTTATTCTTGCCAACTACCACCATATACTCAAACATTGCACCTTTGTTACCATTACTTGTTTTTATTGTCCATCCATCAGACTCAATGTATGTTCTATCAGTCCCCTTCACTAACTGACACTCAATGCAAAGTACCATTCCTTCTTCTAATTCATCTCCTCCATCATACAAGCCGTAAGCGGGAACTGAAGGTTCTTCCCAAAGAGTTTTTCCAATTCCATGACCAACGTAATTTTTTAATACCTCAAATCCTGCCATTTCTGCAATTGTTTCCATCGTCTCCCCCAAATCTCTAGTTGTGTTTCCAACAATAGCTTTTTTCATTGCAGTTTCTGTTGCAAGCTTTGCGTTCATTACTAAACTCCTATCTTCTTCTGACATTTTGCCAATTACAAATGTATAGCAATGATCTGTATAAAGCCCATCTTTAGCTATACCAAAATCAATCTTTACAACATCTCCATGTTCTAATTTTCTTGTAGAACTTGGAATTGCATGTAAAATTTCATCATTAACATTGATATTACAACTAGAAGGGAAGGGTGGGTTACCACTTTGTACAACACCATAAAATGCAGGCTCTACCTTTGCTTCTCGGCAAAGTTCCCAGCAATACTCTTCTATCTCTGCCGGGTAAATACCTACTTTAAGTTTCTCAGACATTTTTTTAATAATCCCTGTAGAAAGCTCAGAAATCTTTTTATATTTTTCTATTTCTTCTTGTGTTTTTAGAATCATTGTAGGCTTTTAATTGCTCTGACTTGATTATAGCTGATAGATAAAAGAATATAAATAATATATAAAAAGTTAAGTAAATTTAACTAGCATGTTGGGGTTTGGGGTAAAAGACGTCCCAGTACGGGAGTGAGTAAGACTGAGCGTGCCGAAGGACTTTCTTTTACCCCAAGACTTTTGGCAGTACTTTTTAGTCTCAAAAAGTACGAATACAATACTGCTGATATATGTAGAAACTGAAGTTTTAAGCCAACTTCGTTTGGTAACTAAATACTAATTTCAAAAATTCTTAATACTACACTTTAGTTATAACTAGGAATTGCTTATACTAAAAGAAAATTATAATATTAAGATATGAAATCGTTAGAAAAAACTTATCACTATCAAGATACTCTAGAAAATGTTTGGGAAGCATTTGTAAATCCAGAAGAGATAGAAAAATGGGATGCTGGACCTGTAAATATGAGTGATGAAGAAGGTGAAGAGTTTTCTTTATGGGGAGGAGATATTCATGGTAAGAACATAGAAGTAGAGAAGTATGAGTTACTAAAACAAGAATGGTTTGGTGGAGAATGGGAACAGCCTTCAATTGTTGAATTTACATTTTCTGAAAATGAAGATGGAAAGATTGAAGTTCATTTAAAGCAAACAAATATTCCTGATGAATCTTTTGTAGAAATTGATGCAGGATGGGACGATTATTATCTTGGGGCAATTTCAAAATATTTTGATTCAAAAAAAATTGGTCACTAAATATTTCTAATAAAGTCTAGGAGATTCTTTTTGAAGTCTATCTGAATCTTCTCTTCTTTTTTAAATGCTTCACTCTGCTTTGTAAAAGCTTTTTTAAAATTATCATCCTTGGATAAGTTTATTAGGTTATTTAGTAACAGATGCTTTCCATTTGCAGGAGTTATTAAATTATTTTCTTTTGCATATCTTGCGTTAAAATATTCTTGACCTGGATTTTTTCTACCAAGAATTATTACTGGTTTATTTACAGCTCCAATTTCGTATAGAGACGCAGGTGCAATACTTGCCATTAAAACTATATCGCTGAGCGAATATAGAGCCGATAGTTGAGTAGCATTTAGAAAAGGAACAGGTTGAATACTAACTTGAGTAAATTTATTCTTAAATTTTTGAAATGAATTGAAAAAAGAATTATTTCTGCCTGTAACTATAATATATTGGATATCTTCAGCAGAGAGTATTTCATCTTTCCAAACATATGATAGCCTTGGCATTAACCGTTTTGCCCACATAGCTCCACCTGTTACGCAAACTATTTTCTTACTAAAATCTAAACTGATTTTTGTTTCTAAATCTTGATTCAAAGTATCTAGTAACGTCTTATTTGTTTGATTTGTTTGTGAGAACTCTTCACTTGGTATAAACCTTCCCATAATTGCTTTAATATCTTTATTTTGTAAACTAGCTACGAGCTTATCTGATTGAGCAATATATCCATCACAATAAGCACCTTTATAGTGTACTTTATGGATATTCGCTTCATCAAAATCTGGAACATAATTTACAATTTTGAATTGTTTTTGCATATGTCTTCTTAACCTCAGTAACTGCTCAGTTATCATAAAGTGTGTACTTATAATTACATCTGTATTTTCTAATAATGGAATAAGTTCTGAATCTAGCTTATTAATTTTTGAAGCTAAAAATATTCTTAGGTCATTGATTAAACCTGGGAGTGGAAGTTTTCCTAGGTTATAAAGAAGTTCGTAGAGCACAGGAAAATAAAATACTAAATTTTTATGCAAGTTATCTAAGTGAGTATTTTTTGATTATATATTTAGAGACATTAAAATCTTTATCTAAAGAGAGTATAGAGGATATACAATCCATCGCCGCAATATGCCCACCCCCTGCATTAATACTAATTACTTTTATTCTTTTCATTCAAAAGATTATATGCTAATTGGCGCAATATATCGACTCAGGGATTAGAACTATGAACACATGCATTTGAGGCATTTACTTCTTTTTTAAGACTATTTGGAAGAATTAATGGGATAGCAAATACTAAAATAACAAAAACAACTACAACAATGAATGGCTTTAATCTTGTCCAGAAAAGACTAGTAAATGTATAGTAGTAATTTCCCATTTTTATCTTGTAAGTTACCGATTTTTTGATTGCACACAATCCCAAAACATTCTTTGATGCATCACTTAATGAATATATAAGTAAAAAAATTGTCAGTATCTTTATTTCTAAACCACCTAATGGAAGAGCTGCAAAAGAGGCTGCTACTCCAAAGACAGGTATCAAGACCGTTCCACATACATAGCATCCTGTTGCCGCTACAGACAAGAAGAGTGCTGCAAGTGCATTTAAAAAAGATAGGTTTCCCTGAGCTTTCTTCTCTTTAAAAATTATCCAAACCATAGACATAATAATTCCGATCAACACTGAATTTAAAACTGAAAAAACAACCTGAGCTATTAGAATTAGTATTGGAGTTTCATTAAAAAACAGCTGAATACTTCCAGTTTGAGTTATTGCCAGGAAATAAAAATACATCGAAAATACAAATACCAACAAGGTTATAATGTAGCTTATTTTAAATGAATATGTCTTTTTTAATGCGTTTTTTACCATATCTACTACGTGTGTCGTACTTTATATAGTAAGTTATTTTTTACAAAGATTCAAGCTCGTATGGACCTACCTGTGTTCTATATATATCTTTTACCACAGCTGGAATTTTACTTGCCGATGCTACATCCTTTATAAATTGCCTTACATAAAATCCAGACTTTACAGATAACTTTAATTTAATTTGTATGAGCTGTTCTGGTAACTGGTCTTGTTTTTCTCTCCAGGATCTATTGATTTCCTTCTGTCTAAAATCACCATTTACCGAACTAGTTATGTGTGATTGTAATGTTAATAAATCCTGCCTTAATATTTTTGATTTATTAACAATTTCGAAGCTATTAATAGTTACCTCTTTGCTGGGTATTTGAATCTCATCTAATCTCTTTTCTCTTGCCCACCAAAATAAAGGTTTACCCTTTACATGATATGATGAATAAGGTGGATAACTTTGATTATAAACTTTATCCCAATCAGTCATTATATTAAGAAACTTATTTAAAATTATATCTGAGACTGACTCCTGCACATCTGTAATAACACCAAGTAGATCAAATGTATCTGTACTAACACCTAAAATCACCTCTACAACATATTCTTTATCTAGATTCTGGTAAAAATCTCGGTTCTTACATTCATCACCAACTAAAACTAAGAGTAATCCATGAGCTGCGGGATCAAGTCTTCCTGCATATGCCATTGGTACTTCTTTAGGAATTTGTTTTAATTTTCTTAGTCTTTGTAGAGCTTCTAGTGGGGTCTCCGCAATTTTTTTATACAACTTTATAACATTATCCATTTTGAGTGTTTAATTCTATTTATGGTTCGCCAGATTACAAAAATAAATATAACTAAAATACCTATAAGGATAACCATGAAATCTTCATCTCTTCTATAATTTACTTTATATTCAACCGATAGCTCAGGAGAGATAATAGAATTAGTTTTTATAAGAACTTGTTCCAACTTCTCTCCTGCGAAAAAGAAATTAGGATTACGAATTTCTTGTAAAGGTAAGTTATTGGTTCTTTTTGGTAACAAAGCGAACTCCATGCCTTCAAATTTGGAATCTACTTTTTGTTTTTGTCCATTAAACTCAATAGATTCTACCTTTATAACTGATGTGCTTGGATTTATTATTTGTAATGTAGGAGAATAGTAAAATCCCGAAAGTCTTTGTAATCCATTTGTAGGTTCTATAACAATCTCTCCTTCTGGATTCTCAAAGGAGCTTATATCCGTTATCTCAAGTTTAACTACACCTCCAGAGTCTGTCATAAGACCTAGTGCATCATTGTATGTCTGTTCTGGTTGCCAAGTTCCAACAGTAATCCTATCAAAATCATACTGAATATTATAATAGTGAAGCTCTGTAGTAATCTCCATATAAGGATCAATTAAGAAAGTTGAATCATTATTTTCTATTAATAACCAAAAATGCGGTTGCAACACTTTTTCTTTATCTGGCTTTAAAACTACATACCCATATTGTATCTGTATATTCATTTCTAGGTCTTGAGCATAGGCACCCAGTAGATAACAGAAATCAAATGAATTCAAAGACTTTTTATCAGAAAGGTATTTTTCAAAATTTTCTATCTCTTGTTTATTTGATCTGCTAAATTCTAGTGGATACTTGTCAAGCAAATACTGATACGCTATTTCCAATTTATCTATATCATTACTAACAACTTCAGTTTCATTAATAAAATCATCCTCAATAAAATGTGGTAATTCAATATTATATTCTAGCGAATTATTAATTAATAATTGCTGCTGTTCTTTTCGAACTCTTGCTTCAAAGGATATGTTTTTACTCTCACCTTCTAACATAGACACAGATGCAAAACTATTATTGAATTTATCAATTAAACCAAAATCTCCATTGTTCATTTGATTGTATACAACTTGTTGAGAATTTGTACTTGGAATAAGTTGGAATAGTGAATTAACAGCCCCACTCTGCCTATTAGAAATTTGTGTATCCACTTTTACATCTACATAATACTCATCACCCCACATTACTAATATAAGATTTTGTTTATTTAAAATATTTATTGTTTTAGTAATTGAATTAGTCTGAGTTACTGAAGCATCGCTATCAGAAATGTATAGTGGATCCCCAAATTCATTAGGATAATTGATACTTAAAGAATTTAATTTGTCACTTGTAGGTTGAAACAAGATATATTGAGCCTCAAAATTAGAGTTGATAAAGCTACTTATTCCAGCATTAATTATAATTTTCTTTGAAGTATTTGGTTTAATCACATTATCACCAAAATCAATTTCAAGTGTTGAAAAAGTCTTTTCTGGACTTGAATAAACCGGAACCTGTTTCAACTCACCTTCAATCTCAATTGTTGGGTTTATGACATTTTTTGCTGGTAAAACATACGTGTAACCACTAATAACGTTATCCGGATCATTATTTATTAATGTAAGCTCAGACTTTATATGTGCGTCTCCATTGTTGAATAGATCAATGTTAATACGATGATCAATTACTTCACCACTTTGAGCATTAACGTCAACTTTAAAAAGAAATAATCCCACAAAAGCAACTAAACATGTGATAATTACTTTTGAATAAATATTTAATTTGGTCATTGTTTCATTATAATCTAATTTCCTATGCAAATCAGAAACCATTTTTTTAAAAAAGAGTTTGGACAAAACTTTTTAAGAAATAAGAAAGTTGTTTCAAAGCTTGTAAGTATACTAAATATTAGCCCCTTAGATCTAGTAGTAGAGATAGGTCCAGGCGATGGTTTTATTACAGAAGAGATCTTGAATCAAACCACTAATTACTTAGGAATTGAGGTAGACAGCGATCTCATTCCAGTTCTTAAAGATAAATTTACTAAAGCAAAGTTTATAAATGAAGATTTTTTAAAAGTAAATTTACAGGGTTATCTAAATGAAAATGAATATGATCAAGAGATGAATATAAAATTTATAGGTAATCTTCCATTTAATAACTCTAAAGATATTATTTCAACTGTATTTCATCTAACAAAGAAGCTTAATATAGAGCTTGCAACTTTTGTTGTACAAGAAGAAGTATCTCAATCTTATGTGTCAAAAATTCCTAACATGACTCCAATTGGCGCAATTGCTAACATTTATGCCGAACCTAAAAAGTTTGAGACAATTGCAAGAAAATATTTTGAGCCCAGTCCAAAAGTAGCTGGTGGAATTATTTCTTTTCCAATTAAAGAAAACATTCCCGATTCTGCTATTGAAATTGAAAAGCTAATAAAAGTTGGTTTTTCATCTCCGAGAAAAACTCTTATAAATAATATTAAGAATAGCAATAGATATAACAATGTTGACGATGCATTTAAGAGTATCGGATTATCGCTAAATTCTAGAGCAGCTGAAATAAGTTCAGATACATGGATCATGCTAAATAACAATCTAATACTTTCATCTTATAGCTTGTAGCTATTTTATTCTTAATCCACCAACTTTAAATATTGGATTTAGAAATTTCTTTAATATCGCTAGATCTTCTACTCTAAAGTAGTGACAAACAAGATAGTATATTAAAAAGCCGGGCATTACTGTAACTGTAGTAAGAAGAAAAAGATTAAGTGTTGTTGATCCAATAAAGAAAGTTGATCTTGTACTTTCTGGAAATGCTATGCTTAACGGCACCCAAATTTTATAAGTGAAATACATAAACAAAAACATTATTGTTGCAGCTGCAAGCTTCTTTGATAAGTCAATCGTAAGTTTTTTTAGCCCTAAACTTAATTTCTTTTTATTGAATATATATAGCAATACTATGAATTCTATTGAGTAAGTAATACTCATAGCAAGTGAAATTCCACCTACCCCAGGTCTTAACGGCACATCTGGTCTAGTAAAAAAATTATCAATATTCCAACTGATAGAAGATAGTGAGAAATCTGGTGTATAACTTAAAAAATTTGTTAGAAGTACAGATAAAACGATTACTCCAACTAAACTAACGAAAGAGACAATTGATGGTATTAATGTGTCTTTTGCAGCATAATAAGTGCTAAATAGAAACCATCTTGCAGTAATAAACGGTAATCCAAATGAAAAGAATAGTAAAAGCCAAGCAACTTGATATGTACCTATTAAAGAAAGCTCTGTACCTGGAATTAGACCAAAGAAAAGCCTGACAATTGGGACTCTCAAAACCATAATGGTAACCACAAATGGTAATGCCATAAATATTATTTGATTGATATTTCTATTGATTAATGATCTTAGCTCATCAAGTTCCTTCTTTATAAATAATTTTGCTAAAGTTGGGTAAGATGCATAAGAGAATGTATATCCAAATAATGCAGGTATAACCAAATAAATTGATTTTGCAAAAGTTAAAGCTGCTGGCCCACCTTGAAATGCAGCAGATAAAAAGCTATTAACCATTAAACCTATTTGATCTGATGCCAAAACGAAAATTCTAGGCAGTCCTAATTTTAATATTTCCTGTAAATATTTGTCTCTGAAATTTATGAGTGGATAGTATTTTATCTTTAAATTTAAGAAAAGCGGTAATGGAATTACTAAATGGAAAAGTGCGCCTATGTACACTGAGATAACGAGTGCCCATGGACTGTAGTCTAATATAGGTACCAAAAGAAATATTGCAGCTAGTCTACCCAAATTATAAAAAAGCGGTGAGAGTTGAGGAATAATAAACCTATTATAAATATTTAATCCACTTGAAATAAAAACACTAACACCAAGAATCAACTGAGGTAATATCAATGCTCTCATCATATTTGCAATATTGGCAAGTTCTGCTTTCGTGCTCAATAAATCTACACCTGCTAATTTAAAAGCTGTTGGAATTATTTGATCTGCAAATATTATAAGTAAAAGACTTATGATGCTAAAAACAAGAATAGTTGCATTCAATATTGAGCTATAAACTTTAAAGAATTCTTTTTCACCCTTCTCTTCTTTACAGCTTATAAGAACAGGAATCACAATTGTACCAACTGCTCCTACCATTAACACTGAAGTTAACAGTTCAGGCACCGCATTAGCAACAATAAACTGATTAAGTCTAGAATCTTCTACTCCGTAGAAGGAAGCTAAGATTAAATTAAAAAACTGCCCTAATATTTTCGTTAATAATGCAGGCAGCATTAAAATGAAGACCGTTTCTAGAATTTTTGTTTGTTCTTTCGTCAACAGTCTCGTAATTCTTTTTATATTGTTCTTTACCATTTGAAACTAAACCACTAGAATACGCCTATGATACTGTACACAAAGATTGAATAGAAAACAACCGTATATAAGAAGAGATGCGATTAATCGCATCTCTATCAAAAAAATGGTTGTTTTCTATTCAGGTTGTTTAACACCTTTCATAGTGAAGTTTGTTCTACCTTTATCATCAATTTTTAGAACTTTTACTCTAACATTTTGACCTTCTTTAACAACTTCATTAGGATTCTTTACAAATTTATCTGACATTTCAGAAACATGTACTAATCCAGAAATTGATTTTGATACATCTACAAATGCTCCAAAATCCATCATTTTTCTAACTACTCCATCATATTCTTTTCCAACTTCTGGCTCTTCAAACATTTCTTTAATAGTATTTTTGATATAGTCCATTTGTTCAGCTGTAACTGCTGCAACTTGAACCTTACCAGTATCGTCTATATCTACACTTGCATCGGCTTTACCATATTTTTTAGAGTTTTCTATTAGCTCTTTAATATTTTTTCCACCAGGTCCAATTAGTTCTCCAATTTTATCTTGAGGTATTGTCAAAGATTCAATCTTTGGTGCGTTTGCTGCAACAGTTCCCCTTGGAGTAGAAATTGCTTTATTCTGGACTTCTAATACTTGCATTCTACCCTTTTGTGCTAATCTAAAAGCGTCTTTTAGAATATCAATTGGTACTCCTTGAAGTTTGTTTTCGTATTGAATAGCTGTTACTCCATTTTTAGTTCCGCAAACTTTGAAGTCCATGTCTCCATAGAAGTCTTCAATTCCTTCAATATCTAAAAGCAGTTTATAGTTTTTAGGATTTCCATCTTCTGTAACTAGCCCAACTCCAATTCCGGCTACTTGTTCTTTCATTGGAACGCCTGCAGCCATTAGCGCTATGCTTGATGCACATGTTGCAGCCATTGATGTTGACCCATTTGAACTCATGATTTCTGATACAACTCTAATCGTATATGGAAATTCTTCTGAATCTGGGATCATATTCATTAAAGCGTTTTCACCAATTGCACCATGTCCAACTTCTCTCCTTCCAGGATGATATCTATACCTTCCAGCTTCACCTGTTGAGAATGGAGGAAAGTTATAGTGATGCATAAATGATTTTGAAGTTTCCCCTTCCATGTCGTCAATTAATAGCTCACTGCTTTTTGGAGCTAGCGTTACTATAGATAATGATTGAGTTAGCCCTCTAGTAAACACTGCTGATCCATGAACTGTTGGAAGTTCGTCAATTGAAGCAGTTAAAGGTCTAATTTCATCAAGTTTTCTACCTGATACTCTCTTCTCATCACTCATAATTCCTTCCCTTAAAATTCCTCTTGCAACATAATCAACTGCAGCTGATAGTTCATTTACATCGATTTCCTCATCTTCTGATAAAAATCTCTCTCTTGCTTCTTCTTGAATTCTTGCCAACTTTTCATCTCTCTTTTCTTTTTCTCCTACATACATTGCTTCTTTAATTGTGTCTTTGTAGTTTTTCTTAACAAGATCAATTAGTTTTTCATCCGCTGGCTTATTGTCATACAAGTTTGGATCTAGATCTAGGGTTTTATCAATTGAATTAATAAATTCAGATTGTTGTTTATTTATTGCTCTAATTTCTTTGTCTGCAGCATCTAAAAGTTTATCCATTGTCTCTTCCGTTAACTCTTTTCCCCAACCTTCAAAAGACAACGTTTTTCCATCAACTCCAGAAATAATAAATTCACCAGCAAGATCTTCTCTACCTTCTGCTGATGGATTAATTTCTAGTGAGTTATCAGACTTAACTCCAACAACTACACTTGAACATGGTCCTGCAAAAGGGATTCCTGCTTGCATAACAGCCAAGCTTGTTCCAAGAACTGTTAATGCTTGTGGGTCATTTTCACCATCATATGCAAGAACTGTAAGCACAACTGACACTGCTCTTTTGAAACTTTTTGGAAAAAGTGATCTAATTGAATGGTCGACCTCTCTAGCTTTAATTGTTGCCTCATCTGAAGGAAGTCCTTCTCTTTTCTTAAATCTTGATCCAGAAATATTCCCGCTTGCGTACATTTTTTCAATGTATTCAACAGACAGTGGAAAATAATCTAAGTCTGAATCTGAATTGTCTACAGTTACTGCAGCAAACAAAACAGTTCCTCCCATTGTTAGTTTTATAGCTCCATGGGAAAGTGTCGCTAGTTTTCCTGTTGCAATTTCTACATCTTTACCTGCAACAGAAATAATTTTTGTTATTTCTTTCATAAACAAATATCTCCACCCAATAGTGGATAATAGTTAAAATATCTTATCACGTCTTCGCTAGCGCTACGCCGGACGAGACGATTGTTTATAAGTGAATTAGGACTATAGAAACATAGAATATTTTATGCATAGCATCTACAGCACTTAATTCTACGGAGATTAATATTAGCAGTTTGCTATCTTGTAGAACAACACAGTCAACCGCTAACATCGTATCCGTCCGGTAATTATAAAATAGAAATCGCGAAATGTTAAGGGTATCGATTAAATTTGAAATTCATAGAAAAACAAAACTGAATATAAAGATTAATACCGTTGTTTATAGTTGTTAAGTTATTTGTAGCGATTTAACAATAAATTGCAAAATAGTCAAAGTATAAAAATTTGTTTCACTAATCAATAAATAATGTAACTTTAATATAAGTATCTCAATATCTTGAAAACAAATGACTATACAAATATAATGCTATATATTTACAATAATTATATGGAATCAAAAAAGAGCGTTCTTATAATCGAAGATGAAAGAATGATTTCAGATGCAATAAAAGAAAAACTTTCCGAAGACGCACATATAAATATAATAACAGCTCGAGATGGAAGAGATGGTTTAGACAAGGTTATTGCGGAAAAGCCTGATTTAGTTTTGCTTGATTTAATAATGCCCGTTATGAATGGAGTTG
>JAGQLF010000018.1 GCA_020429545.1 Candidatus Dojkabacteria bacterium
AGACAAAATGGTATTGAACAAAAATTTTTGTTCAATACAAAGATAATAATTCTGGGGAATTTGAAAAAAATTCTTAACGTTTTGAGAACTGTTCTCTTTTTCTTGCTTTTCGTAGACCAGTTTTCTTTCTCTCAACCATTCTTGGATCTCTAGTCATTAGTCCAGCTTTCTTTAATGCTGATTTCTTGTCTGGATCCATTTTAACAATTGATCTTGAAAGTCCTAATCTAATTGCATCTAATTGACCTGAAACTCCACCACCTTGTGCAACAATAGTGAAATAGAATTTTTTTGGATCTAGCTCTGCTACAACAAATGGCTCTAAAACCCTAGTTTGATCAACTTTACTTGGATAAACTTCTTCAAAAGATTTCTTGTTTACTTCAGATTTCCCAGCACCTTCAAATAATCTTACAGTCGCTGTTGATGTTTTTCTTCTTCCTAATGAGTAATAATACTTATCTGCCATGTTTTTATAATTATAATTTATATGAACTCAAATCTATTGTAATTGGTTGTTGTGCTGTATGAGGGTGCTCTGATCCTTCATACACCTTAAGATTTGTAAAAATCATACTTCCTCTTTTATTTTTTGGAAGCATTCCTTTAATTGCATTCTCTAAAGGGAATGTTTTATTTTTTTCAAACTTTTCTTCAAGACTTATAAATGTTAGTCCACCTGGAAATCCAGAATATGATTTATAGAACTTTGAGAATCCTCTCTTAGGTGTAAAGTCTATTTTATCAGCATTAATTACTATCACTTTTGATTTTGGATCTAGATTGCTTCTTACTTTTGGATCATTTTTTCCTAAAAGCAATTCTGAAGTAATAGATGCAACTCTTCCAATTCTTTGACCTGCAGCATCAACTACATACCATTTTTCTTGTATTTCGTTTTGACTTATTGTTCTTGGTTTCATAGTTCTAACTAATTATTTTATTATTTTGAATTTCTTCTAACTTCTCTTTTTTTAGTAGATACATTTGCTCTAGAGCTTGTTACATTCTCAACAGCTTTAGATATTCTTCCTCTAACTCCTTTTTCTTCTTTGACCTCATCTCTTTCTTCTAGCATTTTCTTTAGTCTAGATTTCTTTTCTTTAATCTCTGTATTAACTAACATTACGTAAGCCTGTTCTGCGTTATCTCCCTTTCTTGGTAGAGTTTTAATTACTCTTGTATAACCTGAATTTCTATCAGAAAGTTTGTCTGACACAACTTGTCCAAGTCTATCAAAAGCTCTTTTATTTTCAGCAAAGAAAGACATTACGATTTGATTACTCTTTCTTGTATCTTTTTTAAATGTAGTAACCAACTTATCAAATTCTTTCTTCAAAACTTTAGCTTTCTTTGGAGTTGTTTTAATTCTCCCATTTCTAATCAACTCTATTACTAAAGATCTAACTAAAGCTTTCTTGTGTGAAGCTGTCTTTCCTTGTATTTTGAATTTTTTTCTATTACTGTACATATTCTTTTATTACTAACCTAGGATTATATCAGATTAATACCGTTTTTCTTTAATACTTTGAATAATTCTTCTAGAGATTTTTCTCCCATTCCTCTAATATTTGCTGCCTCTTCCTCTGTAAATCCTTCAAGTTTTCTTAGATCATCAAACCCTGCTCTCAATAATGCATTTGTTAGTCTTGTTGAAAGATTTAGATCTGCAACTAGTATTGGTGATGCTTCTGTATCTTCTTCTTCTGTCACCTCTTCCTCTGTTGATTCTGTTGGTAATGTTGTAATTACTTTACCTGATATCATGTCTTTAGTTTCTTTAACAAAATTAGCAGCCATTTCATCAAGAATATTTGATGCAATGTTTAGAGCATCTGATGGTGTTAGCGAACCGTTTGTTTTTACAAAAAGATTCAATTGATCAAGATCAGTTTGTTGACCCACTCTAGTTGGTACAACTTCAATTCTTACTAATTTAACAGGAGAAAAAATAGCATCAACAGGTAACATTCCTATTTCTGCTCTTACATTCTCATCTGGAAGTCTATATCCTACACCTCTCTCAACTCTGATTTCCATATCTAGTTTTGTTTTTTCATCAGTAATTTTAGTAATAACATAATCTTTATTTACTACTTCAATATCTGAATTTTTTTCGATATCTGATGCTTTTACCTCTACAACTCCTTTTTTAGCCCCTTGAGACTTTAAATTTAATGTTACAGGTTCTTCTGTCTTTGTTAAAAATACTACATTCTTTAGTGATAACAACACATTTAGAATGTCATCGCTAATTCCAGAAAGTGTTGAATATTCATGTTGTACTCCGTTAATTTTTACAGCTGTTATTGCTGCTCCTGGAATAGATGAAGTTAAAACTCTTTTTAGAGTATTTCCAAGTGTATGGCCATATCCTGTTGGAAGTGGACCAATCTCGAATACTGCAGAATCATCCTTTTCTTCAGTTTTTTTGATTGTAAATTCGCTTAATGAAATCATAGGTGCAGTGTATAAATATAAAAATTAACGTGAATAAAGCTCAATAATAAGCCTTTCTTTTATTGTTTGATCCATTTCATCTCGAGTTGGCTCAGCAACAACTGTTCCGCCTTTAGCTCCTTTCTTTAGCCATGATGGTACTTTTACAGCTTTAGTTAAAGATTCCATTTCAGAAACTATTGGTGATTTAGAGAATTTATCTGATAATTTAACCTCATCGCTTGCTGTAAGTGTTGTTGAAGGTATATTGTGTTTCTTACCATTTAACATTACGTGACCATGGGTAACAAATTGTCTTGCCTGTGTTCTTGTTTGTGCTAAACCTAATCTGTAAATAACATTATCAATTCTTAACTCTAATAATTGTAATAATCTTGTACTGGTATTACCTTCTGCTTTATTAGCAAGCTTATAGAATCTTCTAAATTGAGCCTCAGTCATTCCATACATTCTTTTTACTTTTTGCTTTTCTCTAAACTGAATAGCGTAATCAGATGGTCTTTTTTTCAAAATAGGAAACTGACCTGGCAATGTAGGTCTTTTCTTCCACTTCTCAGAAGCACCAAGAACTGTAGCGTTCTCTCTTCTGTTAATTCTCCATTTTGGTCCTGTATATCTCATTTATTTATTTTATTAATAATATTAATTCTTTGGTGCTCTTCTTGGCTTACATCCTCCGTGTGGGATTGGTGTAAAGTCAGCTAGAGAAGTAATTTTTAGACCTGCTGACCTAACTCCTTTAACAGCTGCTTGTCTTCCAATTCCAATTCCTTTAACAATAACTTCAGCTTCCTGAGCTCCTAATTCTATTGCTTTTGCACTTGCATCCTCTCCTGCTTTTGTTGCCGCATATGCTGTACTTTTCTTACTTCCTTTAAATCCTATTGCTCCACAACTACTTGCGGAAATTGTATTTCCGTTATAATCAGTAACATTCACCAATGTATTATTATAAGAAGCATTAATTCTAACTAATACCTTTGACGGTGCTGTTTTCTTTTTCTTCTTTTTTACTACTTTTGTTGTTTTTGTTGCTTTTGCTGCTGCCATGTTTAAGCTTTTAGCTATTAGCTTCTTGCTGTTAGCTTTTTATTTAAATTATTACTATTTTTCTATATTTAATATCAAAGTATTTTCTAAATGCTAATCGCTAAGTGCCAAAAGCTATTTAGTTACTTTTTTAAGTCCTCCAACAGCTATTGATCTACCTTTTCTTGTTCTAGAGTTTCCTCTTGTATTTTGACCTCTAACAGGAAGACCTGCTTTGTGTCTTAGACCTCTATAGCTTTTAATATCTTTTAATCTCTTAATATTTTGGAAAACTTTTTGTTTAACATTACCTTCTGTTGGTACGTTTTTGTCGATATATTCGTATAATCTTTTTAATTCTGCATCATCAAGATCTTTTACTCTTTTATCTGGGCTAATATTTGTAGCACTTAGAATAGTCTGTGATGTTTTTAATCCTATTCCATGAATATATGTAAGAGCTATTTCTACTCTTTTTTCATTTGGTATTTCTACTCCAACAATTCTTGCCATTATTAGCATTTAGCTATTAGCTCTTGGCTTTTAGCTTTTTATAAAATTTAAATTACTTATCTGCTGCTAATAGCTAATTGCTAAAAGCTAACAGCTTACTACCCTTGCTTTTGTTTATGCTTAGGATTTGATTTACAGTACACGTAATAAACAGGTTTAATCTTCACTTTTCCGTTTGAAGTAACCTTTTTTCTTCTTTTTACGATGTAGCAATCTCTACATCTCTTTTTTACACTTGCTCTTGCTTTCATGTACTTATTTTAAGACTATGATTTATAACAAATTTTTCTTAATGCGTAAATATATATTCCTATTATTTTTTAGGTCTTCGTGGAGGCTGACCCATAGCTCTTTTTGTAAGTCTATAGGTTATTCTCCCTTGGTTTATATCGTATAGAGAAATTTCTACCCTAACCTGATCCCCTTTTGTCAACTGAATATAGTTTGTTCTCATTTTACCTGATACATAGCACTTTACATCGTGCTGAATACCATTGTAATCAATTCGAACCATATACTCCAATCCTGGTAGTATATCAATTACTTCACCTTCTACTGTAACACTTTCAGTCATTAGTTCACTTGAATTCTTTACGTTAGGCATGTACAAACTTAATATTTACGTTCGTAATTTTAGCAAAAAGTAACCGTTTGATCAATACTATAATAATATTAAGGTAATCTTTTATCTAATTTCTTCACTTCTTCCCGTTTTCTTAATAAAGATGCACCCAAAACAAGTAAGAATATTCCAAATAACATTGGAACAAACTGTGGAATATAGTCTCCTATAGCTGTGTCTGGTATGGAAGGCGTTACTGGAGTGCCTGGAGTTGTTGGTGTCGTAGGAGTTGTTGGTGTTGTTGGTGTTCCTGGGTCAACCACCGTATCAGATTGAATGGTCATTGACACTTCATTTCCGGTATAAGACAAACCTACCCCTGCTTCTCTAATTAGTTGTGTTGATTCTTCTCCCTCAGAAATTACTCTTACTGCAGTTAGTCCTGGAGCTTGAGCTTGCAGCTGAAATTCAATTACATTTCTATTAAGTGACAATTGCTCTTCGGATACAGCAATTACTCTTATACGCCCGAGTGAAGATACTGTATTATCTTCTTCTTGAGATTCAATAACAAAAACAGGATCAACTAATGTTACCTGTGTACCTTCTGACTCTGTATCTGTATCAATTACCGTGAATTTTGTAGCATCAAAGTCAATTGTTAATCTATATTCAGATATTGGAGTTCCATTTGTATTGATAGAAATTGTGACGTTTACTATATCGCCAACTTCGACATTTGTATTATCTGCACTTATCAAAACACTTCCTGCTTGACTAGAGTTAGTACCTGTGTCGATTGGACCAAATGTTGGCTGAGACAGTGCATCTACAGCCTGTGCACTTATTTTCGGTATAATTAACTCTTTAATATCCATAAAAACTATACAAATTGGTCAATATAGTTCATGATATAGTGTAATTAATTCATATACAAGCCATGAATATTGTTAAACCTAATATATCTGTTGTTGTTGTTACCTGGAATAGTGAGAAGGATATTAGCGATTGTCTTACATCTATTAATAATCAGACATATAAAAATATTGATAAAGTTATTGTTGTCGACAACCTTTCTTCCGACTCAACGGTAAAAGTAATTAAAGAAAATTTTCCCGAGATTGAGCTTATAGAATCAGAACAGAATACTTATTTCACTGGAGGACATAACATAGGGATTCACCATGCAATAAAAAAATATAATTCGGATTACATTGCAATACTAAACCCAGATACTTTTGTTATGCCTGACTGGATTGAAACCATGGTAAAAAACACAATTAAAGATGATAAAATTGGAATTTCGGGTTCAAAAGTAAAATTTTGGCATAACGAAAATGAAGGAAAGATAAATTCTGCAGGGTTAGTATATGATGGGTTTATGCAAGCATATGACAATGGGTTTATGGATGATGATAATGGACAATATGACTATATAAAAGAAGTGGACGCTGTAACTGGATGCTGTATGCTACTTAAAAAAGAAATGATTGTTGAGATAGGTGCATTTTGGGAACCTTTAAAGATGTATCTTGAAGATTTAGAATTTTGTATTAGAGCAAAAAAGAAAGGATGGAAAATACTGTATGTAGGATCCACGCACGTTGGACATAAGTGGATGCAATCTACTAGCAAGAATAAGAAGATAAAACTTGATAGGTGGAAAAACAGAAACTGGTTTTTAATTGCAACTAGGCACTATAATCTAAGAAAGAAATTAGCAGTTTATAAAAATTTATTATTGAATGCATAATGAAAATTGGAATACTATCTGAAAGATTATTGAGAGGCTTTGGTGTAGATTTAGTTATCCACAACCAAGCTAATGGTCTCGCCGCTAAAGGCCATAATGTAACTGTGTATGTTCAAAATTACGATAAAACTTTTCTAGATCAAAACTACAAAGTTGTTGTTATTGACTCTCCTCTTCTTTTTAATCCTCTAAAAACTGAGTATACATTATTAAAACGAAAGATTAAGTTTTTTAGAAAAGAGAAAAATGATGCCTGGATTATTCATGCATGGCCATTTTTTGTACTCACACCATTTCTAAAAGGCAAAGTATTTATTTATGACCACGGAACAGTTGCAAGCAAGGGGATGTATTTAAAAAGGAGATTAGTATTTTGGTATCAGAAATTTATGTCTCGTTATGTATATTTTTTCTTCTCAAACAAAATAATAACTATTTCAAAATATATTAGGTCTTCCCTTCCAATGCATACAAGGTGGAAATCTACAGTTATATATAATGGGACTAATCATTACACCAGTGGCTATACAAAAGATGAATCAAAAATTCTAAAGCTTAAGGAGAAACTAGCAATACGTGATTCTGATTTTGTTATGCTTTATGTTGGTAGATTAAATCATGAAGGCCAACCTTATAAAGGAGTTAATGATCTAATTGATATTTACCAACATATTCAGGATTCAGATATCAAATTAATAATGGCAGGATTCGGCTCTGATGAAGATAGAATAAATTTAGAAAAAAAAGGAATTATCGCAATCAACAATGTACCAGATCATGAACTGCTAATGCTTTACGATATTTGTAATATTTATGTATCAGCTACAAAATGGGAAGGATTTAATTTACCAATGGTTGAAGCACAATCTTTTGGGAAAATTCCAGTTGTTTATAATATTGGACCTCACAACGAAATACTAAACAGTGGAAAAGATAGTTTTGTCGTTAAAAATCAGAAAGAGTTTATAGAAAAAGTCAAATTTTTATATGATAATCCAGACTTTAGAGCAGATCATGCTCAGGATGCAATAAATAATGCTGAAAAATATACCTGGCAAATTAGTGTAGATAAATTAAATGATTTTTTAAAACAATATGAGTAATTATAAAAAAGATTTCGTAGATGTAATAACTTTAAACTATAACGGTAAAGATAGTACCGCCAAGCTTTTAGATTCCTTTAAGGATGTCGGTTTCAAGAACTATGAGATTTTTATTGTAGACAATGGTTCGAGTGATGGTTCTGCAGATTTTTTAGAAAAAAATTATCCTGAGGCAAAGGTGATTCGATCAAAGAAAAACCTCTTTTTTAGCCGAGGTAATAATCTTGCAATTAGCCAAACAAATTCAGAGTTTATACTACTTATAAATAATGACATTATTGTTAAGCCTGAGTTCTTAAGTAAAATGGTTGAACGCATAAAAGAGTCCGATGATATTGCTGCAGTTGCAAGCAAGATGTTATTACAGGATCATCCATCAATGCTTGATTCTGTAGGTGTTGTTATGGCAAAAGACGGATCTCCTTTCAATAGAGGTATTGGACAACCTGATGTAGGTCAATATGATATATCAGAGCAAACTTTTGGTGCATGCTTTGGTTGTGTATTAATTAGAAGAGATTTATATGAAGGTGACATTGGGCCGCTGGATAACCAATATTTTGGATATTTTGAAGATGTAGATTGGTCTTTTAGAGCAAATATGCTCGGCTATAAGATAGTTACCGAGCCTGAAGCTGTTGTTTTCCACGCACATAGTGTATCAAGTAGAAAGAATGTTCCAATGTGGAAGTTCTATCTAATTCAGAGAAATTTCATCTGGACAATTCAGAAGAATTTTGAAAGGAAACGTGCAATCAAACGAACAGTCAGAAGATACCAATACATTCTCAAAAACATGCAATTTTGGCCTGGGAAAAAAGATAAACTTCAGTTAATAAAATTGATTTTTGTTACATTATTTACTCTACCTTCAACACTACTTAAAAGATTCAATCTTCAAAGAAGAAGAAAAGTTTGGGATGAATATATTTTTAGATTCTCGCAAAATGAGTATCCTTTTTTTGAAGATATAAATTATAAACCTGTTTTTACTTTAGATAACCTTGAACATGCATTAAAACGAATTGCAGGTCGTGATGAAAAAACAAGGGAGTTACATAGAAGAATAATCTCTTTAAACAAAGAAAAGGAACATAATAATAATTCTAACTGGGATAGTGAAGTTAAAGACTTAATTAATGATCTTGTGCAAAACAAAGTTATAGATTCAAGCGAAAAACAAAATTATATTAAAGACATGGTTGAAGATAGAATATGGGATAATAGCTAGTTTTTAATTTTTCTAATTGCCTGAATTAGCTTCCATATTCTTCCTTTTTTAAAACCCTGAAATTCAATATATTCAGCATAAATGTCATTCAACTGATTGGTCTTTGTTAAAAGTTTAGCTTCTAAATCAAACTGCTTTGAAAAATGGTCTTTCAAAAATTTCCCAAAACCTGCAAATATCTTTTTCTCATAACTTAGTTCACCATTATCCGAATTTAAGGCATTTGTGAAAGCCTGCTTAATCTGTTTTACATAATTTTCCTTTGTAAAAATCTCTTGGTATTTCTCTTTCGCTGCCTTGCCATGTTTGTCTATTAACTCCCTATTCTCGTAATATTTTTTTATCTTGCTTGCTAAATCATCAATGTCACCAACTTTATAGAGCATTCCTGTTTTGTTATCAGTTATTAATTCAGCTGTGCCGCCACTACCTGCACCTATTACAGGCTTTTCTAAAGACATTCCTTCAAGCGTAACTCTTCCAAATGCTTCATTCTTAGAACAAACAAGTAAAATATCAGATTCGGCAACAAAATTTGCAAAATCTTGATGAAAACCAACAAGCTGAACATTCTCTTCTATATTTTCTTTTTTTATATACTCGTTAATTTGGTTTATATAGGATTCTTCTCCGTCTCCAACAATTACTAATTGAATTTTCAAACCGTCTTTAACTAATTTTGACAGTGCTTTAACAGCATCAAATTGTCCTTTAGATTCTTTTATCTTACCTACAAAAGATAGTTTTAAATTTTCAGAATTAAATGTATCAACCTTAACTATGCTTTCTGTGTTAATTTCAACAAAATTATAAATTATCTGTGCTTTATCACTTAAATTAAAGTATTCTTTTACAGCCTTTGAGTTAGTAATAATTACATTTGAATTATCTTCAAAAAACTCTGCCCTTTCTTCTACATTAAGATGAAAACTCAAATCGTGGTCAATTTCACCAAATTCTCTTAGGTGCCAAACATGTGGTAAGTTTAAAAGCCTTGACACATATCCACCCTGAGGTATTACTGAAGTATTTGTGTAGATTAAGTCAGGACTAGCTTTTGTAAGATCGTATGCTAAATTACCAACAGATTCCCCTATATTTTCGGGACTGTTCTGCTTTATCCACCAAGGTAGATCTATAATTGAATACGATATTGGTCGGTTATATGCAGAGTTAACTAATGAACCATCTTCTGGAATTACTAGATGTATAAAATATTCTCTTTTATCCATTAACCAGTCTATTGTATCTAGAAGAGACTTCTCTGATCCACCACTAGTTACAGGGCTGTGTGATAGTATTGATATAAATTTAAAAGAACCTTTTGGAACGCAAAGTATATTTATATATGATGAGATATCCATATATTTGCTAAACTCACTTATTTTTTCTGACATCTTATAGAGTTTGTGATTTACATCATTAATGAAGAAAATATCAAAATTAAGCTCTTTATATAGATATTCAAGAAATTTTAGTGGATCAGTTTCAGCAACCTTTAAGACTTTTGGATTAAACTCAACTAAAAGTTTTACGTTTGGATTATTCTTCAATGTAGATTGCATTCCTTTTAAAACGTTTAATTCATTGCCTTCTGTGTCAATTTTTATTAATTCAATATCTTTTCTATCACCTATTTCACTATCAATTGTTGTTACATCTATTTCTCTTTGCTCTATGGTTTCGGTATTTGGATGTTTATGAATTCCAGATGAGTCAGAAGCATTTGCAATGTTAAACGTAACCTTTCCTACTTGATTTGAGACCGCCTTGTTTATTACTTGTATATTTCCAAAATTATTTTCTTTTATTGAATTATTATAAACTTCAATATTTTCTTTAACCGGCTCAAATGAAATTACATTGCCTTTTTTTAATTTTTTGGCTGCTGTTAATGAATAAATCCCATAATGTGTTCCAATATCTACAAAAGTTCCCGCCTCGGGTAATAACCAATCAACCAGCTGTAAGGAGAATTTTTCGTATGAACCATTTTTATAATGATCTAAGAATCTTTCTGTAATAAAAAAATCTAGATCATTAATTTTTATTTTTTTTAAATCTTCAAGATTATAATCATTCATCTGCAAGACTATTCATTGTTATATTTTTTTGTTGCTCACCCTGCTTCCATTCATGTTCTAGAAATAACTTTCCGTTTCTTCTATCACTTGAGAACACTTCTAAATATTGCTCCGTTTCTCGACTATCGAAATAATCATAATTAGAATCTGGACCAGGTTCTTTTTTAAATAAGCTTACTACAACGTAAAATCGGCCCTTATTAAATGTATTGTTATTAAATGAAAGAAATAATTCGTTACTACCCTTCTTCCAAGAATGTTCAAATTCATCAACAGCAGTATTTACAGCTGTGATCCATACATCTTTTTCAAAGTCTAAGATACCAACCCCAACATACATTTCGTTGTCTTCTTCTTCAACATTAATATCAATTTTCAAATGTATTGGTTGTCCACGCTCATAAACCTTTTGTGGCTTGTATTCTGTATTCATAAAAGTAATGCTCTTTATAGAATTGCCTGCTTTTTCAACATTGCCTTCCTTGACTACATCATTCTCAGACTTATTTATTCTTTTTAGAATAATATCTTCATACATTCTTCCAATTCTTTCTGGCTTGTCAAAAGCTACCATTTCACCGTTATCAATAAGTATTGCTTTGTCACAAATTTCTTTTACAGTATTAATGTCATGAGATACATATAGCACAGATTTCCCTTGTTTTTTTAAGTCAGCAAACACATGAGCACTTTTTCGTTGAAATCCAGAATCACCAACAGATAGAATCTCATCTAGAATGTATAAATCAGCATCAGACTGTATTGCTATAGAAAATGCTAATCTAACAAGCATTCCACTTGAATATGTTTTTACTGGCTCATCAATAAAATCTCTGAGTTCAGCAAAGTCCACTATCTCATCAAATTTTGTATTTAAATATGACTTAGTCATTCCTAAGATGGTTCCATTTAGAAATATATTCTCACGACCTGTTAATTCTTCATTAAAACCAACACCTAACTCTAAGAATGGCACAACCTTACCATTAACCTCCACTTTACTTCCCTTATCTGCTTCATAAATATCAGCGATTATTTTTAACAACGTACTTTTACCACTACCATTTCTACCTACAATGCCAATAAATTCTCCTTGTTTTACTTCGAAAGAAACATTGCTTAATACATTAAATTTTTTGACCTTGCCTTGGCTAAAAAATGAAGTAAACAATTGACGTGCAGTATTTTTTTTATCTGTATGTAGATAAAAAGTTTTACTTAGGTTTTCTACTTTTATTATATTTTTCATTAAAAGAATTCTGCTATTTTTTTTACCTGCTTACTAAAATACATATATGAGAAAAAAAGAAAAAGTAATCCAAGTACTAAAACAATTATTAAAAGTAGAAAGTCTCTTTGCCCATAAACATTTAGAGCTGCTCTCAACTGATTCATCATAATTGTTAGTGGGTTATATTGAATTAACAGTTTAATTTTAGAGTTAGGAATTAAATTATCATCTAAAGAGTAAAAGATTGGAGTCCCATATTGCATCATAAACATGCCCAGCTCAATTATATTTTTTAAATCTCTAATTCTAACTGTCAAAATTGAAGTTATAAATGCCATCCCTACACCCCAGATAAATAATATTGTTATAACAAGAATCAAGTGGACTATTCCAATTAAATCAATTTCAATTCCCTTCATTAACACTATAAATAGTATTAATATCAGATTTATGCACAAGTTAATTACTGCACCAATAAGTGCTGCTACAATTGCTATATATCTTGGAAAACTTACTTTTAATATTATGTGTGCACGCTCAAGCAAAGACATTTGACCAAGAACTAAAAGTTCGTTTATGAATGTGATAAAAATAACACCTGTCAAAAGATACAAAGCGTAGTTTTCTACTGAAGATCTTATTATATTTGAAAAAATCAAATACATAACCAGAAACATTGCATATGGCTTTATTAAAACCCATAGAAAGCCTAATACAGAATTCTGGTATCGCATCTTGAAGCTTGTTTTTACAAGCTCTATTAAGAGATCAATGCTGTTTTTAGAGGTTATCTTAGTCATTTCAGAATAATATTTGTTAATTATCGCATAGATAAAACGAAAATATTATTCTGAAATTTAATCTAGTGGCTTTACAAAGTATTTTTCTCCTTCAAAAGAAAAATCTTTGAGTCCATTAGAAATACTGTCTCTTTCATTAGTACTTATTGTAAAAAGGTGAGACCCATTTACTCTGTTGAAGAATCTGTATACTCCGGTCAAAGTTGAATCTGCCTTAACATTATATACATAGAACTTTACACCCTCGAACATCCAAATGTTAGACATTTGCAGAATTGAATTTTTTTCGTCTTCACTTATAGTATATAAATGTGCACCAGTTTGTCTATTGAAAAATCTATATACTGGTACTCTACCTTCACCTGGTGTTCCAAAAACAATATACTTGGATCCCTCGTATTGCCATTGTTCACTTAATCCTAAAACTTTATCTCGTTCATCAGTACTTATTGTATATAAATGTGAACCAATTTGTTTATTAAAGAACCTATAAACTACTTTTTCACCTTCTAGAGTGCTTGAAACTGAGATATAGTCATCAACATACGGTTCTGTAGCATCTAAAGTTTCTGTAAATCTGTCTCCTGCTAGTGTAGAAATACATTTAAATGATAATTTAAAATCTTCAATATTTTTAACTGTTAATGGATTAAGATTTATCTCTAAAGCATAAATCAAAGAATCACCAACATTTAGAGGATAAACTCCTTGGGTGAAAGCTCTAAAGTTATCGTTACCCAAACTTTGTATTGTACCAACAGTTGGACTTGCACCCGTTTGAGTGTATGCCATTTGAATATTTTTAATTTTTTGTACACTGCTATCTCTTAACGATTGCATCTTTATTTCAAGAGCATGATCTGCAATAAAGTTGCTAGAGTTATTTCTACAAACTATGCTAACTAACACTGGCGCATTTGATGATATTTGTTCTTTTGAAAAAAGAAGTATTTGTGTAGTTAGCTCACCTTGAGCCTTAATCAAGTTAGTTGAACTTAAACTAACAAACATAATTATCGCTATGAAAAATGATAGAACTGAAACTATTTTTTTTGTCATAAAATTTTTATCAAACTAGAACATTCTACACTCTTTCTTAGGTCGTTGTAAACAAAGAACCCCTTAGCGTAAGCTAAGGGGTTCAAGAAACTAACTAATTATTCCTTATTATTTAGGCATAACATAGTATTTAGTTCCTTCGAAATTGAACTTAGGTAGAGTTGTTTCTACTGTAGTTTTTTCGTCTTCAGATACTGTGTACAAGTGTGCACCATTCTCTGTATTGAAGAATCTGTATACAGGTACTTTTCCATCTGCCATTTCTGGGTATACATAGTATTTGATACCTTCGAATTGGAATTTAGGTAATGTACTTGATACTGTATCCTTCTCATTTTGAGAAGTTGTGTACAAGTGAGCACCGTTCTCTGAGTTCCAGAATCTGTATACAGGTACTGTTCCTTCTACTTCTGTAGTTTCAACAACGTATACGATTCCTTCATAAGTCCATTCATCTGTTAGACCTAGAACTGTGTCTCTTTCATTTACACTAATAGTGTAAAGATGAGCTCCATTCTTCTTGTTGAAGAATCTGTAAACTGAACCTTCAGGTCCTGTTACAACAGCTGTTCCTTCTACAGTGAATTTAGATACATTCAATGTGTCTGCTGTATCGTTACTTGTTACTGTAACTTCGCAGTTGTCAGCAACTAGTCCCTTTGGTAGAGAATTGAATGTAATTGTGTTGTTTCCTTTCTTAGCATATACATCTGTACTTGCGCAGAATCCATCGTAAGTGATGTCTCCTCCTGTTGAAGAATAGAATGTATATTGAAGAGTTGTAGGATCAACTTCTTCTACTTCTGAAAGTTTTGGATCACCATCATCATCAACTGTGAATGGTCCGAATGTTAGGATTGTTCCTGCTCGTCCATCAGAGTCATATCCTCTAATGTAACATGTAGCAGCAGCATCGTCCATGTTATCGAATGTTACTGTATTTGAACCTGACTTTAGAGGTAGGTCTGATACATATCCCATTACTTTACATGCACTAGATGGTAATACTGTTCCACCTACATCTGTAAAGCTATAAGTTCCTGATTTGTCTGATGTGAATGATACTGAAACAGGATTATCAATTGTTCCTGCTGAGTATGTTGCATCTTCCAATTTAGGTCCTGCAGCTCCTACTGTGAATGTAGGAATGTTTACTGTATTACTATTGTTTCCAGCAGCATCTTTTAGTCTGAATTTACAATTACTGTAAACTCCATCATCGATTTCACCTGCTGAAATTGTGAATGTATTATATGCCTTTGTTAATCCTGGTGTAACGATATCTTCGTTTGCAGATGCTCCCTCGTCATCGATAACAGCATCAGTTGCGAAGTCGTCCCATGCAGTATTTACTTCAGCATCGAAACAATCTCCAGATAATAATAGATCTGGCTCAACAATATCTGCAGCATCAACAAATTCGTTTGATGTGAATCTGAATACTACAGCTGCTCCTGAAGCTACAGGAGATACAACTGGTTTAGTAATTGTAATTGTTGGTCCTTTACTATCAGAGATAGTGAACTGTGGCATATTAACAGTTGCAGCATTTGCAGATGTTGTACCATCTGTTATTTCAATGTCGCAAGTATTTGTACCATCACCATAAGTTCCATTTGCTAGTCCAGCATCAGCAGCTTGTACTACAATAGTATTTACTCCTGGGTGAACTAGATTGTTTTCTGGTGTTAGTCCAGTTAATGCTACAGCACAAGTTCCTGCGCCTGCATCATCAACAATTGCCCATGTTCCACCTTCATCTACTGTGAATGTGAATCCTACTGAAGAACCGTTAGCTTGTGTTACAAGTGTAGCAGTTGCTTCTTCAATATCTGGTGCATTACTATCTGGTGTACCAGTTCCTGCACTTAAGTCAGGTAAGTTTGCAATTGTAATAGGTGCAGTTGCGATAGAAGCTGCTGAAACATCACCTGCTCCAGTTGCAACTCTATACTCTAGAATACAGTCAGCTGTTCCATCATCGTATTTAAGATCATCTAGAGTTAGCATAATCTTATTGATTCCTGGAGTAACTGTATTTGGATAAGGATAACATTCATCTGATGTTGCATCAGCGTAGATTTCTCCAGCGTGTGAAACGTTTAGAGAAACTACTCTAGTTGAATCATCAGCAAATGTTGAGTAAGAACTTCCTGATGCAGATGGAAGAGCTACACCTGTTTGAATGATGTAGATTTCACTTGTTAAAATCACTTCAAAAGAAGGGATTGTTAATGCATCACTTGAGTTTCCTGCCTCATCAACTGCTACTACTTTACAACCAGTATAAGTTCCACTTTCGAAAGCACCTTCTAGATCTGCTGATCTTAGAGTTAGTGTTGTTGCTCCTGCAGTAGCTGATGTAGCTGCTGAGTCGCATTCTCCTTCGTAAGTTAGCTCATCTGCTGCTTCACTCAAGAAGATTCCTACATCTGGAGTGCTGTCAGTAGTTGGAGTATCAATAACAGATGTTAATGATAACTTTGGAGCAGTTGCATCCACTGTGAATGCTGGTACAGCTAAAGCGTCACTGATTTCTCCTTCTTCGTTGAAGACATGGATGTTACAGTCACCTTCTGCGTACACATTTTCTGGAACACTTTTGAATGTTACAGAATTTTCACCTTCTACAGCTTCGATTGTGTCTGAAACACACTGTCCTCTGTAGATGATGTAACCAGCTTGGTCAGATTCGAATGTCATAGTGATTCCGTTAGGATCCGATGTAACTGAATCACCTGGGATATCCGCAAACGACAACTCTGGTGCATCAGCACTAACTGATACTGACATTACGAAAGCTGGTGTTACAGCCATCATAACTGTTAGTACTAGTGTTAGTACTGTTGAAAACCTTTTGGATTTATCCATAAGGTAAATAAAATAAAATATAAAATATTGGCCTGGGATCCCAAACCACGTATTAAAATATATAATTTAGCTAGTCCATTGTCAATGACATCATTTGAATCATTGCAACCTCGAGATAGCTTATAAGATAATAGATATCAGTATTTAATATCTTAGGGATAGAGTTATGCTATTTTAAGTAGACAAAATGAATTTACTTACTGTTATTAGAAGAAGCTCCTTTTTGAGCCATTTTTTCATCTACCAAAAGTAGCAAAGTTTGGTAAACAAGTTCGTTAAATTTCTGCTGTCTCATACTTTCTCTTTCAACAACATTTATAACTATATTCTTTATTTTAGATAGTATTTTTGACTTTATCTTCCCTGTTATTCCTCCATAGTTTTTGACTTCGAACTTATATAGGCTGGAAAGTGTTTGTTTTGATTGTTCTAAGCTTGGAAGTATAAATTGCATAAATAGCTCCTCTGTAGAAAGCTCTGTTTTTGTATTTAAATTTTCTTCCTCTATGAGTTCTCCTATTCTTTTTAGTATTTCTTCTTTGTTTATCATTAGTTTATTAGGTAATTTAGATAATTGTGAATAGATATAGCACTTTGACAGTTCGAGTGAAATTTGCGATAGCAAATTTTGTATCGAGAACTGGCATCTATGCTTTTAATCATACTTTACTTTAACTTCAACACTGTTCTCTAAAAATTCTAAATTTTCAAGCTTGAGTTCATTGTTTATTACAAGTTTAACCCAATTTTTTCCATCAAACATAATTAATGCAGAATTATTACAATTAATCCTATTTTTAAACTCTAAATACGCACTTTCAATCTTTATTAATTCTGTAAAATTATTTACTGCAGAATCAAACT
>JAGQLF010000019.1 GCA_020429545.1 Candidatus Dojkabacteria bacterium
TATAGTTTGTAATTCCTTTTAACATTTCCTTATCTGAAGAAAAATCATCTTCAATCTTTTTTACATACACCATAGCACCTATCACCTTGTCATTTGATATCATGGGTACTATACAATTACTTTTATCGCCAGTAGCTTCTTGGACTTTGTTTGCTTGATCAGCTGTAACTGCGGGCATGATATATTCTCTAGTGTAGTTAGTAATTTTAATTTCTTTTTCTAACATTGCCTGTACGGTAAGGTTTTGCTTATGTTCAAAAGATAAAGTAACTTCACTAAAATCTTGATCAAGAATATTATGAACAGCTTTTGAAATATTACTATTAGTTAATCCTGCAGCGTAAATCTTTTTGTCTTTGATTAACCACATCATAGAAGCTAAATATCCAATTTTGAATATTAACTTATTAGTTACAGTAAAAATCATATCATTTAGATTACCAATACTCTTTAGGCTACTTAATACTTCTTCTAAACTTTCATTATCCAAATCAATTCCAAAAAGTAAAGCAATTTCTTCAGTTTTTAAATTTAGTGTTTTCGCAATGGCTATGATTGTTTCTTTTGTTGGGTTAACAAATCCTGATTCAATACGGCTAATGCTTCCAGGGGAGGCATTTATTGCTGTTTCGAGGTCAAACTGACTGAGGACAGATTTTTTTCTATATTGCTTTAGTTTTTCAGAAAGAGAGTTATTCATTTTCAAGTTTAATAATATAGTCTACTATTTCAAATCTAGGATCAATGGGAAGATAGTAAAAGCTAGGAATGATAGTAATTGTTTGGCCTTCAAATTCAATTCTTATTTCTCTTGATCTTTGGTTAGTAGTGTAAGGCACATAGTTAACGTCATACCCATCCCAGTCATCTTTAAATTTAGGAATATTAATAAGTTCACCAATTAGTTCCTTGTACCAAATATCATTTTCCATACCCTGAGTTCTTTCCTTAAATATGGATATCTCAGATTTAAGCATATCATCTGTAACTTGTAGTAACTTACTAATGGGATTTACTGTATATAGAAGTTTTAGCATATTAATACCAATTAAATTCTCCATCATTGATCTTGGTACAGAAAATAGTGTGAACATTCCTTCGCTTACGTCAAGAATGTTACCTTTTATATCCATTAATATCGCGAAAGCATCAGGTTTTATAAAATAATCATGTATATGGCTTTTTGCTCTGTCAATATCTTTTACTGTTATTTGTACTTGGGGTATACCTAATAATTCACTTGTATCTTTTTGATTAAGCTCTAGAGCTTTGGCAATAAGAAATATTGTTTCTTTTGTGGGATTTACTAGCCCAGTTTCAATTCTACTAATTGAACCAGGAGAAAGGTCAATATTATTTTCTAGATCGAATTGACTATAACCGGATCTTTTGCGAAACTTTTTTATTCTACTTCCCAGCTTCAAGGTACTCATGTTAGAATTTAAAATATATCAATTATATCACATACAAATACATGAGCATGGAAAATAATTGGGATACTGAGTTATTTGAAAGAGGGGAAAATGGTGATGGGATAAGAAAAAACTCGGATATACCGCAAAGTCGTATTGAGCTTTCTGATGGTACAATTATGGAAATTATTGACGAGATTGAGTCTATACATGAACTATTTCAAGAAAATGGATTTGTTCAATTTGATATAGATCTACTATCAGATAAAGATATGAGTAGCCGAGAGCAAATTCTAAACTATAAGAGCATTAAAGAAAAAATTGCGTTAAATCCACATAATTTTACAGAAATGATTCAGGTGCCGGCAGTTTTGTCTGAGAGGTTTCTATATGGATGTCTTGAAAGATATCTACATGAGTATGGTGATCAGATTGATGAAGCTGAGATAGAGTACATAAAGAATATGCAGAATGCATTAGAGGTGAATGCATTTGCTGATCGATTAGAAGATTTTTACTTAGGGCTGAGTGCTTTAGGATTGGGTTACTTAACTTATGGGGCATTACTTGCTGGAAGCTTAGCTTTTGCTGCACCAATACTAGCATATGAAGCTATACCAGGGCTCGGTGGATCTCCAGCTTTGTGGACTTGTTTCTTTATGACTATGACATTTGGTATTCCTGAGACCATAAAAATTATTAGTGGAAATTCAGAATTAAAAGGTATAAAAGGAATTGCAAGTACATGGGTTAGAGTGTTTTTATCTTTAAACGAAGTCGGATTTTTAATGATATCAATTTTAAAGAATAGGGATATTGGGTATCATGAAACTAGAGTTATGGGAAAGGCATTTATTAAAAGACTGAAACCTGTGAGTAGAATCAAAAATTTAATTAGAGGCTTAAGAGGTAAAGCAATCCAGCCGTTATACACTAGACCATTCTTAGTAAATTCACGTATCAACCTACCTGGAAATAAAGGTGAACTTGATAGTTAGTAAATGTTATTTACTGGATATCTTGTTCCTCTATCTAGAGTATGTACCTCTACATCGTTTGACCTAAATATATTTTCGAAATGTTTTTGAGCTGATATATAATTAAATTTTTTACATGAATATACATCTATGCTTACAAATCCTCTTTTAGCAAAAGTATGTAGGCTGATATGTGACTCAGCAATGACTATAAAACCTGTAATACCACCTGGATCCTTCCCTCCATTTTCCTCATTGCTATCTGCGCGAAATACATAAGGTGGTATTAAGGCGTGCATCTCCAAAACTTCAACAGCTTTCTTTAAAGCATTATGACATAACTCAAGGTCCACCAATACTTCAAAAGGACATGAATATATATCTAAGGTTAAATGGTACCCAAATTGTACATAATTGTCATTTTGATTTGACATTGAATTTCTTTGTAAATATTGGATATTGTATAAAAAAATGATATAATAGTCAAGTTAAGCTGACAAATATGGCGGTGGCACATCAATCTTTCGAAGTTCCAAAAAATGATTCATCAGATACATCCATAGATTCATCAGCTAAATTAACATTATTACCCAAATATCAAAGTGATATAGCTGCCCTTAGAGAACAAATACGATTAACTAGGGAGTTAATTGTTAATACTGACCAAATTGCGAATACTAATGAAGAACTTGCTATAGGATATGTATTACATCAAGTAGGTAGTTTATACGAACAATACGACAAGGAAATAATTCTTGAGGATAGTGAGATTACTAAACTTTCAGAAACAATTAAGCTTGGAGACGAAGGCTTTATTGTTAATATAAATAAATGTGATTTTATACAAGCACCAGATGCGCTCTCTAAAGTACTTCATTCCATGGGTATTAGAGAAACAAAGTCGTTCGGAAAAGCCTGGAAAAATATTGATGCTTCAGATAAAGACCAATTAGAGGAGGAATGGTATACACCATACCAAGCAGTTCAGGAGTGGGTGAAGAGTTTTTTTCTTGAGTTAGAAGATGGTATGGAGGGAAAGATGTCTTTTGTAATTTTAGGAGGAAGGGTAATGGCTGGATCAGCCGTAACTTTTTCTACAAAAGACCAATATGTGGGTACAGTTAACTCAATATCAAATAGTATAAGAAAATATTTAACTTTAAAAAATAACGTTCCATAAGAATTAAAATTAATATATAATGATAATATCAGAACGATCGAAAGAGAAATTGCTAATTCAGCAGAAAATCAAGATAGATGTCTTATTAACTATGCTCAACTTTTTATTGATTCTGAAGAAATTAGAAAATTTTTAGAATTAGATGGCCAAAATTATTGGAAATTACTATCTCAGCATAAGAATACTTTATTAGATCAAATCAATTCTACTGAGTTTGGATTATCAATAGAAAAAAGTATTCTAATTAAATTGATTTTAAGCTTTCCAGATGACATTGGCGATTTTACAGAAGAGGATAAGGGAATATATATATATAGATTTATCTCTCTATTAGCTACATCGTTGCCGGTTGCAAGAGCTAGCCATGAAATTGAAGAAAAATTAGGTAAAAAAAGTATAATGGGCATGTGGACTTTATTAGGTATTCCAAAGGATAAAATGGGACAAATAATCAGTGGATTTCATACTTTTAGATCAGTATTTGATAGTGAATATACATCTTGGTATCTAAACCTTACCTATAACATACTAATGAGATTAGGGCTGAGGAGTTTGACGCCATTTCACTTTAACGAGAGACATGAAGATAAATACTCGCTTTCAAGGCTAAGAACTTTTGCCTTAAATTTTCAAAGAATATGTAAACTCAATATAATACCTAGAGAATTTATATCCGCATTTGATGATCACTCTGTAGAAAATCCAATGTTTACGAGCGCTGTGATGGGAGTAGAAGAGCTATTAGATGTACTAACTGATACTGAACTCATGACAGCTGTACTATCTTCAAAGTCCAAACCAAGGTTTTGGAGGAGGCTTCTTAAGGAACAATAGAAAGAAATTACTTTCAATAAGAATTAGTATATACTAAATTCATGATTAACCTTTATTGTTATGCAGTTTGGTCTTTATGGTTAGTGTAACTAATATCGTATACATAATCACAATAGTTATAAGTATATTTATAGCATCTTATGTATTTCTTTCAACGAAAAAGATAGTTGGCAGAATGTTTGTATTACTTACAATAAGTATATCTTGGTGGGTTATATTTAATTTCCTTGTTGATAATACAAGCAACAATGCAGATGCACTAGTTTACGTTCGTTTAACACTAGTAGGACCAATATTCATAGGACCATTATTTTGGAATTTCGCTAAGATATTTCCTGATAAAATAAACGAGCTAAATACTAGAAGACTTATAATATCATTTATTCCTTCACTACTCTTTGTACCATTTATTCTAACAGAGTATAACGTTAAGAGTATTAATGTGTTCACTGAAGGGGGGGTATCATTCACGCCTGGGATACTATATACAATTTTTTTACCCTATACCATATTGTTCGGCATACTCAGTATCTTCACGCTTGTAAATAAATATAGGCGTGTGATAGGAATTGAAAAGTTACAGTTAATCCTGTTCGCAGCAAGTTTCGGTATATCATTGGTAATAGCTGTAATTGCAAGCTTAGTATTACCACTTTTAGGAATTTCAGAAGTAGGAGCAATTGGTCCTTTAGCATCACTGGTTTTCATTTCAACTACAGCTTACACCCTAATCCGCCACGGCTTATTTGATATAAGATTAATTCTTGGAAAAATTACCTATTTCACACTATCTGCAATTATACTTTATGTATCATTCTATATCTTTGTATCTCTAGATATCTTTGTATTTAATGGAGTTTATTCACCGGAATCGTTATTTATTGGAATATTTTTTGCATATATATTTGTACTTATTTATGACAAGTATAATGCATATATAAAAAATAAGGTTGAGTCAAGTATTATAAACCCTGGATATAACCCAAATGAAGTTATTAGGCAATTAAATAACTCAATTAATACTCAATTAGAATATGCATCAAACATCGATTCAATTATTTCAACTATCTCTCAAACAATTAGACCACTATCTAAATGGGTGGTTGTTGATAAAGGAAATAATGTAGAAAAGTTTGGCCCTAAAGAACTAGACCTAACCATTGAGCAACTCAATCATTTATTTGCTTTATTTAAATCTATTGAAACAGATACTTTTATAAAAGATGAATATATCAGTGAATCATCACGTAATATAAGCCCAATTAAAAATGTTATAAATGAAATACTTGAGATGATTGAAAATTTTGATATTTCAGTAATTCTAGGTATAAAAAATCAGAATAAGGAAACCATAGCACTATTAATTTTAGGACATAAAGATGGATACGTTCCATACTCACTAACAGAAGTCAAATTTTTAAGAACATTAGCAGATATGCTTTCGGTGTCATTAACAAGATCATTCTTATTTGAGGAAGTTAAACAGTTCAATGCAACTCTTCAAAAGAAAGTTGATGAAGCAACTGCTGAGCTTGCACAAAGAAACGATCAGCTTGGAGAACAGCTAAGAAAAGAACGAGACATGATGGACATTCTTGGTCACGAGCTAAGAACACCACTTGGAACAGCTAGAAATGCCTTAGTTATGATTGACTCACTAGAGAAGAAAGGAACAATTGATAAAGAAAAGCATGACAAATACTTTACTGTTGCACTAAGAAATATTAGAAGAGAAAAAGATCTTCTTGAAACAATTCTTCAATCAGCAAGACTTGAAAACAGTAGAATTCAAATTAACCTTGAGAAAGTTGCTGTTCAAGATGTAATTGACGATTCAATGACAGCTTTCCAGGAACAAGCAGAGCAGAAAGGCCTAGAACTAACTGCTAAAGTTGAAGTTCCAAATGCATTTATTAATGTTGATAGAACTGCTATTCAGCAGATTATGGATAACCTAGTTAGTAATGCTGTTAAATATACATATAAAGGTTATGTACATGTAACAGTCTCTGAAGAGGATGATGGATATATAAGGTTTAAGGTGGAAGATACTGGAGAAGGAATAAAAGAAGAAGATCTAAAGAATATTGGTAAGAAATTCTTTAGAGCAAATACACACTTAGATTCAGCAGGTACTATAGGAGATAGAAAAATTGTTAGACCAGGAGGAACAGGAATAGGTGTATATGTAATTATGGGGCTATTAAAAGAGTTTGGCAGTGAGTTAGAAATACAAAGTGAATTTGGTAAAGGAAGCACGTTTAGTTTTAAGATTAAAAAGCTAGATATGAATCAGCTAAGTAAGAAGATTGAGATAAAAAGGGAAACAGTTCAACCAGAAGCTTTAAAGCAGAAGGAAGCAGAAAGGATGGCTCAAAGAGAGGTGAAAATGCAGAAAATAAAGGCTAATATTCAGGATAATAAAGAGCAGCAAAATTCTGCTCCACCATCTCAAGTGCAAAAGCCACAAGCTCCAGAGCAAGTAGAAGCCCAAAATGCTAATGAACTACAGAAAATAGAGAATAAAGAGGCTAGTAATCCTGTTGTATCAGAAACAGTTCAGCAAAATTCTGCTCCTGAAGTCAATGCTGCTCCAACAGAACAGCAGGCAGAAATAGCCCCAACACAGGCAACTCCAGTTGCAAATCTAGAGCAACAAGTGGGTGAAGAGAAGAAGAGTGGATTGAATACTACGCTTTAAGGATTACCAATAATCTGATCTTCTACTAACTTACTTTCAGAAATTTGTTCTTCTGTAAGAGGTTCAGGGTAAAGTTTATCTAAATAGTATTGTTTAACTCTATCCTCATTTTGTTGAGCAAGTTCTTTTTGGATTTGAATAACTTCATCTTGTTCAATTTCTCTATATTGTTCTCCATCGTATATTAGCCATATGAAGTCTGTATTAATATCATTACTATCAATTGGTACGGCAATATCCTGATAACCATTTTTATCTATGTCAAAAAATATAGGTTTAAAGTCCTGTGTAAAGTAAAATTTAAGTTCATTAGCTTCTCCAAGGAATGTAAAAACATCACCTTCTTCTTTCCGGTAAATCTCTAAGGATAAACAGGATTTAAGATCTTGACTATCTAGTTTATTACAGCCACCAAAGTCATATGTGAAGAAAAGTACAATGTCTTCATATATTTTTATTGGATGTAGAATATTTTGATAATATATATATCCTGACATGCTAGTTGATGGATCTTCATAATGAAAAAATTGGTAAAACTGATAGTAAGGATAGTATTTATCATTTGGACCTAAAAAAGCTACCATACTTTCATAATCGATATCATCATCGTAATATAGCTGATCAGGTTGATGTGATGAATACACAGCATCCATAACAAATTCTAAATCCTCATAGTACATATCATACTTAGTGACTACATTATAAAGACTTATAGTACTTAGAATGCCCACAGCAAGTAAAAATACAAGTATTATCAATAATATATTTTTAATTCCTTTTTTCATGCAAGAATAATACCTTATTTATAGGCTAAAAACATTGTATTGCAATACAAATCCTTAAATATGAAAATCTAACAGAGAATATACAATATTATGACGTTATTAATGATTTATAATTCATTAGTTTAGAATGATACTAAGCTTAGATCTAACTCTAAAGAAGATAAAATTCTATCTAGTTCTTGAATTTCTATATTAGAATCGAGTCTTCCTACTAAAGATTTAGTTTGTGTATTAATTCGATATGCTAAATGATATGCATAAACATCGTTCTTTAACCATCTTTCTTTTGTATCTACAGATATATTACCATTATTGAGTTCTTTCGCATTGATTAAGAAATCAATACCTAAGTAAGCATTGTTAAGGTAAGAAGGCTCATTCATCCAACTATCTCTTAATAGTATAAGCTTATCACTCATCTTAAAAAGTTTTGTACCTTCAAGCTCTTCTTTATCAATGGTATATGCTGTGTTACTAAATGGTATTTGGCCTTGGATATCTTTTACGATTAATACTATTAAGCTAAAGTCACCAGAAGGTGCAGTTAGGGAGACACAAAAGTTTTTTGTGTCTGGGTAGGTACACTCATCATCTATTCCTTCCGATACTTGCCAGTCAGTTGGAAGACTGAGCTTTATTCCATTTTTATTTATATATTCTAACCAATCAGATGGAATGCTAGTAGTATCTTCTATTGGAGTATTAGTATTTTCAGAGGTATTAGGCTTAAACTTGATAGTTGCAGTTATAATTAAAAGTGTACAACTTATGATACACACAAATATTATAAATCTTTTTGATACTCTAAGGTCAATTTTTCTCATTTTTAGAATTTAATATGTTTTAGTAATATTATAAATAGTATTTTCGAGATCTACAGGATAGCTTGGTAAGTAATTTGCATCATAATCACCTCCCAAGTATCCGAAATTATCCTGTAACTGAGGATCAATTGCAACACCATTAAGAAAGAGTCCAAAGTGTAGATGATGTGCACCTTTAAATCCAGTATTACTCATTGTAAAGATAAATGAACCTCTTGTTACTCTCGTACCTTGTACATTGGGATATAACTGATTTTCACCATGTAAATATCTAGTCCTATATCCATTTGCGTGCTTTACATCAGTATATTGTCCACCAAATTGATCAACAGATACGAGCGCAATCTCTCCATCTGCCACAGCGTTTACCTGACATAAATCGCCTTTCTCAAAAGCTCTTATATCAATGCCATCATGGTTATCCATAAGATCAGGATGATTTCTAAAGCCAAAGTCATCATGTCCAAATGGTCCAGAGTAAACAATATCTGCACCTATGCAATCTGAGTCAACAGAGATTGGATGAATACTTCCACCTAAAAAGTCTTTCTTACACCCATCTCCATATATTGAATATCCAACAGGACAAGGAGGTTCTTCACAAGATTTACTTGTATTATTCCATACTTGTCCTACTTCACAAGAGCTTGTTCCACAGATCCACAACCCTCCTTCAAAATCTTGACAAAGCCTTCCGCTGTTTGGATCAACATGAACCCCACCTGCTGGAAATCCCCATTTACTTCTTGTGCCTTTTTGTCCGTTTTCATCTCCCCATTTTTCATACTGATCAAATATATTACCATATACTGCCCACGTAGAGTTGTATTTATTATTATGATAAATTCCTCCACGCTCATACATTTGGTATGTGCCTTTTGTTCCTTGCGGAGATTTAGCTGCTTCAGCAGGATATTGCATTGTAGGTATACCTAGTAGATCACATTCACTAGATCCTGCAAGATCATCATAGAATGCAGCTCTATAGTAGTCTTTTTGAAGTATATATACAAAATCTCCTATCCTATCGCTAAAATATATATCACCTATAAAACTACCATTAGATTTATGAACTTCGTACTTTTCATGACCACAGTAACTGGTAAAGTTACTATATAAATAGTCTTTATCTGTTTGAATTTTAATTGGAAATAAATATCTAGAATATGTTTCAGCGGAAATTGCAAAAAATGCAGATTTCTCATAAAAATATATATTTCTCAATTCGGTATTTAGCTTTTCTTGCTCAGTCTTATTGATTGTAAAGAAGTGTTTTTGAGGATTGCTTCTTATATATCTCTCAACTGGGTCTGTAAAAATCTCCTCTATTGGATATGTGTAAAAGGCAACCTTTTCATAAGTCCAATTATTGGACATATTATTTATAACGTTACTTTTTTCTTTGTCATTGATAGTATAAAAGTGTCCTAATCCTGTTGGACTCCAAAATCGATATACAGGCAGGGTGCCTGCTGGGTATGTCACTCCTTCTACTTCATTTCCATCTTCATCCAATATAGGTTCATATGCATAAAAAGCTACTTTTTCATAAGTCCAATTACTGGACATATTATTTATAACTTTATTTTTTTCTTCCTCACTAATTGTATAAAAATGCCCACCATCTACAGGACTATAGAATCTATATACTGGCTTCAATTTACTCCATTCGATTTTGTTACTATCCCCATATCCAAAATCCCCTAGCTCACTTAACCCTAAAATAACTGGACTATCAATCTCTCCATACTGGAACAATAACTCTGGGTCTATTGGATAAGTTGATCCATCTTCATTGTATCTATGAGTTTCAAAGTGCAAGTGACAACCTTTTGGTTCATAAACACTCTCTTCATTTCCTCTAACATAACCCGTGTTTCCACTTGTACCAATTGCTTGGCCCTGAGCAACATTTTGACCTGGTACAACATAAACTTCATCTAAATGCCAATATCTTGTTTGAAATTTATAAACCTCTCCAGTTTCTGGGTCTGGATTAGATTGATGTTCAATAACTACATAATTAGCAGGTGTTTCTGGAGTACTGTCGTTCCCAAGCGTAACTCCCTCTGTAGATGTGTAAAGAACAACTCCATCTGCTGCTGCATACAATTCTGTGCCACAATATAGTCCATAATCAATTCCTGTATGGTATGTTCCATCTCTTTCTCCAAAATCACTAGTTATATCTATATCATAATAATCTCCATTTGGATCGGTTCCTGGATCATCGTAAGGTCTTATAAATTCAACATAGTCTATCCAGTTATAAACTTGTCCATCTTTAGTTACACAAATAAAAGAGTCTGGGACCCAACCAGATCTTCCATCTAATGTTAGAACCTGTAACCAACCATTACCTTTTGTACTTGGTAGCTCTTCAAGAATATATATTTCTTGGTTTAAGCTTAAATATTCAATTATATTACTGTCCCAACTTGGATTTGTTCGCATCTCTGTTCTCCTTGCATCACAAACAAATGCTTTTTCTCTGTATGTATCATTAGTTACTAAGTTTGGTAGAGTAGTGCTTAAATCTTTTTCACAATTTAAATTCTCAATATTTACCCAACCAATTGTATTAGGTTTAAATAAAACCTGTGCGTAATCGTTATTATAGTTAAATGCATAAACTGTTGAATCTTTTGCAAGAACTACTTGAGTATCACCATTTGGAGCAATTAATAAATCTGATTCAGATTTAAGTGTACAAGTAACAGGTGCGTATTCTCCCCAACCAAAATCATCGTTATTTGTGTAATATCCTAAAACGCCTCCAGAATTATCATCAGTTGGCAAATCTTTTATCTCTACATTAATTTTGTAAGTTTGAACTCCCTGTGTTGCAAACCAAGTTACACCTTCATGCACTGCATCTAATTCTAAAATATAGTTTCCAGGTTTGTCTGGAGAAAGCACATTTAATCTTGCATTGTCATAAGTTGAATTATTTGAAACCATATTTAAAAGATGAGCTCTGTTTCCATTCCAAACGTAATAACTTCCAGTATCTACATTAAACCAATGGTAAGAAAGATTAGTTGGATTAACAATATTCCCTTCCGGATACCAAGGTATTGTTCCACTATTTTTTGCATCAAAAACTAAAATTACTTCTTGATATGTATATAAATCATTTGGAAATGTATTTAGAGAATAGGTAGAGATAATATTTGCGTTTGTTATGTAATCATCATTTATGTATTCAATTCCGTATTTTAAATCCACAATTCCAGAACCGGTATTGTCTGGATTTTTAATTAAAATATCATCTTTAACTGTACTAGAAATATTTCCTGCCTCGTCTTTAAATCTAACAAATATAGTTGCTAAACCTTCATTTATTCCTAAATCAATATTATTTAATTCTAATGAATCAGAACCCGTTTCACTAAACTCACTCCAACTTGCTCCATCTATACTATATGAATAGTAAATTGGATTATCAGAGTTATTAGAATCTTGTGAAATTAATACATTTACAATACTTGATTCTGCTGAACTTGTTTGTCCGTTATTAATCAAAACACTACCAGTTGGTGCTTTTGTATCTAAGATTATTTGATCACAAGAAAGAGGAGATATATTACCTAATTGGTCTTTTACCTCTACACAAATTTCTTTTAAACCATCTACAGAACCATTCATTAAATAGTCTGGAAATACTTGAGTTTGCCCCAAATCCTCATTCCAACTTATCCACTCAGACTGTTTTGATTGATTAGTATTTAAATCGCTATAAGTATATCTAACATAATTTTCTAAAGATGCATCAGCAGTTTCAATTGTTACACTCTTTTTAATTAAATCTTTTGTTGTGTACTTATCATTATTATTAATTACTATTATTGATTTTGGATTTCTTATTATTAATGTTGCTTGACCAACTTCTCGTCTTTGGCTACCAATACTATTTATATATGTAACTCTGGTTAGTGTTCTTAGTAAATGACCAGATTTTAATTCAGAATTATTTTCAACTTCACCATTAACTAATAAAGTTATTTTTGTATTTTTATCTACATCTCCTAGGTTTAATTGAATAAATTTAACTCCATCTGTATTTATTGTTAGATCATTTTTTGAAGTCACACCATCTATTTGAACATTTAATCCTTCTAGATCTAACTTTAAGTATTCAGGATAAAAGAACTTTAGAACTAAATCATTTGTTGGAACTTTTGTTGGTACTTTTGTTTCAATTTTTAAACTAACAGGAAATCCTTTATTTGTATTAGTTGAGCTAACCCATTCATTTGTTTTTTGATTAAATACAGTTGTTTTTGTTGTTACTTTTTCAGTTTGAACAACTTTGTTGTCAATTTCTTCTGAAACACCAACTCGTTCATCTTCAGTTGAATTCCAATTTCCATTGATACTTACGTCATTATTTAAGTTATCTTTAGCAAGTAGCTCTGAATTATCTATATATGTATCTTTAACTAAAGCAGTATATTCAAATTCAATTTCTTCGTTTGGCGAAAGACTGTTAATTTCCCAGACAAGACTAGTTGTCCCATCTTCATTCTCTATAATACTAGCTGGCTCAACTATGCTTGAAACAAATTCTGTTCCATTAGGTAGAGTGTCAGTTATTAAAACTGAATTGTAAGAATAAAATTGCGAAGTTTTTCCACTTATTTGATAGGTAACAAAATCGCCTGGATTTACAATATTTTTATCCGCTGATTTATTTATCTTTATATATTTTGCAGTAATAACATCTTGCTTAGATAAATTTACAGATACTAATTCATCATTAACTTCATATTTAGCACTAACATCTGTATTAATATTTAATTTATCATTTTCATTAACAACCTCCCCATTTGATTTAGCATAAGGAACACCAATTTTGTAAGATATATCTATTGGATTTTCATAATTATCTTTTTTTAATTGATCAATAATCCATTGTAAAAAGGTTTTTCCACTTTCTTGTTCTTCTGCATTAAACTCAAAGTTTGCAGGATCATCAATATTATTTATTAAATCCTCACTATTCCATTCAAATTCAATTCCATCGTCTAATATTTCTGTGACAATTACATCATCTTCACTACTGCTATCAATCTCAGTATTATTTTTTATTATAATATTTCTATCTACAGAATCTTCTCCAACTAAAACGCTTCTCTTTACATCGGTTTCAATTCTTAAGCCTGCTATTTTTGTGTTAACTAAGATATCTTCAAAAATATCTTCTACAAATATTGGACTATGAGATGCTTTTGCCGAAATGTTAAATTCTACATTGTCATCTATTGAAAACTGAGACTCTCCTGCAAACTTTAATCTTGCAGAAACCACAAATTCTTCATTTGGCAGCAAATCGGCAATATTTTCCCAAGATACTAGCTCATTAGTTTTTTTAGTTGGTTTAACTAATTCATTTTCTTTAGGTTCTATTGCTGCATCAAAACTTACTCCATTAGGTAGATTCAGATCTATTTCTAAATTATAAATTCTTATATCTGTAGTATTTTTTACTTTTATTAAAATAGTGCCAGTTGCGCCAAGTAAAGGCTCTTCGATAAATTCTGATGATAAATCAATTAAATCTGATTCGATTAAATTATCTGCAGCACTTACTGTTTGAATAAGTGGACCAAATGACGAAGTAAAAGAGAACAGAAGAATTAAAAAAATCTTTGTTATGTTTTTAGTAATTTTCATTTATATACAATAAATGAATGAAGTATAAACAAACTTTTAAATATTAACATTGTATTGCAATACAAATTTCTGAAAAATTAGAAATGATAAATTAAAAGTTAAAAATATAATTTATAAATAATAAAAAATAATTTTAAGATAGACTTTTTTCAGAAACTACGAGCCTAGAAATCCTGATCTATAGAGATGAAAGACGTGGCAGTCCTCCGTACATTATTAGATAATATTACCCGCCGACGAACGATGGCTACCTTCCTTTATGTTAAATTCTTAAATATTTATTAGAAACTTCAGGCTATAGAGTCATTCTACAGTTAATTATTTCGTACTTTCGTAGGCACACCTGCCTGGCGGCAGACAGGAAAGTACTGCAAAAAGCCTTGGGGTAAAAGATCGCGTTGCAAGGTTATACCTTAGAGTGTCACTTACTAGCTCTATTTTACCCCAAACCCCACGTGCTAGTTCAAATTCTGTGCAAATGATAAACTAGCTTATGTCCAGCTCACTGAAAAAAAGAATTAAGAAACTGAATAATGCAAAACCTATCAACGGTAAAAGTGTTGTTTACGTAATGTCTCGAGATCAAAGAGTTAAAGATAATCATGCTTTAATTGCTGCACAAGCTCACGCACAAAGTTTAAATCTTCCTCTAATAGTTTGTTTTAATGTTTATCCTAAAATTAAAAACCGCGCTAAAAATCAATATGTTTGGATGTTTGAGGGCTTAAAAAAGATCGAAATAGATTTGAAGAAAAAAAATATTCCTTTTGTTTTAGAAGTTGGAAATGCAGTAAAAGCATATAAGCATTGGGAAAAAGATTTTAAGCCAGTAGCGATATATTTTGATTTTTCACCACTAAGAGGTCCGAAAAAAGTAAAAAAAGACTTTGCAGATAAATCTAGCACTCCATGCTATGTTGTGGATACGCATAATATTATTCCTGTTTGGGAAGCAAGCGACAAAAACGAAACAGCAGCAAGAACAATTAGACCTAAGCTATTTGAAAAACTTGAGCAATATTTTATCGAGCCAGAGAAAATTTCAAAACAAAAGGTAGATTCTAAATTTAAAATATCAAATCCCTCTTGGGCAGAAGTTATAAAAAAGATTAAGGCCGAAGAACTAGCTAACTACAAACCAATTGTAGAATCTGGTGAAGATGAAGCAAAAAAAGTATTAAACCATTTTATAAAAGAAAAATTAAAAGACTATCCAACTAATCGAAATGAACCTGTAAAAGATGGACAATCTAACTTAAGCGCATATTTGCACTTTGGACAGATTTCAAGCCTACGAGTTTTGCTAGAAATTGTTAAGCTTAAAGATATTAATCCAGATCAAATTACTGAGCATAAGCTTTCTAAAGCTTTAGTGAATGAGCTATTTGTTTGGAAAGAGTTATCAGATAATTTTTGCTATTACGAAAAAGATTATGACAATATACATGGAGCAAGTGAGTGGGCTATAAAAAGTTTAGATAAGCATAGAAAAGATGAAAGAGATTCTGTTTATACTCTAGATGAACTAGAAAAATTAAGAACTCATGACAATGCATGGAATGCAGCGCAAAGCCAACTAATGAAAACTGGCAAAATGCATGGGTACATGAGAATGTACTGGGCAAAAAAACTTTTAGAATGGTCAACTGAACCTGAGATTGCAATTGATAATGCAATTTATCTTAATGATAAGTACGAACTTGATGGATACGATCCAAATGGATTTGCTGGAATTATGTGGGGCATTGCGGGTGTTCACGATCATGGATGGACTGAGCGAGATATATTCGGAAAAATTAGGTATATGAATTTTGAGGGCCTTAAAAGAAAATTTGAGATTGATGCTTATATCGAGAAATATCTCAAGAACTGATAGTGTGTGCATAAATCTAGTTTCAACTTCAGAACTTCTTAGATTAAAAAATATTTATTCGTACTTTTGTGGGCACAAAAGTACTGCAAAAAGCCTTGGGGTAAAAAGTTCGCTTCTCATGTTTAGTCATTAGATACTCAGTTAACAGCTCAGTTTTTACCCCAAACCCCACGTTCTAGTCTAGTTTAAAGGGTATAATCGCTAGTAGCTAGAGGCTAGTAGCAAGCGGCTATTTAGTGCTGGAAAAGTATTTCAATTCAAGATAAACTTTTCCAAGTGATTTTAAATTAATTAATGAGACTTTTTAAAGAAT
>JAGQLF010000001.1 GCA_020429545.1 Candidatus Dojkabacteria bacterium
TCCACACTACTCTATATTTACGTAACAACGCTATGTTACTCTACTCTACATCAATCACGGATATATAATTCTGCAAATGAAATTAGAAATATATTTTTATTTTATTTATTTTTATAAAATGTTTAACTATATACCACTATCCCTCATCCTCTAAAGGATAATCCCCTACTTTGTGGTAAAATCTCATCAATTTAAAAAACAAATTATGGATGAGAAAATTACTGAACAAGAGCCAACTATAACTATAAGCGAGCTAAAACAAGAAGATATTCCTCAGCTCTATAAACTATTAGAACAAAGAGTTATAGATCCAGATACTGGAAAAATATTCTACGATGAGATCAATAGAATTATTGAAAGCATGGCCGGAAACTGGGGAGAAGATAACAGAAAAAGAAAATACTTGGTTGCAAGAGACGGAAATAGAGTTTTAGGTTGCATGGCTTATTCTGCGCCAGACATGTCTATGTGTAAGCATTTTGGTTTTGAACATCCCTCAACTGCTGATGCAATTGAACTATTAAATGCTTTTGTTCTTGAACAAGGAAATGGAGTGGGCAGAAAACTCTTTGAAGCTATATGTGAGGTTGGTCGAAATCTTGGTAAAAGCTACTTAGTCATAAATAGCGGACCAAGATATAAAGATAGCTGGGGTTTCTACGATAAGATGTGTGACGAATCATGTGGATTTATTGAAAACAAGTATGGGGATAAACGTCATGCAAACACTTGGCAAATTAGGTTATAAGAATTAAAGCTAGTAGCTAGCAGCTCGGAGCTAGGAGCTATAGAAGAGTTCCATTAATTCCCCAACTGCTATTTATAACTAGCAAAAAGGTTATAAGGGCAACTAGAACCATATACTCCACCCAAACGTATCTGTTTAGGTTAGACCTAATTTCTAGTGCAATACTTAAAAGAATATAGAAAACTACAGCAATAGATAAAATTGCATAAACATAGTTTACAGGCCAAATTGATAGTACAAAAATTGCATATAGAATGGTAAGAGTAATACTTAAAGACCTTATTATGCTCTGCTGAGGAGTTATGTGCTCTAACATCAAAATTGACGAGAATGTTAGATAAAATACAGGTGGACCAATCAAAACTAATTTCTCAAAGAAATTAAAGTTAGCTCCAAAAAATAAAATCAAAATCAAATATGATGAAATCAAAGAGAATATAAATTGTGATGCCCTAGCCGCCTGTTCCAACGGAATCTTAACTTCAAGTGCAGTGTTTAATATATTAGTAGTCAAAATAACAAAATATGAGATAACGTAAAGAACTATAGAAAACATAAACGAGAGAATAAACTTATTAAACTGAAACTGTTCTGCTATCAAAAAAGAAAGAGTTATTAAAATATAAGGAATAATTGAAAGTGCCGGATAAAAAATAATAACTTTAGATTTTAATGATTTAGTTTTAAATCCAACAACTGCGTACATGCCATAGGCAAGTGTAGCTACAATAACAGACGTTCTAAACAAAATTCCCAAAGTAATATTACCTCCAGCTTGCTGGTTAGCTATAACCGTCCCTTCTATAATATTAATTTTTGTTGTGGTTGTGGTAAATAAATCCCTTGTAGTAATTACAATACTCTCTGGGATTTCGTCTGAATCTAAATCGTATTCAAAATCAGTTGATGTTTTTCCTAACTCAAAAATTTGATCGTTTATATTAATAGTTATTTTTCTTAGGTCGATATCATCCGATTTATTCCACCTTAGCTTTATAGATTGTGTTGAGGTAGTTATCGAAATATTAGCAAGTTCATCTGGTGGTGTTACAATATCTGCTACCCAATTAATGATTGGTGTCGTTAAAATAAAAAATAAAGCTGCGGCAATTCCTGCAACCCAAACAATCCTTAACCTAACTGGAATATTTTTTACAATCTTTATCATTATTTCGAATTTTATCTACTCGCTATTTTACCGCGCACATAATATAAGAACAACTGACAACTAGGTTATTCTGACCAGATAGATTTTCACTGAAAATACAAGTCATTAATAAATAGTAATTAATTGTTATTTATAGTTATTAAGTAATTATTAACAATTACTATCAATAACCTAATTACTACGAATAACTAAAACATCGCTTGCCCATTAAAGTTCAAGTACTGCCAAGCCGTCTATACACCTCCTCTGCTTTATCAGTTATTTGCCTTCCTCTGTTTGTTCTTTGTATAAATCCTTTTTTTAGCAGAAATGGTTCGTATACAGTTTCTACTGTTTCTGGCTCCTCTGAAATTGAAGCAGCTAGTGTGCCAAGTCCTACGGGCCTCCCTTTAAAACTATCAATTAGACTGACCAATATCGCTCTATCTGTTCTGTTTAAACCATGTTCATCAATATCTAGTAGTTCTAAAGCTTCTCTTGTTGTATCAATATCGATAGTGTCTTTATTGCCAACTGTTGCTAAATCTCTCACTCGTTTTAAAATTCTTATTGCTATTCTGGCTGTCATTCTGGCTCTTTTTGCAATTTCTGCTGCTGCGCTATCGTCTATTCCAATACTCATCATTTTGGCTTTTTGTTTTACTAACTCAGTTAGTTCATTTTCCTCATAAAAATCTAGCCTAAAGTTCATACCAAATCTATCTCTTAGTGGAGCGCTAAGCATAGAAAGCTTTGTAGTTGCGCCAATTATTGTAAATTTAGGTAAATCTATTCTTAATGTTTTAGCATTTGGTCCTTTTCCAATAACAATATCAAGCACATTATCTTCCATGGCAGGATATAAAATTTCTTCAATTGTTCTTTTAAGTCTGTGAATTTCGTCAATAAATAAAACAGAATATGGTTCAAGCGAAGTTAGAATTGCTGCCAAGTCTCCTGCTTTTTCAATTACAGAACCACTTGTCGCATGCAGTGTATAACCAAGCTCTTTTGCTATAACATATGCAAATGTAGTCTTTCCAAGTCCTGGTGGTCCATGAAAAAGTATATGATCCACAGCTGCATCTCTTTTCTTTGCAGACTCAATCATAATCTCTAAACTCCTCTTCTCTGCCTTTCTTCCAATTACTTCTTTAAAATTACTTGGTCTCAATGCCCCTTCAAATGCCACCTCATTTTCATTTTTAGCATCTGGTGTTGTAGCGTATTCATCCATACTATAGTGTTGATAGAAGTTTTTTTATTATATCTTGTTCTGAAGCATCACTTATAAATAAGTTATCTAACTTAGTCAAGTTAGATACTATATCTCTCTCTTTATAACCCAGATTCTTTAGAGCCTCTTTAACATTCTCTACTTTGCTATTATCAAATGTTCCAGTTTGGCCTAATAGAGTTGCATCTGTTGGAGCTGGAACCTTATCTCTTAGCTCTATTATTATTTTTTCTGCCGTCTTAGCACCAACACTTGAGACTTTTAGCCCTTTTGCATCTCCATTATAAATTGATGAAACTACTTCGTTATAACCTTTTGAAGTAATTATGTTCAAGGCTGTTTTTGCACCTACTCCTGAAATTGAAAGTAGTTTTTTAAAAAGTGATAGCTCTTCTTGTGAAGTAAAACCCCATAAAGAAATATCATCTTCTCTAACATTTGTATGTATAAATAGTTCTATCTCTTGATCTTCTTTAATTGCTCCTGTGTTCACCGCATTAACCTTCCACCCTACTCCATTTGACAGGATTATTAAACTTCCATCATCAAAAATTGTTTTTATTTTTCCACTTAAAAATCCAATCATGACCTCATTATACATTAAGAAATTACAAACAAGATGATTTAGCATTAAAATCGTTGTAGGTGCTTAGAATTATCTTTAAATTGGAAATTCGAAAAAAGAAATCCGAAATAAATAGGAAATCTTGCTTTATCAGCAGTATAGGCTTGTCAGTTCGAGTGAAATTTGCGATAGCAAATTTTGTATCTAGAACTCACTTCTCGATACAATTCTACTTCTCCCGATAAATCGGGATCAGTAGAATCACTCGAAGTAACACAGCTAGGGACAGGAATTTATAATTTTGCTAGAAGCCCGTAGCTAGCAGCTAGTGGCTATTTATGTGGCATGTAGCAACTGCAATTGCATCAGCAACATCATCAGGCTTTGGAACTTCTTTTAGTCCATAAATTAGCTTTACCATTTTTTGAATTTGTTCTTTATCTGCTCTTCCATAACCCGTAACCGCAGTTTTGACTTGTAATGGTGTATAGTCGTATGTCGGCCGCCCTGCGTGCTCTGCAGCTAATAAAATTACACCTCTCGCCTGGCTCACATTTATAACTGTTTTTTGATTTTTGAAGTAAAAAAGGCTTTCTACTGCAATAATATGTGGATTAAATGCTTCAATTTTCTCTGTCAATTCTTTGTAGATTATTGCGAGTCTTTCATTAGTTGGAAGCTTTGAATCTGTAATAATTGCACCATAATCGATAAGTTTAGGTTTATTTGCAAACTGAGGATTTTTCTCAACGATAGACCAACCAACAATTGCAATCCCCGTGTCAATTCCCATTACCCTAGTTGAAGTATTCATATATCAAAATCGTAGTTAGTCCAAATATTAACCACATCCTGGTTTTCTTCAATTAAGGCCTCAAGCTCTTCTAATCTATCTTTTACACTTATTGCATCCACCAATGCATCTGTAACTTTTGCAAGTTCTGCTTTTTCAATTTTTATCTCATTTTCAAATTGTTTCTTTATACTATCGAACACCGATTTAAATTCCGATCTTTCAGTCTTTACCAATATTTTTTTCTCTTCTTCTTTTCTTACTGTATCAATAATTCCCGGAATCTCAAAGAGACTCAGTATTATCTCATCTAAATCTCTATTGGCGGTTACTGTAAATTCAATTATCCCAACCTCTTTGAACTGCCATGAAATAGAGCCCTCAGAAGCCATTTTAAGACCATTTTTAGTAGCCATTGTCTTTAGTTCAGTAATAGTTCTATTTGGATTATCTGTTTCAGTATCTACTAAAAATGCAGTCCCATTCGGACCGTAAAATTCATAGGTATTTTCCACAACAGTCGAGCTATCTGCTGATACACCAATACCTTTGTCTATTGCTCTTTGAATATTATCGTTAGGCATTGATGCAGCCTTTGCTTTATCAACAGCAACTCTAAGCATTGGATTAAAGTTCACATCTCCGCTCTCTCCTAGTTTCGCTGAAACAGTAATATCTTTAGAAAGTTTTGTAAAAGTCGATGCTCTTTTTTTATCTTGAGCCTCCTTTGTCCTCTTAATATTTGCCCATTTTGAATGTCCTGCCATATCTAAAAATTTAAAACTAAAACCAAATCCCCTGTCTTATTGTATGGGTATTTATCTATTTCTATCCTTATTTTATCTCTTAAACTTTGCTTAATTGCTTTGATAGAATTTTTAAACCTAACTAAATCTTCTTCACCACCCAGATGTAAAACACTTTCTTTTTCATTTTCAAAGTAGTTACCATATTTTACTACGTTCATTCCAATATTTTGCAATTCTCTGTTGTATAGAGAAGCTAGACCTCTCTGATCAGATGCATTATAAATTTCTAACTCTGCTTGTTCGGCAACTACATCCAAATCATCTACAAATCCCAGTAAAGACTCATCGATTATAAGATAGTTTGGTAAAAATTCCAGTGCCTTTTCAGCCGATTCCTGAATAATTGCTTGCTCAACACCCAAAACTTTATAGTTAATTTGCTTATCTACTCTAAAATTAGATAAAAATTGAATCAATTCTGGCCTATTCATGTCTGTCTTTATATAAGGATAAAGTTTAGATTTATTCCACAACAAGTTGTACATCTGTATCAACCTTGAATTTTTATAAAATAGTGCCTCATTAAATTTGGCATAGTCTTCTGTATATTCTTGAGTTAAAAAATCTTCATTAGATTTGATTTTATTCAATAAATTCCTATCTATCTTTAAATAGTTCTTATCAAAAACTGAAGAATTGATAAGTAAGTATCTGTCAATTCTTACGCCTAGTAAGGAACTTACTGCGCTATTTAAAGCCATTAGTGCCGGTTCATCTCCTGAGTATTCGTTAAGAAACGTTCTCAGAGAAATATCGTTGAATCGCTCAGACATAAAATAAGGAGATACCTCAACAAGCCTAACAGCATCATTACCTCCAACAACAACATTGATTGAGTTGATGTATTTGTATGAATCAATCTCAGATATGGTATATACAACTGTGTTTATATTATTTAAATCATAGACAATTGGGGGCTCAGCTTCTTGGTAATAACTCTCAAAGTTTATTGTGAAATATTGAAATAAATGAACTATAAGAACTGTTAATAGAAGAAATATACCTAAGAAATACCCTGATTGCTTTTTAATTTTAACTATCGATGTTAGGAAAGATTTGACTTTTGTTTGACTATTTTTCTTTTTATTTATAACTTGGCTACCTCTACTTCTTCTGAGGAGACGCCGATATGACTCACTAAAGAATGTTTTGTTTAAGATTGAACTAATTCTACTCATAGTAATCTTATTGTACAGTATTAAGACTACTAGTTAAAAAATCTTAAAACAATTTTAATTAGTCAAAGCTCTCTTCATCTTCCAGAATAAAGAATCCCTTTACTTCTTTTAGTGTATTTTTGATTCTTTCTCTTATTGTTTTTCTATTTTTATTTTTCTGTTTATTCTTCTTTTTCTTTACTCCATGTACTTTTTCTTTTTTATCATTCTTTTTTGGCAACACTTCATCCTGTTTCTCCACAATTTCTTGACTAATTTCAGTATTTTCTAAAATAATATTCTTTTTGTCAGCATCAATTGACACGCTCATATTCAAGTCTGCTCTATCTTTAGGGTCAATTATGCCACCGTTAATTCTAAGATCAAATGACATAACGAAGTCTTTCTTTTCATTCAGAAATTTCACTATCGGAACATTAATCAAATCTTCAGAATCTATTTGTGAATTAGGGAAATCAATATAATCATCTGGTCTAATTATGATGTAAATAATAAAACCAGGAATATTTAAAGGCAGAACGAGAAAAAAGAAGATTTTTGCTGTTCTTGGATTGTTGTACCTCTTCTTTGCATCTAAATATACCCAGATTGGTATTAATGACCACAATACAATAAGATATAGAAATGATATGAATAGTATATGGACTATGCTGACATGTTCAAGTAGGCTTTGTAAGCTTGTGATCATATTGTTTTTCTAATGAATATAATGTCCCTAAGGAGATTTAGTGGTTGATTATAAAATGAGAAGTCTAATTGAACAAGTAAAAAATAATTTAAATCTCTATAGAAGATTGATAAACTAAAATAGAATTATTTCATTGAAGAATTAAGTGAAAATTACAAATATTAGAAGAAGTAGACAACTACTGCTTTTTGTTTTTGTTGCACTTTTTGGGATTTTACTTATTATTCCCTTTGAAAAAGTAAATATAATCAATGCAGCAACATTAACTTGGGATGGTGGTGGTGGAGACAACAATTGGAGTACATGTGCAAACTGGACAACAGATACATGCCCAGGTACATTAGATACTGTTATATTTGATGGTACAAGCACAAAAGATGCTGCAATTGATGCAAGTTTTACTGGGATAGTAAGATATCTTACTATAAGTTCTGGCTACACTGGTACCATTACTGCTAATAGATCGATTACAGTAGTATTAAATTTTGGACAAGCAGATGGCATTTTTGATTTGACAGATCAAAGTGGAACTTTTACAACTACAAATATAACCGGAGGCTTGTTCACCGCATCATCTACAGATACTACTTTCAAAGGTCCACTTACCATTGATAATTCTAGTTATTTTGATGCAAATGGAGGTAATGTAATTCTAGCTCCGGCCAGTAATGTAACCTATACTTATACCTGTAATAATACCGTTTTCAATCAGGTAACAATTTCACCTGTTGCTGCAAATGCTACGCTAAATATGACTGATAGTTGTAATTTTCCTTTAGGTAGTAACCCAACAATTAGTTCATCTTCAACAATCAAAGTTTATGGAGACTTAAGTGGTACTGGTGAGTTGGGATGGCCAGCTGCTAATTTACAAATCTATTCAACTGGTACATTAACTGGATTTAGTGGCTATAACACTGGTGCTTTGAGGCTTACTGGAAAGACACTAGATTGGTCAGGGGCAACTACCTTTGCTATGACTGGTAATCTAACTATTGAATCTAGTGGTGGTCTGACACTTCCCTTGCCTACCGGTACAATACAAATATACGATTTAACTGTATCAACTTCTAGTACTTTTACAGCTTCTTCTGGGACTATGAATGTAAGAGGCGATATCACCCTATCAAATGGTACGACATTCGATTCAAATGGAGGAACCATTAATTTAAATCCAACAGGGAATGTATCTTACGATTGCTATAGTCATACATTTGATTTAATTACTATTAATCCTGTAAATAATAATATTGATCTTAATATAAACTCTACATGTAACTTTCCTCTTGGTGATAATCCAACAATAACTGGAACCAATGTCGATTTAAATTTAGATGGGACACTTTCTGGTACAGGTACATTAACAGCCAGTGCCGATAATCTATTTGTAGTTTCCGGCAGTATACTGTCTGGGTTTGATGGCTTAGAAGTTAGCAGACTTTATATTAATGGAGCAAATCTAGACCTAAGTAGTTATTCAACCTTAATAACCAACAGTAATTTTGAATTGATTTCAGGAAGTTTTGTTGCACCATCTGGAGAAATGGAGGTAAAAGCAAATTTCTACCATACTGCAGGAACTTTTACACATAATAGTGGAACTATTAATTTTTCTGGAACTGGGATTCAAACAATAACTGGCTCAACGACTTTTAATAATTTTACAAAAGTAATGACTGCAGATGTATCAAGTAGTTTAAGATTTACAAGTAATACAACTCAAACTATCGAGGGAGATATGACATTGCATGGATACAGCGATAGTCAAAGATTGAATTTGATTGCAAGCAGCAATACTGTTCAGTGGAATATTGATCCACAAGGAACAAGAGATTTACAGTATCTAAGTGTTAAAGATTCAAATAATATAAATGCAAGTGTAATAGTACTTAGTGGTACTGGAAGCAACGATGCAGGAAATAATACTAATTACGATTTTGCGAATAGTGCCCCAGATGCTCCTAATACCCTAGGACCTTCAGGATATGTGAATGGAAGTTCAGATACCGATACAACTCCCACATTGACATTTAAAATATCAGATGTAGCAAATCCTTTAGATACTCTACGATTTAGAATTCAGATTTCAGATACCAATGACTTTTCTAATGTTTTAGTAGATTACACATCTGCCCTAGCAGCTGCTGGAAGTAAAACTTTTACTGTTGGGCAAGCAGTAGGTAGCGGAACATATAATGTGGGGTCAATTGGACAAACTTTAGATAGTGATAGCTATTATTGGAGAGTTAAGACCATAGATAACAGTGCTGCGGAATCTGCTTATTCAACTGCAAATTCAGGGTCAATTGCGTTTATAGTAGCTGGGTATCCTAACTTACCTTATGCTTTTGGACCTGCGAATAAAATCGATGGGTCAGACTCAACCGAAGGACAACCTAACCTTTATTTTACCTTAGATGATCCTAATGCAGGGGATACTGTTAAATACCAAATACAAATTTCCTTAGCAAGTGATTTTTCTACACAAGTTGTAGATTACACATCTGATTTAAGAGCACAGGGTGTTTCTAATTTTACTGTTGGTCAAGCAGCTGGTAGTGGAAGCTATACAACTGGAAGTTCTGGACAATCACTAGGGAGTGGAAGCTACTACTGGAGAGTTAAAGCAATTGACATTAATAATGAAGAATCTGTATTTAAAGCTGCTTCATTTGGGGGAATTGCTTTTGTAGTATCAAATCCTCCAGATGCACCAACCAACCTAGGACCTAATTTGTTAATTACTGGGGGCTTATCTACAGATGATACACCTACATTCTCATTTGACTTATCCGATTCAGATGTAGGAGATACAGTAAAGTACAGAATTGATATTTCCACAAATAGTGACTACTCTGCTCTAGCCGCCAGTTTTACTTCGGCACTTAGTGCTCAAGGTTCCGCTAGTTTTACTGTAGGACAGTCTTTAAACGGTGGATCATATTTTCATGGATCTGTTGGAATGGATCTAAATGATGGTGACTATTATTGGAGGGTTAAAGCAATAGATAGCAATGGTGTTGAAGGTACTTACACACTAGCTAACGCTGGTGGAATTGCCTTTTCAGTTGGAGGTAATCCGCCAGATACACCTTCCTCTCCAGGTCCAGTAAATCTAATAAATGGTTCTGTAATTCAACAGCAGCAGCCTAGCTTTACCTTTTATATTTCAGATCCAGATTTAGATCAAGTGAAATATAGGATACAAATTTCAAAACGTTCTTCTTTTAATCCCGTTTTAATAAACTACGAATCTGCATTTGGATCAATCGGAACTAAAACATTCACCGTTGGACAAGCTTCAAATGGAGGTACATATTACTCAGGTTCAGAAGGTCAGGTTTTAGCACCTGGTGATTATTATTGGAAGATAAGGGCAATTGATATATCTGAATTGGGTTCTCCGTATCTAATACCAAATGGAGCCAATGTTGCTTTCACGGTATCCAGTGATAATGCAAACTCAGACACTCCATTAGAATATGTACCTGAATTACCAGCAGAGGTAGTTGTAGAGGTAGAAGAAAGTACGTCAAATGAAGAATCTACAAGTTCTGGCTCTGGTTCATCTTCATCACAACCTACTATAAAATTGAATTTATCAGACTCAAACTCATCTCAACAACTCCAATTTCAAATTGAGATCGACAATGAATCAGACTATGAAGATCCAGAAGTAATTTATAAGTCCGGATTGATGGAACAAGGTGAGGCTAGTTTTGTTGTGGGTCAGACAACTGGTGATGGCCAATATTTAAATGGTTCTGAAGGACAAATATTGGGAGCTGGCGATTATTATGTACGAGCAAAAACTATTGATGAAAAGAGTAATGAGTCCGAATATTTTTATATAAATAATGGTAGTGTTGCATTTATAATCACTCCATCGTCAGAGTTGGAAATTATTCCCCCTACTGAAATTTCTACTAACAATAACCCAACCAGTCCTGGAAATGATAGCGAAGGAATAAATAACCTAAGTGATTTGCATGATGTCCAGATTGAGCAAAATGGCCTAAATGCTATAGGTGAAGAAAATTCACCAGGTGATGTTTCAGCATCAGCACAAGAAGTTTATGTAGAAACAAAAACACTTGCAAAAGCTTTTACTGAAACTATCAGTAAAGAACCTATAACCATACCTTTAGCTGTAGTAGCTACCACAACTCTTGCTACTCTAATTGCGTATCCTAGAATAATTCTTTTGATGATTGTTGTAATTAAAAATATGTTTAGGAAAAAGAAACAATGGGGAATTGTTTATGATAAAAACACTCTATCTATAATACCATTGGCTACAATTAGGCTCTATTCTTCAGATAATAAATACTTAAGAGAGACAATCACTGATTTTAAGGGACAATATGGTTTTGTTGTAGACGCTGGTGATTATATACTCCAAATAAAGCACTCTGAGTATATAAGCACAAAAGAGAAAATTAGAATTGAGAAGGAAGAAGACTTGTTAACAAGCGACATTGAGCTAAATAAAAGTAACAAAAAAAGAATGTCCATCTTCAAAAAAATACAGAAGTCTATGCGAGAACGATTGCCTTCTATTTGGCAAGGATTATTCTTTATAGGGTTCGCAGTAGCTGTTATTTCATTTATAAATGCGAGTGAAGCACCCAATCTGTTTATATTACTTATGTTTGTTTTCTCAATAGCATTTTATACGTTTAGATCAATCATATTCGCTAGTCCATGGGGATATTTATATGATTTATCAGATAATTCAAGAATATCTAGGGCAATAGTCCGAGTAATTAATACTAAAAATAATAAAGTCGAAGAAATAACGGTTACCGATGAAAAAGGTAGATTCCTAATTAAAAATAAGAAAGGAAACTATAAACTAATGATTAGTTCAGATAAATACACTCTACCTGATTCAGAAAATCAAAACATTTCTATAAAAGAATTGAATAATTCAAGCCTAAAAATTGGATTAGAAAAATCTGCTGATACTTCTAAAAATAATGTAGCAAAATTTGGTGTGTTATAGAAATTGTAATGCAATACAATGTTTATTTTTCCTAATTTTGTTAAATTTAACTCACCAAGTATTTGTTAGAATATATTTATGTCTTTAACTAAACAGGATTTACAATTAATTAAAGAAGTCGTAGGTGAGGTATTTGATGAGAAATTCCAGCCTGCATTTGATATTGCATTTGAACGTAGTTTTCAATCTGCGTTTGATAAAGCTTTCAATAAAGCTTTTGGGCCAGCTTTTGATAAGGCTTTTGATAAGGCTTTTGATATTGCATTTGATAGAGCTTTTGATAAAAGATTTAAACCTGCCTTCGAAGAGGCATTTGATGAAAAACTTACTATAATTCAATCTATGATTTCAGAATCAGCAATTGCCCAAACAGACATAATGTTTAAATATTTTGCAAGTAAAGATGATTTAGATATAGCAGTTGAAAAATTAACTAGTACAAGTTTAGATTCAAGAGTTATTACTTTAGAAAAGACAGTTGCTAATCATAGTTACAAATTAGATGTTGATCCGTTACCTTGGATTGAAGAAAAACTAAAATCTTTAAAAAATTGATAAGAGCATATTCATTTAATTTTCTTTATAAACTAATAAGAATGATATAATTCATTGCAATGCCGAAGTGGTGGAACTGGTAGACACGCCGGACTCAAAATCCGGTGGAGGTTATACTTCGTGAGGGTTCGAGTCCCTCCTTCGGTATGAAAAATTTACTAAAAAAGTTAGCAGAGTTTTCATTATTAAATTAAGTCTAGAACCGACGGTTCGACTCTGATTTTCTGCACGAAGTAATAAGTGCATAGAAAATCGAGATCCTTTTTCAATAAGATCATTGCGACGAAGTAGCAATATGATCGCATTGAAATAAGAGAGTCCCTCCTTCGGTATTTACTCAACCTCAAGATATCTCTGTTGAGCTCCAATAAATTTAAGCTTAGCTCCTCCAATTGGTCCATTCCTGTGTTTTGCAACAGTAAAATGAATAAGCGGCTCTTCATCTTCGTCATCATCATCAGTAGGACTTTCTCTATTTAAAAACATTACAACATCTGCATCTTGCTCAATAGATCCAGACTCTCTCAAATCTGAAAGTTGAGGAGTTCTATCTGATCTATTTTCAACTGCTCGGTTAAGCTGTGACAAACAAATAACTGGAATTTCGAGTTCTCTTGCAAGAATCTTTAAAGATCTAGACATTTCACCAACTGCCTGTGCTCTATTTTCAATATCTCTTGCTTGCATAAGCTGAAGATAGTCAATAATAATCATATCTAGCCCTTTTTCTAACATTAGTCTTCTTGCCTTACTTCTCAACTGCATAATTGTTATTCCTGGAGTTTCATCGATCAGAATATTTGATTCAGAAAGCTTTCCTGCTCCTTCTGGGTATCTTTTAAACTCTTGATCAGTCATTTTTCCCATTCGAATATTCCACAAATCTACCTGAATTTGTTGAGCTAACATTCTCTCCATTACCTGAAGAGCAGGCATTTCTAGCGAAAATATTGCAACTGTCTTCTTCTCGTTTACAGCTACGTTTCTTGCAATATTAAATGCAAAGGCACTTTTTCCTGTACCTGGACGTGCAGCTAAAATTACAAGATCTGATGTATGAAATCCTCCTAAAATTTTATCTACATTTCTAAATCCGCTTGGTAGTCCTCTTAAAGCATCGGGATTTTTTGCATACTCATCGGCCTTCTGCATTTGCAGTTCTAGTAAAGTTGCAGAGTCTAAGAAATCTTGTTTTGTATTATCTTTTGATAGTTCAACAACATGCTGTTCTACTCCACTCAAAATATCTTCAATACTTTCACTTTCATTTCTAGATTGTTCATCCAACTGCGCACCAAAAGTTATAAGACTTCTTCGAATGAACATTTCTCTAACAATCTCTGCATACTTTGATACATTTGCTGAAGTTGGTACTTCAGAAATTATTTCTGAAAGATAAACCCCACCGCCTACTTGTTTAAACTTTTTAGTTTTTTTAAGTTCTGCAGTTAGAGTTAGCACATCAATAGGACTATTTGTCCTATAAAGATTCATCATTGCATCAAAAATTAATTGATGTTTAGGATCGTAAAAGAAGTCTGGTTTTAGGACATCGGCCACTTTATCAGTGACCTCATTATCTATCAAAACAGATCCTATAACTGCTCTTTCTGCCTCTAGGTTTTGAGGTGGAATTCTATCTGCCAAAACTTTATTTTAATAGATAAGAAGTTGTTGAGGAATCTTCATCCTCAGATAAATCTTTCTCGGTAATATTTATTTTAGAATCTTCTGCTGCAAGTGGATAATCACTTTGAACTCCAGACTTTGTTTTATCGTCAGGAGTAAATCCTGCAAAGTCCTCTACAAAAACTATAAATTCTGGACCGATTTTTCGCAAGATACCTTTTAGTTTGGAATCGTTAACTAACGGTGCAACAACAATATTAGCGTCTGGCATTTTATCAATAGCTTCTTTTGATAGTTCAAAATTCTTTCCTAAAATTACAATATTAAGGTATAGAGTGTCTGAAACAGATGCAACATTTGGTTTTCCTTGAAAATCCTCTGATTTATCTTCTAAAAGAACAAAATGTAGTCCTTTTATTCCATATTCACCTGGTCTGTCTAAAGACGAAATATCGTCTCCCTCAACTACTTTTAAACTGTAGTAGCCATTACTATCAACTTCTAGCATCACTTTAAGTGAGTTTGTGGGTTTGATTTGTATACTATTCTTAGAAATCTTTTTGAATTCCATTAAAATCAAAACTAAAAAATATTCTTTACAAGTTTATCATAACTAATCTAGTGAAAAATCAAACTTATGTACCACAGATTAACTAGTACGTGGGGTTTTGGGGATAGCCTTTCCATGAAATGAACGAGAAATAATTTACTTCAGAAGAAAATGCTATTCTCCAAGGCTTTTTGTAGTACTTTTGTGCCTACAAAAGTACTAAATAGTTAATTGATATATAAATACTAGTCGCTCAGATCCTATTTCTTCCTTTACATAGTATGCATTCAAAGCTATAATTTACAACGAATTTAGGTAATATATAGAAAATATGAAAAAAGGAATACACCCAAAGTGGAACAAAGAAGCAAAGGTTATTTTCAACGGAAAAGCAGTTATGACTGTTGGTTCAACATCTGACGAAATCAATACAGAAATTTGGTCAGGAAACCACCCTTTCTATACTGGTCAAGAAATTCTTGTTGATACAGATAACCTTGTAGAAAAGTTCAATAAAAAATTAGAAGAAGCAAAGAATAAACCTACAAACTCAAGAGCAAGAAAACTTGCTAAGAGAAGAAGAGCAAAAACTGATAGTGCTGCAAAAACAGAAGTAACACTAAGAGATATGCTTAAAGACTTCAAATAGAAATTTTTAACTCGTAAGATGATAGATAAAGCTAAAATCCTTCTAGAAAAGGACGTATTATCTCCTGAGGTTATTGACGCCGAAATTGCGGATCTAAATCAGAAATTATCCCAAATTACAGACTACTCTAGTTCAGACTACGCGGATTTGTCTAAGGACTTGTCAGATAAAACTTATCTAAAGTCTCTTGTAGATAAACTAAAATCATTAGTTGCAAGATATACCGATTCTGAAAGCATTACTGAATCTGATGGAGACCTTTTCGTAATTGCACAGCAAGAGATTGAAGAAATTTCTCCAGAAATAGAAAATCTTGCAAACGAGCTTGAAGCATTAACAGCAAAACCTCTTCCTAACGATAATAGTAAAGCTATTTTTGAAGTTAGGCCGGGAGTTGGAGGAGTTGAAGCTTCTCTATTTGCAGAATCTTTATACCGAATGTATTCAAGATATTTAACTACTAACGGATTTACAATTGATCAATACTCTCTTGATTATGATGCCGAAGGTGGAATTAAAGAAGCAACATTTTTAGTTGATTCAAAAGGAAGTTATGGAAAACTTAGATTTGAATCTGGTGTACACCGAGTTCAACGTGTGCCTACAACAGAGTCAGCGGGCCGTATTCACACTTCAACTGCATCAGTTGTAGTTCTTCCTCAAATAAATGTAAGGGATGTAAATATCAAAGATGAGGACCTTAGAATTGATGTATATAGATCTAGCGGACCTGGAGGTCAATCTGTAAACACAACCGACTCTGCTGTACGAATTACGCATATTCCATCAGGAATTGTTGTAAGTTGCCAAAACGGAAAGTCTCAACATAAGAATAAAGAAATGGCTATGAATGTTTTGGTTGCTAAACTTACAAAAATAGAAGAAGAAAAAAAATCTAGCGAAGAAAAAAATCTAAGAAATGCTTCAATTTTAGGTGGAGATAGATCTGCAAAAATTAGAACATATAATTTTCCTCAAGGGAGAGTTACTGACCATAGAATTAGTAAAAGTTGGTTCAATATAGATCAAATTATGGAAGGTGAAGTAAGTGAAATTATTGAGACTGTGAATAGAGATTTGAGAATGGAGCTTGAGAGTTAAAAATATGAATTACGAATTAAAAATTGCTTCTCCCTTTGGGAGAAGGCGATGAGGGGAGAATTTCTTGTCTTTTGTTAATAATAAAATCCTATAGAAATGGATTTTCTTCGGGAGTATTCATTTCTTAACTTACTACTTCAATATCTAGTTTATCAGCATTTTTAATAAAATCTGAATCGAATGTTGCAATATTTTTGATTTTAGCAAGTTTCATATAATACAGGTGGGCAGAGTCTGTTGGCTTTAAGGTAGTTTTAGAATATATATCTATAAATTGCTCAACATTGTGCACTATAAAATTCTCATCAATTACCTCTAAGTTTTCCAACTTAATAAATTTTTCAACTAACTGACACGCAGTTGATTTATCAATTCCATACTTTGAAAGAATATAAAGAACTTCGTCTAAAACAAATAGCGAAACATATAACTTGTCACTTTTTATTTTTTTGTAGATGCTTATTGCTTCAGAGTTGTCAGCATGCCCATCTATAAGAAATGCAATCACAAAACATGCATCAAGATAGACATGGAGTTTATCTGTCTTCATATCTTTTATCTAATAATTCTTGGATTTCTTCGTTAGTTACTTGTCTACCTAATTTAATAATTCCAGCTAAATTCATAATATCATTAATTTTTTTCTTTCTTTTTTTTTGAACCTTAACCTCTCCCTCTTCCATAACCACTTCTAGCTGGTCGCCTTTTTGAAAACCAGCTTCCTTTATAATTTTTGTTGGCAATGTAATCATCATTGAATTACCTACTTTTTGTAGTTTAACTGTCATTTTATTGGGGAATAATTAGAGTATTATTGCATGATAGAAATGTTTAGTCAATATGTTTAAACATATGAGCTTTTAGCTTTAACTATTTTAGAAGCTCTAGCGCCTTATCTAATTGAGGATCAGTATTATTCTTAAAATTATCAAGATTATACTCGACCTCAAAATCAGGAGTTATAGGATTTTCTTCAGTAATTCTTCTCCCATCTGGAGTTAACCATTCTTGGAATACTAGGAATAAAATACTTCCATCTGGAAAATCTTGAAGTGTTTGCTCTACTCCCTTACCAACTGTCTTTTCGCCAACAACAACTCCTCTATCATTTTCTTGAATTGCTGCAGAGAAAATTTCTGAAGCAGATGCACTAGATTCATTTACCAAAACTACAAGCTTTTGATCTTCGAATGCGCCAGCTCTTTTATCTTCATAGGTTTTTGTATCTTGTTCTTTTGTTCGCTCTCCCATCATTACATCTCCATCATGTAAGAAATCTTCTAGTATATGTTTTACTCCACTTACATATCCACCAGGATTTCCTCTCAAATCTACAATTATATTTTCTAGATTTGGCATTTCTGTTCGGATTTCTGAAACTACTTTATCCCAAGTGTTAATAAATGTCGTTACATCAACATCACTAAATTGGTAAATATCTATAATTGCAGTATTATCGTCTTGTTTTTCCCAAGTAATATTATCTATCTCTATTTTATTTCTAGTAATTGTTATGTCTAATTCTTCCTGTTGTGCACTTGCAGCTTTTTCAAATCTATATATAGTCAAAGTTACATCTGTACCTTTTTCGCCTCTAATTTGTTGCGCTACGATTCCAGGAAGTGTATCTTCAACGTCATTACCATCAACTTTTAGAATAATATCTCCCGCCAATACTCCTGCCTCTTCTGCTGGTTGTCCATGTATCACGGATTCAACATAAGTATATTGACCATTAAATGCCAAAACTACGCCAATTCCTTCAAAATCACCTGAAGCATTATCAAAATAAGCCTTGGCTTCTTCTGGATCCAAAAAGAAAGTGTATCTATCGTTTAGTGAATTAACCAATCCCTTAACTATTCCATACGTAACGGAATCTTTTGTTAAATCATCTGTTTGCCCTAAATAGCTACGATTGATCGTATCAATAACACTTTGTAGATATGCTTGGTCATAGTAATCAGAACTTCCTAAAATTCCACCTTGAAGATTATTTGAAGTTCCAGAATCATTATCAACCAGGTCAATTGCATACATTGCAAGCCCACCTATCATTAAACCAATAAATAGCGCCATTGCCACCAATACAGGCTGTATTGGATTCGGCGCTATCGTGTTATTTTTATTATTTTCGTTAAAAGACATCACCTATTTTACACATATTTTGTGTAAGGCAAAAGTGCCATATGTCTCGCTCGCTTAACCGCAAGAGCCAATTTCCTTTGGTTAGAAGCACATACGCCTGTTCTGCTTGATGGCATAATTCGTCCTCTTGTAGAAATAAACTTCTCTAGTAAAGACACATTTTTGTATGTGATTTGATCCTCTTTACCTTTTAGAGGGCAACTTGCGACAACTGGTGCTTTGTATTTATTTGTATTAGCCATAATTTAAGCTGTTAGCTTTTAGTCATTAGCACTTAGCTATTTTGATTTGACTAAAAGCATTTTTCTAAAATATATTTTATTAAATTTATAATCTCTCTATTTGTTATCTTTTTTGATAAAAAAGCTAACTGCTAAAAGCTAGTTGCTAATAGCTAAAAAAGGTCTTTTGCATCAAACTCATCATCTGAATCCTCTTCCGTTTGTGCAGGCTCATCTGAACCTTCTAAATTTTCTTCTGGAAGATTATCTTCTCCAGTTTTTTCCATTAGGTCATCTCCTGCAACTTTTGCAGCATCAACACCCACTGGTGATCTGTCTTTAGAATTTAGAAGAAGCATATCGTTCAATTTAATTTCTGTTTTATAGTATCTTTCTCCATCATCTTTTGTTTTTGCTCTTGTTCTTAACTCTCCCTCTACATAAACAAGCATTCCTGTTGAAAGTACTTGTGCGCAGATTTCGGCAAGTTTGTTAAAAGCAACGATGTTATGGAATTCTGCTCTTTCTTGAACATTTCCATCACCATCTTTCCAACTTGTATTTGTAGCAACACCGAATGTGCAAACTACTACTCCATTTGATGATTCTCTTAGGATTGGATCTCTTGTCAGGTTTCCAATTAAGATTACTTTGTTTAAAGATCTTGATTTTGCCATGTAAAAAAACTCTCTAATAAGTAAAAACTATTTCTTAATAACCAAGAATCTAAGAACATTGTCCAGTAAAGACAATTCTCTTTCGAATTCATTGATGTGTGAAGGTTCAATATTCATAGAATATTCTATGTAGTGTCCTTCTTCAAACTTTTTGATTGGGTATGCTAATAATCTTTTACCCAAGTTATCGACCTCTTTGATAGAACCACCTTTTGAAGACACAAATTTTTCTATCTGAGATGTAGTGTTCTTCTTAATATCTTCTAACAGTAGCGGTTTATACAAGATCATTACTTCGTATGTTTGCATTTCTCACCACAAATAATAAATAAATTTCCTTCGAAGATTATAATCGATTATGCTGAATTTGTAAATTAGGAAATGGAACTGGCTATATTACATATGGTATGTAAGTTCGAGTGGCATAAATTTGACGAAGTCATAATTTATGATGTATCGAGAACTATACTATACATACTTCTCGATACAATCCTGATAAATCAGGATCGCTCGAAGTGACGAGTATTATTCAACACCATCCCTTCGCCTTAGAGAGTCTGATAAGGTTTGAGAAGACATATACTCAATACTACTTCCAGTTGGAATTCCTTTTGCTAATCTTGTAGTCTTTATATCTAAGTCCAAGTCTTTTATCTCGTTTGTTATGTATAAACTGGTCGAATCACCCTCCAGATTAGGATTTAGACCAAAAATAATCTCTTTTATATCAGAATCAGATTTTAAACGACTCAAAAGCTCTCTTATTCTTATTTCGTCAGGTCCAATACCATTTACTGGTGATATTATTCCATGCAATACGTGATATACACCTTTATACTCTCCTGTTTCCTCAATACTATAAAGTTCTAATGGAGTTTCTACAACTAGAATGATTGATTTATCTCTTTGTCCATCATCACAAATTTCACATAAGCTTTCATTATCAGTTACATTAAAGCAGTTATCACAAAGTCTAATCTTTGCAGTTACATCTTTTAAAGAGTCCTCAAGTCTTGAAGCAAGTTTTCGATTTGATATAGAAAGATATAAAGCTATCCTATTAGATAGCTTTGGTCCCACTCCTGGTAGGGAGGAAAACCTTTCGCTTAAATCTCTAATGCTTCGGGGAAGAGCCATAAAATAAATTCAAAAGTAAAAATTCAAAAATCAAAATTATTAATTAAGTTAGTATATTTTTAGACCTATAGTTAACTTCATCAAAGTCTATAGTCTGTTCACAACTAAAAACTAACACCTAAAACCTAGAAACTATTAAAGTCCTAACATCTCCTTAATATCATCTAAATTTGCAGAGTTCATCATTTCTTTTTCTAATTGTTCCTTTGCATCCGACATTGCATTTTTGAACTGATCTTTTAGTTTTTTAAGAATTTTTTCAAATTCATCTCTAGAGATTGTATCTGAATCTGTAAGTCCTTCTTCATCAATCTCAATTTCCACTATTTCGTTTAATCCGTTCATTAAAATACTTACCGACCCACTTGTTCCTGCAACTTGTATTTTGCTCATTTGTTTCTTAGCTTGTTGAGCTTTATACATTGCCTTTGGTACGTTCATTATTCCCATATTTTTATTTTATAAAAGTTATTATTTTGCTAAGTGTAATTATACACTATTTTAAAACCTCTCTGCCCTCCATACATCTTACCTTTGACAAAGGAGAGAAAATTTCGATTTATCAAAATTAGAGGGGTGCTATAGAATGCTCTCTACTAATTCAGAATTATCAAATGATTCATCTTTAGGTTTTTCTTTAGTTTCTGTCTTAACCTCTTTTGGCTGCTCTTCCTCTTTTACTTCAACTTTTTTTATTGTGACTTTCGGTGCTGTAGATTTTTTTTGAACTTTCTTTTTATCAGAAGCAATTTCTAGTCCTTTAATTTCACTATTCAATCGAGCAGCTGTATCTATAATCTTTTCTACATTGACTTTCTGATTTAGGTATTTAATATTAAAGTTATATTTATTTCCTAAAATTAATTTTCCGGAATCTATTGATTCAAATTCACAAGTCTTAACAATAGCCCCTAATCTTTTATCGTCTTTTTCTATTAAATTTCCAAGAGCTTCTATAAAATCTTCACTACTACTGTTTTGTGAATCTGAATTCTGAATACTATTAGCAGGCTGTAAGTCTTCCTCAATATCTTTGACTTTTGACTTTTGACTTTTGACTTGAATTTCTGGTTTATTAGTTTGATTAAAAGAAGCTTCTGCTTGAACATTATTAGATATATTGTTTAACTTAGCTAAGATATATACCTTTTTATTATTATAGAACTTCTGATTTTCAATAATATTTAATAAAAGTGGAATTACACTCTCAAATTTTGAGTTGTTTACAATATATTCTAGTGCTTCTTCCAAAAAGAAATCTAAATGAGTATCATCTATCTGCATTAGTACTTTTGATAGTTCATCATGGTCATTATTTTCTAAAGAAGATAAAAAGTTTATTATTCCTTCTTCTGGTAACAAACCAAAAACTTTATCAATAGTCTCTTCAGTTATTTCATCTGATTCCGATTGGATTACTTTAGCGAGCATACTCTCTGAATCTCTAAAGCTCCCTCCAGACAATTTATAAAGTTTGTCAATTGCGCCATCGCTAATTTTTATTTTCTCTTCTTTTGCAATATTCTTTATTTTCTCTTTTAGTTCATTTGATTCAGCAAGTTTAAAATCTAACCTTGTTACTCTAGATAAAATTGTAACTGGAATTTTATGAGGTTCAGTTGTTGCCAGTATAAACACAACGTGTTTTGGAGGCTCTTCTAGAGTTTTTAAGAGGGCATTAAAGGCCTCTTTTGTAAGCATATGAGCTTCATCTATAATATAAACTTTATAACCTAATTCAGCCGGTAAATAGTTCACATTATCTCTTAGCTCTCTAATCTCATCTATCCCTCTATTTGAAGCAGCATCCATTTCAATAATATCAATGCTATCTTCTCTATATTCACTCAAGTCTCCTTTTTCTTTAAACATTTTGTCGTTGATGGCATTTGCGAATAATCTAGCAGTTGTAGTTTTACCAGTACCTCTTGGGCCAGAAAATAGATATCCATGTGAAAAGTTATCATTATTTATGGAATGAATAAGAATATCCTTTATAGTCTGCTGTCCCTTGAGCTCAGAAAATTTTCTAGGTCTATATTTTCGATAAAGTACTGTGGACATGGTTAAATTTACATGATTTATAAGTGGATTTTACAACAAAAAACCTCTTTTAAGTCTATCAAAAGAGGTTAATTTATCAAAATTTATACCCAATATTTAGTTACTTCTTCTAGCAGCTGCTCTTCGTCTTCTCTTCATTTTTGTATATACTTTTCTTACTGCGTGCTTCTTTGTTGTTTTTGGTACAAAATATCTTTTGTCTTTTAGAGTCTGTATTATACCTTCTCTAGTTGCTTCTCTCCACAAAAGTCTCAAAGCTAAATCAATTGGCATTTTATTGTTTACAATTACTGACATATTTTTGTGTATTTATTAAATAAGGACTTGGTAATAATAACATGCTGTATAAAGAAAATCTAGTTATTCTCCCCTCGAGGGGAGTGGTATGAATTGAGCTTAGCGATAATTCATACCAAGGGGTGTTACTGTAACACCTTCCGGCCAACCCTAACAAGTTAGGATTGGCCACCCTCCTCAAGGAGGGAAAATTAAATTTATCTTCCAATTATTCCCTTTGCTGCATCTACCAAACTAGGAATAATGTTTAACTGATTAATATCTTTAATTACTATCAATAGCGATAACAACATCAAAAAAGCAAATCCTGCAAAGTTAATTGCATTTACAGTATTATCATTTATTCTTTTCCCTCTAATAGATTCTGCCGCTGCAATTGCAATTTGCCCGCCATCTAATGCTGGAATTGGTAAAACATTAAATATAGCAAAGGACAGACTAATTAATGCAGTGAGAATAATAAGAACATCATAAATTTGATACTTTACTATCTCTGAGACTTGACCTCCTACAGCAAGTGGACCTCCTACTGCTTTTGATGCTTCAGAAAAGTCTCCTGTATCAACCGCGTTAGAAATTAATCCACCAAGACTTTTCATTTGATATAGTGCCATATCGTAGGTAAAGGAAAAAGGTGCAAGTACATTATTCTTATATTGCACAAAGAAGGTCTCCTTACTTCCTGAACTAAGGACACTATACTCTATTCCCTCTAAATGATGAAATCCTGCACCTAATACTTGATTGTTTACTTTTTCTGGAAGAGGCACCTGTACATTTGTTTCGATACCTAGTTGTTCGTTATAAATTAAAAAGTCCGCTGTTGTTCCTTGAACTTCATCTAATTTTTCTTTAAATTCCGCTCTTGTATCAAAATAATCCCCATTTATAGCCAGAATTATATCTCCAACACTTAGATATTGAGTTACCTTGCTCGTACTGCTAAATGCATCAATAATCACAGGATAATGCCCGTTAAATGGTAAGTCACCTATAGTTGCACTTTTAGTTGTAAGATCAAGTGTTTCTATGTTTATTGTAGTGATTTCAACTTCTCTACCTCTATTATCATCTATAAATTTTTGAAATTTAGCCTCGGATTCTATCTTTTCTCCATTAATTTCCACCAAAGAATCACCTTTTTCAAATCCAGTCCAACCTAATTCTTTTTGGACATTTAGTATATTAATCGGAAAGAACTCATACGATTTTTCCACGTTATTAAAACTATAATCCGCATATTTCTCTGCAAAGAATATTCTGTTATGAGTACTAAGGAAGATTGCCAAAAAGAAAATAGCAGCTAAAGTATTCATGAATACACCAGCTATTAAAACAAAAAACTTGATTAAAAAACTTCGATTTCTAAAGCCGTTAGGGCTATTTTGAGAATGTTCCCCCTCTAAACTTACAAACCCTCCTAAGGGAAGAGCTCTAATTCTATAAACAGTTTCTCTAATTTTTTTACTGAACAAAACAGGGCCAAAACCTATTGCAAATTCATCAACTGGAATTTTGCTAAGCTTAGCCGCGGTAAAATGTCCGAGCTCATGAATAAACACTAAAAAGCCCAGAATTACAATAAATAATACAACTGTTATAATTGACTCCATTTATGATTATTAAATTTTTGTAAGCTCTAGTTCCTTCTTTGAACTTAGTTGTTCAATTTCGTTAATAGTTTCATCTACCCTTTTTTGTATCTCTTTTGAGTTTCTCTCTTGTTCATCTTCTGAAACTCCTTCAAGACCATCCAGGTCTTTCATGTATTTTTGTCTAACTTGTCTAACTCTTACTCTATACTGTTCAGTTACATCATTTAATTCTTTTACCCTCTTTTTTCTATCCTCTTCTGTCATAGGTGCAAATTTTATTCTTATCGAATCTTTATCCACCGCTACACTTCCACCTGTTTCTGCAGACCGTAAAGCAGCTTCAACCGCTGGAAGAACCCCTTTATCCCAGACATTTACTTTTAAGTTCATTGCATCTTCAACTAAGACTTGCCCAACAGTATTTAGCTTATTCATTCCACCATAAGCTTCCACCATAATGTCTTCTAAATCTGATGCACTAGCCTTTCCTGATCGAATTGTTGTCAATTCTTTTTTGAAATACTCTATTGCATCAGATAACTCTTTTTCGAATGATTTATCGTCTATTAACATGTTATTTTTCTTCAGATTTATTTACGCTACAATACTGAACATCTTGAGCAACTTCAAACTTGGAGAATGATTTTAATTCAATTTTTTCTCCAATTTTTGCAACCATCTCATTTAGGTAATCTTCTACTGTTTTTGAATCGTCAGCAAAAAGAACCTGTTTCATTAAAACTGATGCTTCATAATATTTATCCATTTTTCCTTTTAGAATATTTTCTTTAATATTTTCTGGCTTTCCTTCTAATTCTTTTTCAAAAGTATCATTTAGTTCAGCTACTTTTTCTTTACTAACACCATCAACACTTAAGAATTCTGGATTTGCAGCAGCAACTTGTAATGCTAAATCATTTGCGAATTTTCTCATATCTTCACTTTTCGCAGCAAAATCTGTTTCACAACTTACTTCTACAACTGTAACTACTTTATTATTCCCATGAATATATACACCTAAAATTCCATTAGCTGCTGTTCTATCTTTTCTTTTTTCTGCTTTAGCTTCTCCTTTCTGTCTTAAGTATTTTCTTGCAGCTTCCATATCGCCTTTAGACTCTTTCAGAGCTTCTGTCACAGCGTTTATTCCTGCACCTGTTTCATTTCTAAGCTTTTTTATTTCTTCCATTGTTGCCATATGAATTTATTATAAATGATAAGTTAACGAGTACCAAGTTTTTAGCACTCAGAATTTTGTTTTCCTTCTCCTTTTAGGAGAAGGTGGCATAAAGTTAAGCGTAGCGTATACTTTATGCCGGATGAGGTCTTGACCTCACCTTTCTTTTGCCTTCGGCAAAATTTATCCTCTCCTACAAGGAGAGGAAAATGTCTATGTTTATTTTTTCTTTTTAGCCTTTTCCTTTTCTTCTTGAACCTTTTCTAAGATTCCTTTTGATTTTCCTCCACTTGATTTAGCCTTTGAAGTTTTTTGTGGAGCTTTTACAATTTTCTTTCCTTTGAATGTTTTTGGCGTATTTCCTTCTGGCATATCAAAATCCACTGCTGATGAAGCATCATCTGAGTCACTTTCTTTTCTAATAATTTGAACTTCTACCTTAGCATAATCTTTTAGGTGATGTTTTACTCCTCCACCTTTGTTTCCTTCTCTTACTGCTGCTGCCAATGTTTTTACCAATAGCGTAATTGAAGAAATTGCATCATCGTTTGCAGGAATTGGATAGTTAATCAAATCAGGATCTGAATTAGAATCTATTATTCCTACAATTGGTATATGCATTTTCACTGCTTCTGCTACTGCACTCTTTTCAAATTTTGTATCAACAATAACCATTGCTTTTGGCATTTGCTCTAATGTTTTAACTCCTGAGTAAAGTCTTGATAACTTTGCCCATTCTTTTTTCATTAATGAAATTTCGTATTTAGTTCTTCCTTCTACTCCTTTTTCAAATAAAGTTTCAAGTTCTCTTAATCTTGCAAAACTTTCTCTAACTTTCTTAAAGTTTGTTAACAATCCTCCTGCCCATCTTTGGTTGGTGAAATGTGCACCGCAGTTGACTGCATTATCTTTAACAATATTTGAAGCTTGTTTCTTTGTTCCTACAAATAGAACATTTCCATTTGCTGCTGCTTCACTTAAGAATTGTACTGCCTCTTTTAATTGAGCTTCAGTTTTTGTAACGTCAATAATATGAATATTGCCTTTTACATCGTATAGGAATTTTCTCATTTTAGGATTCCATCTTGATGTTTCGTGTCCAAACTGAACACCTGCTTTAAACATATCTTTAACATTAGGGATTTCTACTTTTGATTTTGAAGCTGTAGATGGCTTCTTTGTATCTTTATTTTCTGCCATTTTATTTTCCTTTTTATTAATTAATATACTTCCGGGAAATGCATCATTTTTTCAATGACAAGGAATTCTAATTTCCCGTGCTGGTTTTGTGGTTTGATTATATCATAAGCAATACTTAATTGACTATATTGATGCTAAAATAATTTAATTAACTCACTAAATTATGAAATTAAAAGATAAAGTAGCATTAATAACAGGTTCAAGTAGAGGTATTGGTAAAGCAATTGCTATTGAATTTGCTAAAGAAGGTGCAAATATTGTTTTAAACTACACCAATTCGGATCCTGAAAAGATAAATTCATTGGTAAATGAAATTAAAGGCTTAGGAACTGAAGTAATAGCAATAAAATGTGATGTTTCAAATGAGTCTGATGTAAAAAATATGATTCAAGAAACTATAGAAAAATTTGGAAGACTGGATATTTTAGTAAATAACGCAGGCGTTGTATTTGACGTTCCTCTATTTGAGAAATCTATGGAAGATTGGAATAAAACTCTAAGTGTAAATTTAACTGGAACTTTTATGTGTTCTAAATATGCAGCAATTGAAATGATGAAGAATAAAAGTGGAAATATTATTAATATAAGTTCTACGAATGGGATAAATACATTTAGTCCTGAAGCTATCGATTATGATGCAACAAAGGCTGGAGTTGTAGTTCTTACAAAGAATTTTGCAAAAGAACTAGCACCTAATATACGGGTAAATGCAATTGCACCTGGATGGATAAATACAGACATGAATGCCGATTTACCAAAAGACTATGTAGTAGAAGAAACAGAAAAGATTTATGTAAAAAGATTTGCAAAACCTGAAGAGATTGCTAAAGTAGCGCTCTTTTTAGCAAGTGATGATGCAAGCTTTGTCAATGGAAGTGTTTTAATTGCTGATGGAGGTCACGATTAAAAATATGGTGATATAATCCCGGTATTTAAAATACACCTTATGCAAAATACACCAGAATCAACACTTTATGACCTACCTTCATCAATTCAACTAGGTAATGAACATTACACTGTTACATATAATGAAGATCCAGAAGAAGTTATTAAAGGAGTAACTTGTATTACATTAGAGCTTAATGAAATCAGTGAAATTGCAGATGGGGCAATTGTTGAAGTTCAAAAGGGATATCATACACCAATTCAAGAAGTTGGGCATAGTTTTATAGCTATTGAACAACCTTATACTGGTTCTGGGCACTTGTTATTCATGAGAAATGGAGAAACTAATGTAAACTACCATTACTTCAATACAGAGAACAATATTAGTTGCCCTCCTCTATTCTTAGAACCAGGATCTCTACTTTGTTGGGTTGCTTCTTCATCTAAGGATCATAACCTTGTATTTGCAGAAATTATCACACCACGTTTTAAGGCTGGAGAAACTTTTAAAGAAGGATCTGAAATTGATCCAGTAAGGTTTAAACTAATGAAAAATGCTATTAATCAATTACTTAGAATTGAAGCATAGTTTCTTCGAATTACTGATTAAATCACATACTGAGCGGGACTGCCACGTCGTTCGTTACACTCACTCCTCGCAGATCGCCGGATATTTTTAATTCGTAATTTTTAATTATCCTCCTCTTTCTTAGGTTGTTTTTTCACCTTTTGAATATCCTTTACCTTTGGATAATCTGGGTGTGCCCAGAAGTAACCATACTTTCCAGAACGTAGTAGATACTCATCTCCCTTATCTGTTTTTGGAGCTGGTCCAAAAAGCTCTGTTCTTTTCTTTTTTGTATATTCTAAAGGACGAGCATCTTTTACCTTTGGATAGTCTGGGTGTGCCCAGAATTCTCCAAATCTACCCTTCTTTAAAACATAATCCCTTTCATCTTCAGTTTTTGGAGCTGGCATATATGTTTCTTGGAATTCTTTTGTTGTTGGTTTCTTTTCAAATTCTTCTTGAGATTCTCCATCCATACTTAAAATTCCTTCACAATCTGGCCAACGTGAACATGTATAGAATCTTCCATACTTTCCTAATTTTATTAGCATTTTTGAATTACACTCAGGACATTTAATATCTTTTGGTGCTTTTCCTAAAATTTTAAAATCATCTCTAGTTATAGTTTTTTCTGTTTCTTTCACATTTTTTGCAAATGGTTTATAGAAATCTTTCAACATTTTTTTCCAGTCTAAACCTCCATCAGCAATAGTATCCAGATTGTCTTCCATCTCTGACGTAAAGTCATAGTCTACAATGTCTTTAAAGTGTGATACGAGAAGTTTATTTACAACGATTCCTGTATCTGTTGGAAATAGGTATCTTCCTTCTTTTTCTACATATTTTCTCGACAAAATTGTTGAGATAATTGATGAGTATGTTGATGGTCTTCCAATTCCAAGCTCCTCAAGCTTTTTAATTAGTGATGCTTCAGAGTATCTTGCTGGTGGCTGTGTGAAGTGCTGATCAGCTCTAATTTCTTTGTGGTAGAACTTATCTCCTTTTGTAACTTCTGGCAGTATTGTTTCGTTTTGCTTTTCAGCTTTTACTCTTAAATATCCATCAAACAAAACTCTTGTTCCAGTTGCTTTGAATTTATGCTTGCCAGCCACAGCTGTAATTGTCATTGTTTCTACTCTTGCAGGATTCATTTGTGAAGCAATTGCTCTATTTCTAATTAGTCTATACAACTTTTTTTGTTCTTCTTTAAAAGATTTATCATCTTCTAAATCCATCTTTACTGGTCTAATTGCCTCGTGAGCTTCCTGTGCAGTTTTACTTTTAGTACTGTACATTACAGGTTTTTCTGGCAAGTATTTATCTCCGTATTTACTTTTAATCTCTTTTCTTGCTGCGTCTATTGCCTGCTTTGATAGAGAAATAGAATCCGTTCTCATGTATGTAATGAATCCTGCTTCGTATAGCTTTTGAGCAACCATCATTGTTCTTTTTGAGCTAAATCCAAGTGTGTTTACAGCGGCTTGCTGCAATGTACTTGTAGTAAATGGTGGCTTTGGATTTCTTTTAGATTCTTTCTTAACAACATCTTCTACAATTAAATGTTCTTTTTCAATTTCTTTAATAATCTTTTCTGTTTCTTTTTTATCTTTTAGCCCTTTCTTTTTAGAATCGTAAATATATTCAAAAGGAATTAGCTTTGGATCAATTTTATCTTTCTTTTGCTCTTCATCATCTTCATCTTCTTTTTCTTTGATTTCTATTACGACTTTGTTACCTTTCTTATCTGTTGCATAACTGATTAAAGACCAATACTCAACAGCTTCAAACTTGTTTCTCTCTTCTTCCTTTTCCACAACTAGTCTAAGGGCAACTGATTGAACTCTACCTGCGGACAAACCAAACATAATTTTTTTCCATAGCACTGGAGAAAGTGTGTAACCAACAAGTCTGTCTAAAATTCTTCTCGCTTGTTGAGCATTAACTAAATTCATATCTACTTTTCTTGGATGTTCAATTGCCTCTTTTATTGCATCTTCAGTTATTTCACTAAAGACAATTCTTTCCACATCATGTCCTTTCTTTGGGTTACCGCCTTCAGTTAGTGCTCCTAGTTTTTGTGCAACATGCCAAGCAATTGCTTCACCTTCCCTATCTAAGTCGACAGCTAGTATTAATTTATCTGCTCCTTTATATGCTTGTTTTAATTCTTTTAAAGACTTATCGTTTTTGACTTCGTAGTCAACCTTAAAGTCGTTATCAACATCAACACCCATTTTAGATTTAGGTAAATCTACAACATGGCCCTTAGATGCTTTAACAACGTAATCTTTTCCAAGATACTTATTTATTGTTTTTGCCTTAGAAGGCGACTCTACAACTACTAATGACTTCATTTTTTATTATCTAACTCAATGAATATTTTCCATCAAGTCGTTTATTTAAAATACCCTGAATTTCTAATTCAAAGCAAATTTTTATAAGATTATTTATATCAATCCCGCTCTCTTGTCCCATCTCATCTATACTTTTTGGCTTTGAGGACAAAAGATCATAAATGCTTTTACCCTCTTTTGTCAAACCTATAGGCAATTTTCTCTGTATTTTTTGACTTTCTAATCCAAAATCTTCTAATAAATCTCCACTAATATTGACTAACTTTGCAATGTTTTGTTTGATTAAATTATTATTTCCGATTATTGATTCTCTATAAATATCACCGGGCACTGCATATACCAGTCTATTATATTCAAATGCTAAATTAGCAGTAATCAAAGAACCACTCTTTATTGGTGCTTCTGTAACTAATGTTGCTTTAGTCAAACCTGCAATTAAATGATTCCTTTGTGCAAACATACCAGGCAATACATTTTGATGCGGGAATGTTTCAGAAATAATGACACCATTAGAATCTAATATCGATTTGTATAATGATCGATTAGACTCAGGAGTTGGGATATGTGCACTTGAAGCAAGCACAGCAACAGTTCTGCCATTATCTTTTAAAGTCTGTTTATGAACTATTGAATCTATTCCAAGTGCCATACCACTTACAGTTGCAAATCCAGCACTGACTATATCTTTAGTAAACTCAGTTGTAATTCTTTTTCCATAGTCAGTATATTTTCTTGTTCCAACAATACTTATTGATTTATCCCAGTTTATAGATTCTAAATCTCCTAAATAGAACAGAACAGCAGGTGCATCAGGGATTTCTTTTAATAGCAATGGGTAATTATCTTGCCAAATAAACACCATTGATACCTTATATTTATCAATATATGAATCCATTCTATTCATATCTGCCTTAGCTTTTGATAATGCTTTAATAATCTTTAGATTCAAATCTGAAATACTTTTATTCTCAAATAAAGAATCAATATCTCCAAACTTACTGAGTAATTTTTTAAAACTAGATGAACCTATTCCCTTTTGTAGCAAGAGAGATAAGCTAAATTTAGCTAACTTATCCATTTTGTATAATATAATTAAATACTTTGTAAAAAATCTTTTAACATTGGGGCGATATAATAGCCTCCTCCTCCATATTGTTGGAAGAAGCTAAAAGTGTAGGTTTTACCATCTTTGTCAAAAGTACCAACAATCCAACCATGAACCCTTTCTACAAATACTCCGTTCATATTTTCTAAAGTTTCGGCTGACCCAGTTTTTGCATGAATATTATAGTCTTTAAGATCAGAAAAGAATCTTGCCACAACACTTCCATTATTGTATGCCACACCATACATACCTTCTTTGATAGCAGTACTTATACTTTCAGGCATATTAACAGTTTCTATGATTTGAGGTTGATTATAGAACTCTTCTGTACCATCATTATGTTTTATCTTATATATAAAATGTGGTTTTAATTTTTTTCCACCATTTTGAATCATTGAAACTGCAACTGCCATTTGTATAGGTGATACTGTAACAGCCCCTTGTCCAATAACAGCATTGCAAGTATCTCCATCAAACCAACCATCACCTGTTACTTCTAATTTTCGCGTTGGAGAATCCATAACACCCTTAGATTCACTTTCAAATTCAATGCCTGTGGGTGAACCAATACCAAATTCTTGTGCATCAGAAACTAGGTACGAAAATCCTTTCTCTTCGCTCATCTTTAAAGCGTAATTACAAAAATACAAGTTGCTTGATTTAATTAATGCATTTTCAAGATTAAGTTCACCATAAAAATTTTTACCATATTCGCAAAATTCAAAGCCTCCTCCTAGGTTCAAACATTGATTCGAAAAAAAAGTTGATGTTTTTTTGATAATATTATTATTCAACAAAGAATAAGACGTTATCAGTTTAAAAATAGAACCTGGTGTATAAGATCCAACAATAGCTTTATCAATAAGAGGTGTGGTTCTTGAAGATTGTAAATCACTAAAAGAATCAGCGCTGATACCCCTGACTATCGTATTAACATCAAAACCTGGGTAAGACACCATAGCTTTAATCTCCCCTGTCTCAGAATCCATTATTACTCCTGCACCTCCAGCTGCATTGTTCCTGTTATTATACTCAGCTAACCATCTATAAAGTTGGTCCTGCCAGCTCGCATCTATCGTTAAATAGATTGAATCACCTTCTATAGGTGGTATTGAAATCTCAGATAAGCCGTCATGAATTATCTGACCTGGTATACCACGTAAATTCTCCTCATAAAGTTTTTCTAATCTGTACTTGCCAATAAATTCGTCTGTTTTATATTCTCCCTCCTTAACTGTTTCTTCATCCACAATTCCCGTATATCCTGTAATATGAGCAAACTCATATGGTAGTGAATAATGCCTAATAAACCTGGACCTTACTTCTAAATTGGGGATATCTTTAAAAACTTGTTCCATTTTAGATACTTGAGAAGTATCTAATAGCGACAATACTCTTTGATCCCATTGAAGATTTGTGTCTATTTCTTCTAATAACTTTTCAATATCAATGTCATTGTTATCAAAATACTCTAATAAATCAGAATAATCCTTTTCCATTTCTTTGGAGTATTTCAAATAAATATCAAAAGCTTTTACATCTTGAGCCAAAACTCTACCTACCGAATCTAAAATTTTTCCTCTTGGAGCTAGTTCAACTTCTTTATCTACAACAAACTGCAATGATGTTGAATTAAGAACATTACCTTCCATAAGCTGGCTAAAAGCCGCAAAAATTACTACTATAGTTATTCCTACTATATAGAAATATTGAATTGGAAACGATAAAAGTTTCGTATAATTCATAAGAATATCAAATCTTTAACTTCTAAATTCTCTAAAAGGTCTGGGGAGTTATTAATTATTTCTAATCCCATCACTGTAGCCTTGATAGGATCTGTAATTTGTAACTTCAGTTTAACATGCTTTTTAATTTCGTTAGAAAATTCTTTTATCAGAAATAGTCCTCCAGAAACAGTTATACCTTCTTCTAAAAGCTGATCTAACTCTGATGTCGATGCTTTTTCTATCATTTTCTTTAACTCAACTATTACAACAGAGAATTCTTCTATGATTACATTTGTGATCTCAGATTGATAAACTTCAAACTCTACTGGTAGTCCGTCTTTCAAATTCTTACCTTTTAGTTGAACTATCTTTTTCTTTGAAGATGAAAAGTCCATCTCACTAATAACTTTGTTTATAGATTTTAGGGAGATATCAATAAGATACTTATCCTTTATATAATCTTGAACTGACGAAAGTATATTTACTGAGCCAAAGTAAAATGTGTTGTCATAACAGATTTCATTGTTAATAATTATCAACAAATCTGTAATTGAGTATCCAATTTTACATACAATTCCTGACCCTATTTCTGAATCACTATACAAAGCTGCTACACCCTCATTTACAAAAGTTACTGAACTGACTCCAAATGATTCAAGTGCATCTGTATAGGCTGAAATTTCAACCTCTGAGGATGTTGAGTGTATGCTTGCAACTATGTTTGGCCTAAAGAATTTAGTTTTCCTACCCATTTGTTCTAAAATCACGGCTAGCTCATGATGTAAAAATAGCTCAGAAGCTTTATAGTCATGGATTGTTCCATTTATTACAGGAGAAATCTTTCTATACTTTTTTGTTGAGTATTTAGTTACAGCCTCTTCCCCAATAAATATTACTTCGTCATAATCTTTAGAAACACATATAACTGATGGCTTAGTTTCAAATAGATTGATGCTAGGTGCATAGACTTTAAACTGATCTGTTCCAAACTCAATATAAATATATTCTGCATTATTTTTACGAAAATTTTTGAACACTTTAAAATGAGTAAATAGTAATTAGTGTTGAGTATTGAGTAATTAGTTACTATAGTCTTGAACACTAAATGCTCAGTACTAATTACTGGCTACTTTTACAAATTATATATGAAGATGTCTATATGAGGTAGTAATTTAAAAATAAGCTGAAACTGGGAATTGAACCCAGGACCTCACCCTTACCATGGGTGCGCTCTACCATCTGAGCTATTCCAGCACTTACTTAAATTAACTTGTCAATTTAGTCTCGCCGAAGCTTAAGCGAAGGCGGACTATTCCAGCATTTATTACGAGTTAAAATTGTCAACTTAGTCTCGCCGTAGCTTCAGCGAAGGCGGGCTATTCCAGCTTTTATGAATCTGGAAGATTATACAATATTAGATCTTTTGAATGTGAGAATAAAAAATATCCGGAGAGAAGGATTTGAACCTCCGTAGTCCTGGGACGCCTGATTTACAGTCAGGTGCGATTGACCGCTCCGCCATCTCCGGAAACAAGTACCAAGTACTGAGTTTTTAGTACTTAGTTATTTTATTAATTTCTAAGTACTCAGTACTAATTACTAAAAACTGAACTGGAGCTGGAACTGGGACTCGAACCCAGGACCGACTGTTTACAAAACAGTTGCTCTACCAACTGAGCTATTCCAGCAATCTAATTGTTAAATCTACGTTTTTCCTTTCTGTTTATCACTTAAAAAACCAACTGCTCAATAAGGTCATCATTTTATAAACGTAGTGCAATAAAATGATTTGACCGCATTAGTCCCGACAATGTCGGGGAGCTATTCCAGCACTTACTTAAATTAACTTGTCAATTTAGTCTCGCCGTAGCTTCAGCGAAGGCGGACTATTCCAGCATAACTGTATCGAGTAATGAATTTTTAGTACTTAGTTATTTTGTTAACTTCTAAGTACTCAGTACTAACTACTCTGTACTAATTTAAAGTGCTCATCAAGTATAGCAAAAGGTTATAAAACTTTGCAAAATATTTAATTTTGATATAAAATCTACACGTTATTTAAACAATTTCAAAGAAATGGCACGAGTTTGCGAAATATCAGGAAGAAAAACAAGAACAGGAAATAGAATTCAGCACAGAAGAGGTAAGTCTGGATCTGGAGGAGCGTGGAATTATAAGGCACCTAAGACAAAAAGAACTTGGAAACCTAATCTAAGAAAGGTTAAAGTTAACATTAACGGCACTACAAAAAGAATCAAAGTTAGCATGAAAGAGTACAAAAAAATGCGAAAAGAATCTGAAGCTCTAGCTAACTAATTGACTCTACTTTCATAAGACTATAAACTCAGTACTAAATACTCAATATTCATTATTAACTACTCTTAATGATTTTCTACGGTAGAAATATAGTAATAGAAGCACTTAAATCAAACCATCAAGTGTCTAAAGTTTCTATTCAAGAAGGGTCAGATAACAACGAAAAGATAGGTCTAATTGTGAAACTAGCAAAATCTTTAAATGTACCAATTTCATATCTAGATAGAAGAGAAATTTCTAAGGTCACCAGTTCTGAAGAACACCAAGGAGTTTGTTGCGAAGTTAAGTTTAATGAATCTAAATTAAAAGATTTAATTACCGGCGAGGATAATCAATCATTTATATATATTTCCACTGCGACTTTTGAACACAATATTGGAGCTATTACTAGATCAGCCGAAGTTGCTGGAGTTAATGGTGTAATCATTCCAACAAATGCAGAAATCACTCCTACTGTAGCAAAAACTTCTGCAGGTGCGATATTTCATATACCAATTATTAGATTATCCGTTTTTAATGCT
>JAGQLF010000020.1 GCA_020429545.1 Candidatus Dojkabacteria bacterium
ATTTTGTATCGAGAACTCACTTCTCGATATAATCCCAACCAGTTGGGATCACTCGAAGTGACAGTATTGGTCTATAGTCTGAAAATAGTAAGCATAGTATAATCCACTATGGGTAAATTAATTATTCTTGGAACAACAATTGGTAATGTTGAAGATATTTCAATTAGAGCTCTACGTCATATTTTTGAAAGCCAAGTTGTTTTAGCAGAAGACACAAGAGTATTTATAAAATTTAAAAATATTCTAAAAGATAGATATTTAGACACACTAGAATCTCTTGAAATAAACATAGACACCAAACAAAATATTCATTCATATAGAGAACAAAACCACGACAGAGTTGTAAAAGATATTTTGGAACAACTTAAGGATGAAGATGTAGCTATAGCTACTGATGCAGGAATGCCAGGAATCTCTGACCCAGGTTTCAAATTAATTAGAGATGTAATTGAAGCAGGTTTTGAAATAGATGTGGTGCCAGGTCCAACAGCAGTAACTTCAGCGTTTGTTTTGTCTGGATTGCCAACAGACTATTATTCTTTTGTAGGATTTTTACCAAGAAAGAAAAGTAAGATACAGAAACTTCTAGATAACTATAATCTAGAACAAACTAGTTTAATTGTTTATGAATCTCCTTTTAGAGTTATTAAATCTTTAGAAATTTTAAAAGAACTTTATGGAGATGATTTAAGTGTGAGTGCAGTTGGTGAAATTACAAAAAAATTTCAACGGGTTGAAAGAGGCAAAGTTGCAGAAGTGATTTCAAATTTTAGAAAACAAGCACCAAAAGGTGAATGGGTTATTGTAATTAGAAAACTTTAGGCCATTTCAGTCTTCCTATCTATATATTCAATCATGTCGTCAATGTAGTTGATGTTTAATCTTAGTGCCAACATGTATGGAATAATCTCTTCAAATCTTTTTTCGTCATGCTTAATTCTGTAATAATCTGCTGTTTTTAGATACATCTTTAGTCCTTCTAGCTTAAGTCTAATTGGTAAAACTCTTTCAAAATTCTCATGAAAGAAAGGTGCTGAAATTCCAAGTATAAAGAAGGCTATTGCAAAACTAAAGGTAATAAAATTTAAGTCGTAAAAACGATTATCTGCAAACTCATCAAGTAAGCTATTAAATAAAAGACAAAAACCAGCTACAGTTAGAAAAAATGCAAAAACAGCTCTTGGATCATATGCAAAATATTTATCTCTAACCATCTTGGCGTAAATTCCAGTAGAGAATTGAACTCTACTATTTTCATTTTGACCTTGCTTGGTATTAGGATTTAAATATCTATTAATTTCTTGAAGTGATTTATCTTCAAACTTTCTGTATGGCTTTAGATCTGTCAAATCCTTATCTATATATCCGAGTCTAAGTGCTGCAAAAGTCGCAAAAATATCTTCTTGTCCAAATGTACCATCATTTAACATTCCAATTTCATAAACATTCAAATCTTCAGGAATTTTTGAATCTGGAACAATAGTATGCCTAGACCAAATTTTTCTTTTCTTTACTTCTCTAATGTAATAACCAATACCAACACAAATTAGTGCAATTAATGGAGGAAAGAATCCTAAAAGCCTTTCATTTGCTGATATTGTAAAGATAAAGTGTACTAGAAGTAATAAAATTATTAGTAATAAAATTCTTTCTGAAGTAAGCTTTATAGCTAAATCATTTTTACCTGAACCTACACGGAGTATATCTCCCCACATTGCATTTTGTGAAGTATTAGAATATTCACGCTTTGCAATCGTTTTTATTAAAAATACTACTGAAAGTAATAGTACTATAAGTATAAACGTTAGTATTGGATCCATTGAGAATTATATCAGGTTATACCCTTTGGTTACATTCTTACTTACTTTTTCCTATACTAATTGTATGGGAATTTTTAAGTCTTTTTATTTTCTATTTTGTAGTTTACTACTAATTTTAATTAGCTTGAGCTTTTTTGTCTTAACAAAGGTTGGAGTTATAGAGATATCTAATGCATCTACAGTAACTTTAGCTGAAAATATTACCGTTATCTTTGAAGTAGATACGGCGTTTGCAGAAGTAAATCCCTCAAATTATTTATCCCAAATAGGAGACTATTTTGTTTTAGATTCTGTATCACTACTTTTTGATTTAGGTATTAACTACTCAAACAGTGACTATGTATCTTTTGATTCTTCAAACAGGCTAATAAACTGCAAAAGTAACAATTATAATGTTAGATTAAATGAAGATGATTTATCACAAAAACTCATTGATAGTTATAGTAATGAGACTTTCTCCAAGATTAATATTGAAGATTATATTTTAGGTGATACATTTGAATTAATAAAAGCATGTAAACTCTACGAACAACAGTTCAGTGAAATTTACTTAACTCTTGAAAACTCAATCGGTTTAAGCAGAAATATTGCCGAGGATGTTTTTGGCTTTTATAAAAATGAAGATGGATACAGTTGGAAAATCTATAATGATTTACCATTAAAAAATAAGCTTGCCGAAATTAGTGAAAGATATAATGTTGAACCATTTCCAGGAGAAATAGAAGAATTTGATAATTTTATAGCAGTATATAAACTTCCTTCTACTGGAGAAAAACTAAGTATTGATAATACTATCGAATATATTTCTCTTTGGATAAATAATAGAAAAATCAAATTTGCTCCAATTATAGAAAGTACTAGCATAAGTGAAATACAGAGTAATAAACCCGTATACGATTTTACAAATCTAGTTGGAACGGGACAAACAAGAATTGATTTAATTAGAGATGGACAAGGAAATTCAGCGGTATATTTTGCAGAACTTGGACTAGAAGAAATTCAGAAAGTAGTGATTATGCCTGGTGAAGAATTCTCTTACTTAAGACAAATTGCTAAACAACCTGGACTAAACAGAACTGCTAGTGGCAGATTAATTGGGAGTGGTTATTGTAACTCAACAACAACCATTTTTAGAGCTGCCTTAGAAACTGGTTTACCTATAACGGACAGAAGTTCACATGGACAAAATATTGCCAGCTATGATTGGGGATATCCAATAAATGCTGTTGATTCAACTTTTTATGCAGTGGAAGGAATGGAAATAGATTTAAAATTTATAAATGATTTTGATTATCCTATTATGCTTTATTACGAAAAATCTCAAGATGAGAATGATTTTCAATATCATTATGTTCATATTTTTACTAGCTCTCAAGCTTCTAAAAGAAGAGTAGAGTTATTCGACTGGCGTAAGTGGGATGTTTACTCTCCAACACAATTCAAGGCTGAGTTTAAAAGAAAGGTTTGGGATGGAGTAAATTTACTCACTGAAGACGGTTTTTATAGCAGGTATTATTATTAAGCCCCCAGGCTAACTCTAAAACTTAATGCTTCTTGTACGTGGTCATCTTTTACATTTGCAGAATTATCTAAATCAGCAATTGTTCTTGCTACTTTTAGGAGTCTATAATACGACCTAGCACTTAATTGTAAGTTCTTCATTGCCTTTTCAACTAATTCTCTAGACGATTCTTCAAGCTGAATAAATTCATTTATTTGTTTGTGCATCATATCGGAATTACAAACGAAGTTTGTACCATTAAATCTTTTCAATTGAAATTGTCTTGCGCTTTCAACTCTATTCCTTACTGACGCAGAAGATTCTGAAGAACTTTTAGAAAGTAGATCTGTATTTTTAACTTTTGAAACATTTACAAAAATATCAATTCTATCTAGTATTGGACCTGAAATCTTTGATTGATATTTTAAAATCTCATTTTGAGAACAAGAACATTCTTTATCTGGATCACCAAAATACCCACATCGGCAGGGATTCATTGCAGCAATTAAAATAAAGTTAGCTGGAAAAGTAAGGGTGCCAGATGCTCTTGCAATTGTTACAACTTTATCTTCAAGTGGTTGCCTTAATGCCTCTAGCGCTTGTACAGAAAATTCAGGAAATTCATCTAAAAATAAAACACCTCTATGAGAAAGTGATATTTCTCCAGGTCTAATTTTTGTTCCACCACCAACTAAAGCTACTTGAGAAGATGTGTGATGTGGTGTTCTAAATGGTCTTGAGTTAATTAGTGGATCTTTCTTACTTGTTGCTCCAATTATGCTATAAATTCTTGTTACTTCTAAACTTTCTTGTATTGTCATTTGAGGCAAGATTGTTGGAATACATCTAGATAATAAAGTTTTTCCAGAGCCTGGAACTCCTGAAAGTAAAAGGTTATGCCCTCCAGCTGCTGCAATCTCTAATGCTCTTTTAGCATGTGTCTGCCCTTTTACATCAGCCAAATCGAAGAGATAATCGATCTTGTTTGTAGATCTAATCGGCACTTTTGATAAAGGTTCAATTATAGAAATTCCCCAAAAATGATTTACTAAATCTTTTAGTGTTTTTACGGGATATACTTTTAATCCTTCAATTAATTTAGCCTCGTGAGCATTTTCTTCTGGTAAGTATATTTCACTATATCCTAATTTAAATATTCCATCAGCGATGGGTAAAATTCCATTTACTGGACGTAATCTTCCATCCAGTGCAAGCTCTCCAATAAATATTTTATTATTAGGGTCTATTTCTAATTGGTGCGTTGCTGTTAAATAACCAATAGCTAAAGGTAGGTCATAGCTTGGACCACTTTTATGTACTTCTGCAGGAGCTAAATTAGAAACAATTCTAGCTGGAATAAAGTTAACTCCAGATGCCTTAATTGCTGATGGAATTCTATCTCTTGCCTCCTGAATTGACTTGTCTGCCAAGCCAACAACAGAAAAACTAAACTGTCTTTTTTGATAGTCTGTTTCTACCTCAACGATAAAACAGTCTAATCCCTCAAGTGCTGCTGTAAATATTTTTGATGCCATAAATTAGCTGCTAGCCTCGTGCTCCGAGCTTCTAGCTTTTTATAATAAAATTAGCTAGCTTGCCTGTTGTAGTTTAGACTTGTCTAAACGTAGACAGGTAGCTCTAATGAGGGGTCTCTATCAATTTCAGAAAAGTCAGAAGAATCAATAAAAATTCCATGCTCTCCGAGTGTAGCTTTGTTTTCTGGGGATAAGCTTATTTGTAGCTTTTGTAATTGTAGCATATTTATATTTGCTGCCACTCCAATCATTGCTGCATTATCTGTTGTTAGTTTTTTTGAGTATGGATATCTAACTTCAATTGACTCATCAAAAGATTTTACAGTTGATCTAACAACTGATCTAAGTCTTGAGCTTGCAACAACACCTCCACCAAGCCAAACTTCTTTTACTGAGTATTTTCTCAGTGCATTTTTCAGTTTTATTGCAATTTGTTCATATGCAGTTGCTTCAAGCAGAACACATAAATTCATTATTTCTTCTTTTTCTAAATCAAAAGTTTCTATATTTGCTTCTAATTTTCCATCTTTTACTTTCTTTACTTTTTTATCTTCAGCAATTTTATCTACAAGCTGTTTAAAGGCTGTTTTTAATCCAGAATAGCTCATATTTAGATCATTAGAGTTTGCCATTGGAATTGGCAACTCATAGCTCTCTGTACCCGAACTTAATCTTAAAAGAGTAGACTGATTGTCTTTAACTTTCTCTATCTTTACCTTTTTTCTTTGTTTTTTTGAAAACTCTGAGATTATTGGACCAGCTGGATAACCAAGACCTAACATTCTTCCACATTTATCTAAACATTCACCACAAGAATCATCAAGTGTTTCTCCAATTTTTTCATATTCTCCTATTTGCTTTACAAGAACGAATTCTGTATGACCACCAGATATAAGAACTCCTATGGAAGGACATTTATTGGCAACTTCTACGCATTGTACGGAACGACCATGGCCGTTCACTTCCAGCATTGAATTCCTCTCTGCAAAACTAGACAGTAAATGTCCTTCCATATGATTAATAATCATTATTGGTTTATTAAATTCTTTTGCTAACTCTTTTGCTTTATTTATCCCAACTTCGAGTGCAATTGCTAAGCCTGGACCATAAGTTACAGAAATATAATCGACGTCATCTATTGTTTTTTGAGCTTGTTTTAAGGCTTCTGTTACAACGTTATCTATTCGCTCAGTATGTGCAAGTTTTGCAAGCGATGGTACAACTCCTCCATATTTTTTATGATATTCCATTTGTGAAGGTTGAATGTTTGAAAGTACTCTAACACCCTCTACAACTGAGGCAGATGTTTCATCACAAGAAGTGTCAATAGCTAATGTTGTTGGTTGTTTTTGCATGTGTAATTATAACGCAAGTAGGGGCAAGTCGCGACTTGCCCCTACCATCACTTTTTTCAGTTTGAGTGCCAGACGAAGCCTTGGCGTAGTCTGGTACATCAAGAACTACATTGATAAATACCAAAGCAAAAGATAAATGTTTGCAAATAGTAAGAATGTTAGAACTGCGAACATTGTTACTCTCACAAAAAACCATCCTCTTAAATCTAACCAGTATTTATTGTCTCTAGTTCTTTTTAGCTTTGACCAAGATACCATTGGCCCCATTAAATATACTTTAAAGAATGGATCATTAAGTGAAATAGCCTTTGATTCTTCAAAAGCATCATTACTTCCTAACCATCTTGCAACTCTTAAAATCATTGCAATGTTAAATACATTGACTACTAGTATTGCTAAAAGTAGCCCTATCATTAAATCTCCTACTTCCATTTTTTTGCATTAAAAATTAAGGCAATTATTGTTATTTTACACATTCTTTAATAAGAGTAATAGTCTAGATGATAAAATACGTATATGAAAAAAGTTTTAATTACATATGCTAGTCTGACTGGAAATACTCAGTTTATAGCTAATGAAATTCACGATGAGTTAGTAAAAAATGAAGAACTGGAAATAGCAATTAATCCAATCTCTAATTTTAAAAATGGAGTAGGATTAGATAAATTTGACTATATAATTATAGGAGCTTCAACTTGGGGAGATGGAGACGTACCACCTGGAACAGAAGATATTTTTACATCTATTAATAATAGCAATACAAATCTTTCAAAAGTATATATTTCTTACTTTGGATTGGGTGATAAAAAATATAAAGAATTTAATACTGCTGTTCAGTATTTAAAAGAAATATTCTCAATAAAACTTGGAGCCAATAAAATTGGTAATATTCTACTTTTAGATGGATATCCTAATTCAGAAAATATTAGCCTTGCTGTAGATTGGGCAAGTGAGAGTATAGCTAAGTTAAATAAATAAAATACTTGAAAATTTCTATTTTTAAGATAGACTAGTTCTGTTATTGATTTGATTTATATTATGAATGACTTTCCTGAAACAACAGGAGATGTATCCAATCCCCCTTCTCTTTGTGAAATTTGTCTAGAAAATTATAGACTTGGTCAAGACTTTCTTAACGAAGGGTTAATGAAACCTGAAGAAGTGAAAAGTCTATCTAGCTGTACAAGATTAAAAAGTATGTGCATTGATACACTATCCATATTTATCCAGAGACTTCAGTCAAAAATGGAAAATACAAAATCAGGGCTTACTATTGGAACCGATGAAATATTAGATATTTTTACAGCAACAAGACAAGAAGCAATTTTTAATCCCCTTGGCAAAGTTGATGGTGACGCATGTATTTATCTTGGTCCTATTGCTTGGCACTTTTCACGTTTTCTCTTACTGGAAGCTGCTTCTCCTCCTGTAATGGATAAAATATTCAGTGATATGGTTGAGATTTTTAGTACAAATGATACAAAATCTACAGTTGTAAAAGCCATGTATAAGAAATTTGGATTTAATGACGACGATAGTGAAATTGAAAGATTAGTTTTTGAGCATAATATAGATACTGTCCTAAAAGATCCCATGTTATCAGAAATGGAAAAATTACGACTTTGTCTTAGAAACTCTATATTTGATCCTTACGTTCAAAGAGCAGTTTCAGTATTAAATATTAAAATTAACAGAATCAGTAAGAATATAATTAGTAAACTTTATGACTTACCTGATATAAATACAAACCTTGACCAAGACATACTTTATCAACTTAATTATATTTTTCTTGATTCAAATACAGCATTATTTCAAGAAAAACTACATGAACTAGCAACTAGAATTTCTGTATTGGGGTTAAGTGGCGATAATGAATATGTTGTAAATATTGCAAAAGCTTTAGGTAGTATAGCTGAAACAGATACCGATGAATATACAGAAAGTAAAACTAAACCTACTCACCCAGGTTTTGCAGAAGCCTAAGCCTGTGCTTTCTCAAAATTTTCAGCAATTTTTTCCCAATCAATAACATTCCAAAAAGCCTCAATATAATCAGCTCTTTTATTTTGATAATTTAGATAGTAAGCGTGCTCCCAAACATCAATTCCCATTATTGGAGTATGGTTATCCATAAGTGGACTGTCTTGATTTGGTTTAGCAGTAATGTAGAGTTCCCCTTCTTCATCAAGGGCTAAAAATGCCCAACCTGATCCAAATTGACCAGCTGCTGCTTTGGAGAACTCCTCTTTGAAATCCTCGAAACTATCAAATGCATCTTCAATTGATTCTTTAAGCTCTCCAGTTGGACCGTCGCTACTAACAGGTGTTAGAGTAGAGAAGAATAGATTATGATTTGCAAATCCACCACCATTATTTCTAACAGTTGTTTGAATATCATCTGGTAAATCTTCTAGCATACCTAATAGTTCTTCAATTGAATAATCAGCCCATTCACTATCTTCAACTGCTGTATTTAGTTTATCTGTATAACCCTGGTGATGCTTTTCCGAATGAATTTCCATTGTTTTTGCATCAATATGAGGTTCTAGTGCATCAAATGCAAACTTTAATTTCACTCTTTCAAATGCCATTTGTGTTTATGTAATAACTAAGATAAAACAATTTCGTGCCGTCCTTCGAAGGCTTCTGAGTCTCTAAAAAATATATTCTCTGGAATAATTTTTATAAATCTATCATCATTGCTTCCTTTAAAATCAGACACAGAGTCTGTCTCATCTACCAAATCTGGAAATACTACTTCAAATGAATCTATTACTGATTCTAGTTCCTCTTTTGTTAATGTTTTTGCGATTCCCTTTATCTGAATATTTTTTTGCCTTGAAGCATCACCTGCATGAGCATCAATTGTTACCGCAATGTTCTTGTTTTCTTCAATGTTACTCCAAGTTTTTGAATTTTTTGAAATTAAGAAATAAAGATTGTAAGATTCATCCGAAACATAAAATAAATCAACAATCCAAGGGAAATTATCTTTAGCTGTAGCTAATGATGCAATTCTTTGAGTTGCTAAAAAGTTCTTCGCTCTTTGTATAATTTCTTCGTGCTCCATACGTTATATAATTAAAGCACGATAATTAAAAAAATCAAAATGAAACAGAAAATTTTTCACTCTAGAAAATTCATGAATACAGATATTGATATAACTGTAATACAGGATGGACAAAGCACTATAGAGATTCAAGAATCTATAGAAAATGCATATGGAGAGTTCGATAGAATTGTAAAAAAATTCACAAGATTTAACGAAGATAGCGAACTTTCAAACTTAAACAGACAAAGTGGAAAATGGGTGAAAGTATCTGAAGAGTTAGTTTTTCTTGTCGAATACATGCTTAATATGAGCAAAAAAACGGATGGGGCTTTTGATCCTACTATAATCGATTTTCTAGAAGTATATGGTTATGATAAAAATTACGATTTTTCAAAGCTTGAGAATCCAAAACTAGACAAGCTAGTAGCAGATATTGCTAAGAAAAAAAGGTCTTGGAAAGATATTGAAGTTGATAAAAAAGAAAATAAAATTAAATTGGTGGAAGGGCAGAGAATTGATTTAGGTGGAATTGGAAAAGGTTACGCCATAGATTTAGCCTTTGATCATTTAAAAAAAACTTCTGATAATTTCTTAATAAATGCAGGTGGAGATATTAGATCTAATGGAAAGAATAATGAAGACAAGTTTTGGGTAGTTGAACTAAAAACTCCAGATGGAAGTGCTGGACAACTTGAACTTAAAAACATGTCTTTATCTAGTTCAGGTTCTTGGGCTAGAAAAGTAAAGCAATTTCACCATTTAATTGATCCTAGACTTGGCAAACCAGCAGAAAAAAATTACTCAACTGTTTTTGTTTTAGGAGAAACATCAATTCAAACAGATACATGGGCAACTGCACTATTTATATTAGGTCAAGAAACTAAGGCCTCTTTGGGTGATGGGGTTACAGCAGTTTTCTTTTGATTTTTACCAAAAAGATTACTTAAAGGTTCGTGTAAAAATATTGAGAACAAAATCTCAATTGCTATAACAATTGCCACAGAGAATATAATTTCTAAAGTAGGAGAACCTGCAAGAGATAAGTAAACTGCTATAAAAAAAGATAATGCTAAAAGAAGTCCCCTTCTTAACGCAATGTATATTGAAGCTGTTTCATAAAATTCTCGAAAAAAAAGTTTATCTATAACTAAATGAATAGATGCAGCAAAGCAAGTAATTACAAATGTAAAAATTGTAGCTGCAATAAAAGTATTCTCTGAGAAATAGTAAATTGACTGATTTGCCTTTATTAAATCTTCAATCACATTATTTAAATTTTCATCATCGCTTTGTACTATTTCATTTTTCTCTATATACTCCTGTATTTTTTTTATATCAAAAGGGGATTTCACTGACACAAAATAGGCACCTAAGAAACTTAGCATAATTCCAAGTCCTATTAATATTATTATCTGTCTAATAAACATATTTTAAAATCATTAATTTAAATAGTTCCCTGCTATACTATAAATACTATGGAAGAAGAAGAAAAGAACCATCACAGATCTATAACGTGTAGGCTAATTAGCTGTTTCTTTTTACTTATTATCTTCTTCTGCTGTGCATTATTTTTTATAATTACTGCATACCGACCACCTTCAATTTGGAATGGCATAGTTGAGTTTAGCAATAAAGATGTAGAACTTAAAAAAGAATCAGACATTTCATTTGAAGAGGCAAAAGAACATATAGGCGAACAAGTAACGGCTATTGGTGAGAATAAAGTCATTATTGAAGAAGATTATTTAACAGCTCTTGCAAAAGAAGGTTTTAATGGATTTAAAGATTTAACTGTTAATGTTGAGGAAGGTCACCTAGATCTATTTTGGGCACTGGAATCTTCAATTCCTAATAATCCTCTTATTGCTCAAATTAGAGTTGGTACAGATTCAAGTGGTGATGTTGTGATTCAAAGACTAGGAACTCCACGAGTTTCAGTCCCAAGGTCAGTAAATCAACTGCTTACAACAGCTGTAATAAAACTATTGAACTCAGAAAAAAATGATACTAACAATAAAAGTATTATTGGAAATTTATTATCTGTAGAGAATGATACTAGTATTGAAAAAATCAATTTCAGGGACGGATTTGTAGAGCTAACTATAAACATAAATGTAAATTTGTATGATTAGAGTTTTTTGTGGTGATGATACCTACGAAAGTTTTATTTCAGCCACTTCAAAGTTAAAAGAGGTTTCTAAAAATGGGAAAATAAATATTGAGACTATTCATGGTGATGAGATTACAGATATAGGTCAAATATTTTCAAAGGTAGAAGGAATAGGATTATTTAATGAAACTTCCATACTATTTATCAAAAGATTTTTTGAAAAAAATGATGTGACTGACCAATTTATTGAGAATTTTGAAAAGTTAGATCAATTTGAAATTATTATTTGGCTTGATAAGCATCTAGATCAAAAAAAGAAACTTGCTAAATTATTAAAAAAAGAAAAAAGACAATTTTTGTATACAGAACAAAAATCTTGGCAAATTGAGAAATGGACTAACCAGCTTTTGAATAAATATAATATAAAGTTACCTCAAGAGTTAGTAATTCAACTAGTGGCATTATCAGAAAATAATAAATGGTTAATACGTTCTGAGATTTTAAAATTCCAGAAGTTTGCTGAAAAAAACAATAAAAGTAAATTAAGTATCGATGAGTTTGAAAATATAATTGGACTCAGTGCTATTGGAAATATTTGGAGCTTTCTAGACAGTTTTGGAGAGAAAAATTTAAAAAAAGTTTTAAAAGAAAGTGAAGTTCTTCTTAGGTATAATGATGTAAGTCAGTATTTAATTGCTATGTTAAATAGAGAGTTACAAATATTGATGGATGTAAAAATAATTCAAAATAGAGGAGATGATTTAAAAACTTTGAAACTTCATCCATTTGTTTTACAGAAGTCTTTGAAAAAGGCTACTAACTTTACTATTAATGAATTACAAAAACTTGTTGATGGATTAATGCATCTTGATTTAAGAATAAAAAAAGGTGATATTAACAGTGCAACTGGCATTAAGCTTTATTTATATGGACTTGAAGGCAAATACTATTTTTAAAACATTATCTGTAATAACAATAACTATTTGTTTGATTTTGTGTGGAATAAATCCAGTTTATGCACAAGATATAAGTCTTATTACTCCCAGTGATGTTAGTTTGGATACTTCCTCAACCAGGGAAGATGCTAATTTCAGTGTTCCGACAGCAATAGTTATAGCACCTGTTTTTTCAAATGCCGATTATACTGGTCTAACACCTGATGAGCAGTACCGAGGTATATATTTTTACACTGTAGAAATGCTTGGTTTCAATGATATTCCATACCACTACTTAGTATCCGAAAATGGAGGTATTTATCTAGGTAACAAAGGGAGAGATGAGAGAAAAATTAAAATTGATGGAATAGGTGACAATGTTGTTGTAATTGGATATATGACAGACAAAAATTCAGGTAAATTATCACCAGATGGTAAAAATGCATTAAAAACTTTAACCACTGTTATATCAAATGCAAATTCTATAAATCCAGATAACATTTCTATACAAGGTATAACTTTTTTGAGAGATCAAACTTCAAAAACTGTAATACTAGAAAAAACTGAAATATTTGGATCTTGGCAAACAGATATATTAGAAATTTCTACTTTTGCAAAATCTCAATATCAACCAATACCCAAAGACTATAATCTAAAAATAAATCAAATTATCAGCCCAACAGCAGCCGTTGCACCAGGCAGTGAAGTAACTATTTCAGTAGACGTAACAAACATTGGAGAATGGGGAATTTATGGCGATTCAGATTCACAAATAATTTTTACTAAAAGAGGAGATGGAGTTAGTCAGTTCTTTTTAAACAATTCTTGGGTTAGTACAACTCAAGTTCCACTAATAAAAGATGATGAATTTCTTCTTCCAATAGAGAATTCAATTTTTGAAATTAATCTTAAGGCACCGTTAGGTATTGGAGAAATTTCTGAGTCTTTTGATGTGTATACCATTAGCGGAATAAAGCTAGATGTTGAACCTGTTACCTTTAAATTAAATCTTGCACCAACGAATCAAAAGATAGTTGAGATTAAAAATACAGAGACAGGCACACTTAATGTCCGATCTGCACCTTCAAGTGTAGCATCTTCTTTTACTCAAGTTTCTCCAGGTGAAAGATTCTTTCAAACTGAAGACGCCGGAAATGGTTGGATTCAAATTCAACTAAATGATGGTCAAGTAGGGTGGATTGCTAACTGGTATGTAAATTACCTCAATTAAGTCAATTCTTTCTGATATAATCACTGATTCAAATTTTGGTTTATGCCTACTCTTGAAGACTACAATGGTAGTTATTTTGAATTTAGTAAGGATCGATTGGACCATGTACAAACTGAGCTATCCGATATACTCATGTTTTTACTTCAAGAAAAAGTTGATCCAAATTTTTTTGATTTGCCTAAAATTGATACTTTTTCCTCTTTTGAATCTTACCCAACATTAAAGATTTTTAATTGTCTTATAGAGAATAGACAAGTAACTCTTATGCTTGATCTTTTTAATAATGGGTTAGAAATAATTCTTCAAGATAGAAACACTTATAAAACAGAAAAATCTTTGACACTAAAATTTACGGATGAAGCTTTTACGCAAATATCTTACTTTGACTATATAAATAACGAAAGAGATGGTTATTCTGAGAGAATACGATTAGATCCAATAGAAAATGAATTAACTAGGTCCATAGTAGTAAACCATGGCCTTAATGAATACTTACAAGCAACTAGTACAACAAAGATCATTCTTTCTTTTGACTTTAATACTAGAAAAACCTCTTTTTTTTCATATAGAGAAGATATTTTAGGTGACAAAACCATTGTGTTGAACTGCTCTGATCCATATTTTTGTAATTTTTTTGAGGACTATGCTGATCTCATAGATATACCACTTGTGAATCGTGTAGAAAGTTGGAAGGAGGGTTTAAATGAGTATTATTTTTTAACTTGTAGAGAACAAAGAATTGCAATCGAACAGGAAATAACTTCAATAAAGGATAGATATACTTGGACATTTTATTTTTTAGCAAATGGGGTTGCTACAAAAAGAAGGATAGAAATGTCTAGAGAAAACAATATATTTACAGGTGTTTTAGATAGAAATACCAAAATAAAAGTATATACAAGAAGTTTTAATATGGATTTATTCTACACATTAAAGCCATATAAATTTGAATTCATTTCAAGAAATATAGTTAAATAATGGTTTTCTGGTATAATCTCCCGGTTTTATTTTTTTAATGACAGATCCTAGCCCTTTACCATCTGATCAATGGCCAGAAAATTTAAATTACGCTTTAAACAATTTATCAACAAAAATTGGTGAAGAGCTAGATTTTGCTGGTGATCCTGGAGCAATCTTGGAAACATTGTTAATTCCACCGTTTTCAATTGAACAGGAAGGCAGCAACATTTGGTACTACTGTATTAGGGAGTGGAAAAACAAAAAATAATGAGGAGGTTGGAATATCTTTTAACTCAAAAGACCAATTTTTAATTCTTTCAGCTGATAATTTTAAATTAACTGTACGCTATAGTGATGAATCCCTTTCATCAATAGAAGAACTACATTTAATAAGAACTATTGATTCATTAAGCCAAGAGGTACTCAAATTCAATGATGAAATATTCTACCGAAGACAGGCTAGCGAACCAGTATTAGTAAGGAGGATTACCTATTATTATGATAACGGAAACATTTCTATGAACGGAACTACTGCTAGTACCTCAGACCATATTGAAATAAAATACGACTTTGAAAGTAGAGCCTTTATTGCGACAAAGACCTCCAATATGTCAATGGAAAACCCTAAAGATAAAACAAGGTCAAATACTCATGTGAAATATGAGATAAAAGCACGTTCAATATTTGATGATATGTCTAAAATAGATCCTAGAAATATAGCAACTTCAAAGCTAATACATAGATACCATTCTGATATAGATGTAATAGAAGATGTGAGTTATCAGGAGAAAAGAATATATACTTATGAGGATTCTGAAGTTAAATACACTTTAGAGACTCTTTCTGTTGGAGATCACTTTATATACTCACTAAGTGAACAGGTGAAGGGTAGTAATCCTACAAATTTAATAGAGACACATGCTGCTAAAAAAGACAAAAATCATATTACTTTGGGTAGCGGACAAACAAAATTTATACTAGTACTAAAAAAAATTAATGATGTTACCTATTTAGTTAAAGTTAAAAAATAGCTTTTTTAATTTCTTCTGCAAGCTCCCTAGCTCTCTCTTTAGACATATTTACACTTGTAGGTAGATTAAGTGTTAATCCGGATTTATTTAAAGTCTCTGGAGTTAAAGACGGTACATAACAAAGCACTTGATAAGTTGCATCATCAACAGTTGATCCATACAGTGGCTTTTCAAACCAATTGCCTAGAGTAACTCTTAGCTGTCTAGAAAGATTCCAAACTTTTACAAATTGCTCCTTATTTTTTAATAAAATTGGATATCTTAAATAAACTCTATTCTCGTCTAATACTTCAGAATCAGATAGCTCTTTTAAATATAGATGATAGATTTTTGAAATTAAAAGTCTATGCGTGTTGTAATCATCAAGCTTTTTTAATTGAACAATTCCAAGTCTAGATAGAGCAGGAGCCATTTTAGCTGGAAACCAATCTGGTTTTTTTGCTTTATTTTCTTCTTCTTCAACCATAATTCCTAAAAATCCCAGTTTTCTCCAAACAGATCTTATAAAAGCCCCAATAGTAAATCTTCCAACTCCAACTGAATGT
>JAGQLF010000021.1 GCA_020429545.1 Candidatus Dojkabacteria bacterium
TCACTTTTTATAATTTGATCGTAATATGACCGTTGCCATTTAAATCCTGAATTTGGAAATTCTTTATTTATTATTCTCGTAACGGTGGATTTATAAGAACGAATTATTTTGGGAATTTTTTCATTTATACGATCATATTTATAATTTGATGGATATTTATTTCGAAGGGGACGGCGATCGCCGTCCCCTTCGATTGCATCAATATTATCATCATTTTCATAATCCATAAAAATCAATCCATGCACATGGTTTGGCATTACAACAAATTCAATCAATTCAATATTTCCATTATGATTTGGAATATCGTTCCAAACATCAAATGTAATTTTCCCAATTTTTGATAATTTCATTTTATTATTTATAACCTCACCAAAATAATGTTTACGATCTTTAATACATATTGTAATAAAATATGAACCACCCAAATTGTACGAATAATTCTGTTTTCTGATTAATTTTCGATTTTTCATAATTAAGGGAACAAAAAAACCTCACCCTTGATTATGTTTGGGGATAAACACAATGGTTCATCTTTACATACGCAAGGGTGAGGTTTATTTCACGTTACCACCTTACTTCTCATTTACCTTACGATAAATGACTTCGTAACCACAGTAATGGTTTCTAATTTTTTTGCCTGAGTTTAGCTCTCAGATCCGTTAGTTCAGAAGATGTCCGGATTCGCTCTGTGGTAGGAAGCCACTTCATAGCGAGTTAAATGATTTTAACAAAAAATAATGTAATCACCAAATATGTATTTAGATCGCAAAAAAGCACTGTATTATGCTGGTGATAACTATTCGTATAATTATTTACCATTTTTAGAGATTGTAATTTATTTAGGATTTCAATATTAGAATTTAGAATTTGTTTCTGATTTCTTCTTTCGAGTTTCGGATTTTAAACTTAACTTTTAACTCTTATCGATTAACTATTTAAGTCTCGATATATTCACCTTTTTTATAACTACCCAAAATTTCTAGCTCTCTTACATAATCTCCAATTTCTCTTAGCGCGTTTTGCATTTTTTCATCATCTGCATGTGCTTCAACATCAACATAAAATCTGTATTCCCAATCCGTATTTAAAATTGGACGTGATTCAATTTTAGATAAAGAAATATCTCTATCTGCAAATGCTCTTAGAGATTTATATAGCGAACCTGCTTCTTCACCTAAAACAAATTGAATTGTTGTTTTATATTGGGACTTGGGATTTGAGTTTTGAGATTTGGGATTTAGTCTCAAATCACTATTCTCAGATCTCAAATCAACCCGCATATTTATATGTTGGCTTGAATTATTAGCTAATACAAAGAACCGTGTATAGTTTTTACCATTCTCTTGAATATCGTCTTTTAAAACTTCCATTTCATAATACTCAGCTGCAAATCTAGAAGCTGCGGCGGCTAAATTCTTTTTTCCTTTCTCTTTTATTAATTTTACAGAACCCGCTGTATCGTCAAACTCAACTGGCTTAATTTGTGGATTTTCGCTTAAGAATTTTCTAATCTGATTCATTCCAACTGGATGAGTGTATAGCGTATCAATCTCTTCTAGCTTTGTTCCAGGATTAGTTATTAAATGAAATTTAACTTTTAAATAAAGTTCACCAATTACTGGAAATCCATATTTAGTTAAATTGTCATAATTTTGATAGACAGAACCATGAGTTGAGTTTTCAATTGGAACAACAATATATTCTGCATCTCTACTTTGTAAATCTTCAAAAACTGAAGTAAAGTTATCTCTTTCAATAACATCTACATCCTTACCAAAAATATGTGCTGCAGCAATGTGTGAGTAGCTTCCTTTGTTTCCTTGAATAGAGATAACAGATTTCAGACCCCAGTTTCCAGATTTATTATTTTTTTGTTTCATATATTTTATTTTGATAAGAAGTAATCATCTTTCTAACCTCAATTATTTCATCAAGAATATGCTTAACTTTTTCTTGAGAAATAAAAGACATAGAAACGGCAAATTCAAATTGTGCTTGCACTTCTGTAATAGAGCCTACTGCCATGGATAAGAATCTTGAAAAGTCTTTATTTGATCCTCGTGCTGATCCCTCTGCAATATTGGAGAATACTGATACTGCAGCTCTTCTTATTTGGCTAATAAGACCAAATCTTTCGTCTGATGGAAATTCATTTGTAACGACATATACTTCCTTTGATAAAGCAAGTGCTCTTTTATAAATTTGCAAATTGTTATAAATAACCATAATTTATTTTTAAAATCTGTGATCTGGCTTATGTCATCTGACAGCTGAGCAAAAAAAATCCCCGCTTTGGGGATCTGTCTCGCATCTCAAAACAAATCCCTTCAGGATCTTCTAAAAAAGAAAAAGAAGAATTTGTTTTTAATTTGTTTCATATTATTTCCTTATCACTGGATTCTATCACTAGCGGTTAACTATTTCAATTTATAGCTGACAGCTGAATTCTGATAACTGACTGCTTTTTAAGGTCTATTCAACACAATCGTCCTTGGGAATGGAATTGTTTCTCTAATGTGGTGCACTCCGCTAATCCATCTAACCATTCTCTCCATTCCAATTCCAAATCCTGCATGAGCTACAGATCCATATTTTCTAACATTCAAATACCATTCATAATCAGAAACTGGATAGTCTCTTTCTTTTAGTTCTTTTAGTAACACATCATAGTCATCTTCTCTTTGGCTTCCACCAATAATTTCTCTTGCCTCTTCTGGTGCAATTAAGTCTGCACATCTAGCTCTTTTTACTCCCTTCTCATCAACATAGCTTTTCATATAGAAAGACTTTACTTCAAAAGGATAATCTTCAATAAAAACTGGAATTCCATATTTATTTCCAAGTGCAATTTCTTCTTCTGTAGTCATATCATCTTCATAGTTAACTGTGAATCCATCTCCTTCTAGCTCTTTTTTAGCCTCAAAATGTTTCATTCGCTTAAAAGGTTTTGCAATACAAGCCTCCATTATAGTTGTATCTCTTTCTAAAATTTCTAGTTCTTGTTTACAGTTTTCTAGTGCATCTTTTAGAATTCTTTTCACCAATCTTTCTTGCAAATCTTCGTTCATGTCTTGATCGTAGAATGCCATTTCCGCATCCATCATCCAAAACTCTGAAAGATGGTTTCTTGTTTTACTTTTCTCTGCTCTGAAAACAGGACCAAAATCATAAACTTTACCAAAAGACATAATTGCAGCTTCTGAATAAAGTTGACCAGATTGAGACAAATACATTGGAGTTCCGTAATAATCTACTTCAAATAATTCTGTTGTATCTTCACAACTTGTTGGTTGCAGAATAGGAGTGTCACCTCGTAAGAATCCCTCTTCGTGAAAGAAGTTTGTTATTGATAAGAAAACTTGGTTTCTTATTCTTAAAACTGCCCATGGAGTTTTTGATCTTAAGTATAAATCTCTATTTTCAAAAAGAAATTCAGGTCCATGATCTTTTTTACCTATTGGATATTCCGCAGCAAGCTGCGCAATTTCGAATTTAGAAATTCGAATTTCGAATTTATCTTTTTCTTTAAAGTGAGGAACAACTTCACCAGTTATTATGCAGGAGGATTCAATTGTTGCTTTTTTCGTCTCATCCCAAGTTATAGAGTCAACATCTTTTTCTTCAACAACAGCTTGAACAAATCCTGATCCATCTCTAAGCTGAAGAAAAGAAATCTTTCCAGATTCTCTTTTGTTATACATCCAGCATTCTAATTGTACTTGCTTTCCTACAAAATCTTTTAAATCTTTTATGTATAGCTTTTTGTCTTCTGGAATTAATTTCATTGGTTAAACTGTTAATAAATTAGGATAATTATACCCGACATATTGCCAATCGTCAGGTAGATTATGTTTTATATTATTTGTATTTATATAATTCATATGATTTTTTAAATCATAATTATTACGAATATAATGGTCTTGAAATGATTTTTGCCATTTGAATTTTGGTATATTTTTTAAGGATTGATTGCTCATATTTTTTGTAATAAATTGATTTATCTCCTTTAGGCAAGGATGGCCATCCTCGCCTACAAATTATTTTAAAGATCATAATATTCAAAACTGAGACGACAGGATTTCCGCCTTCACTTCACTTCGTTCAGTTTCGGCGGACAGGCGAACCTTTGTTCTCATTGTTAATCCTGATTACTGAGTAGGCAGGACTCGAACCTGCACTCCTCCCGTTAACAGCGGGTAGCTTTACCGATTAAGCTACTACTCAGGAATCAGGACATTCCATTTAGAGATGCATTGAACATACATCGAGTGAATTTTTTCGCATTCGACAACGAAAATCGCCCCAATACAACTTTTTAATAAAAAAACTCCCTTTTCAGGGAGTTTCAATTTTATCTAGACAATAAAATCTTACCCCCTATTGGAGCTAAAATTATTATTGTTATTATTTAATTGTGTTTTCACGACTCAATTATAACTTAATCTTTTGGATATGCATAGTAAGCTATTCCCTCGTATTTCCATGTCTCTTCATCAAATTTTTCCATAATCTCATCTTTTTCAGAGGCACTCATTGTATAAAAGTGGGATTGATGTTTACCACTCCAAAATCTGTAGATTGGTGCAGCTCCCTCTTTTTCTTCTGGATAAGCATAATAAGCTATTCCTTCGTATTTCCAAACACCGTCATCATATTTATCTATAACCTCGTTCTTCTCTTTTTCACTAATTGTATAGAAATGAGATTCATATAATCCGCTCCAGAATCTATGTACAGCCAGAGCGTTTTCTGTTGGTTCTTGCAATCCAAAGAATGCAACATTTTCATATGTCCAAGTATTTTCATCATACTTGTCCATAACCTCTTTTTTCTCACCTAATGCACCTGTGAAGAAATGACTACTCTTTGATGGACTCCAAAATCTATAAATTGGTTTAGTTAGTGGAATTGTACTTTGACTAGACATATTTAATTGATGTAATCCTGGCATTCCTTTATCTAAAAAATAAATATCACCATCATATTCAAATAATTTAAATGGCTCTTTGCCAATATCTTTAATAGTTGAGACGTATCCCTTTGAGCTAACTTTTGAAACGGCGTTATCATAAGGATGCGTTACTAATAGGCTTCCATCATCTAGCATAATCATAGAATTTGCTTGATATGGAAGATCTGCAAATGTGTGTAATACCTCTTTATCATCAACAAACATTAACTTCCCGTCAGCCTCATTTATTACATAGAAAGTCCCATTATCAGATGGTAATACCGCAGTAGGGAGTAATCCTCCTGAAGTATAAAGTTCTACTTTTCCTTTGTTAGTTATTTTTGTTAGTGCATCAGATAAATAAAATGATACATAAAGATTCTCATCTAGATCCTTTTCTAAATAAATTGGATACTCACCATCTAGCTCAATTGTTTCAATTTCATTATTAGTAGGATCAATTTTTGTTAAAGTATTTGAGTCAGCATTTGCCACATAAAGACTCCCATCTTTCATCCTTATAACATCTTTTGGAGAACTGCCAGTAGGATAATCCTCAATTGATTCCATAGTATTCAAATCTATCGCTACTAATTTCTCTGAACTTGAATTTAAAACATAAAGAATATCTTCTTTAGAATCAATCTCCAAATCGACAGCATTTTTAATTATTTCATCTATAAAGAATGTACCCGATAATTTTTCAATATTTCCATCAGAAATTTTATAAAGGTAATTTTGTCCATATCCCGAAACATATAAATTACCGTCTTCATCTTCCGCAATTTCTGTTGGTGAATCTAGTTGACTAGTAAAATCACTCCTAACCAAAACCTGTTTACAAAGCTTCCCATCATCCCAATAATCTTTAGGACAGAGAGATGCTTCAAGCTCTTTTCTCCAATTTTCTTTTACTGCCTGTGCAACTTCTGACCTAAGCTGATTGAATAATGTTACTGTATTACCACCCGGACATGCAGTTGCATTCCAGTTTTGATGCATAGAAAGTCTTTGTTGGTATGAACCTCCATAATCTGTTGCATATTCTTCAGGATCAATTTTGTATTTTGTAAATAATTCTATCAAAAGATTCTTCAACGACTGATACTCAGGATCTGTAACTTTTAAAGTATCGTAGTTTCCAAGAAGTGCTATTCCTGCCGTACCTACATTATGCCCACCTACGTGTCCTCCATTAGCACCTTCTCCACCATACCTACCTTCATATACTTTTCCATCTTGATCAATTAAATAGTTGTAGCCAATATCTGTCCATCCTTGAACACCATCTGTTGGATTGTTATCTCTAATTGTGGCATGCAATGTCCAAACATAATTGATTTCCTTATTCCAATCTGTAGCAGTTGTAGATGTAGCTGTGTGGTGAATAACAATGTGGCTAATAGGGTTTCTAAATGCATACCAAAAAGGATTATCACAATAATAAGGAGAGTCTGGATCTTCATCAGGACATCCCCACTCATGTCTTGAAATAACTGGATAGCTTAGAGTGTTAGTCACTGATCTTATTGGATTTATTTCAGTTATATCAGCACCTCTTGCGGAAACAGGTGAAACTATCTGCAATAAAGTGAATGCAGAAACAAAAGAAAACAAAGCTATCTTAAATATAGTTTTTCGCATACCTAATTATTCACTGGGAAAGCATAAAAAGCAACACCTTCATAAGACCAAATAGTATCATCAAAATTATTAATCAAGTTATTTTTTTCATTTTCATTTGTAGTAAAAAAGTGCCTACTGTTTGACGGACTCCAGAATCGATAAACTGGTATTGAGCCAGCAACTGGACTTGATGGAATATTGAAAGCTACACCTTCAAAGTTCCAAATTTCTGATGAATATTTTAAAGCTATTTCAGATTTTTCACTTTCATTAGATGTAAAAAAGTGAGTTGCATACGCTCCACTCCAAAATCGATAGACTGGTTTCCCTTTTGCAGTATCGTCATATACATTATAAGCAGTGCCTTCAAATGTCCAGTAATCCGATTTATTAAAAATCAAATCAGTTTTCTCAATTTCACTCGTTGTATAGAAATGTGTACCGAATATTGGACTAAAAAAACGATAAACAGGTTTTGTATCCTCTGAAGGTGTAATTACTACTTCATCAAATAATGCCATTTCATAGTTAATTACTCCATACCCTGTCTCTGAGTCTTTTCCACTTGGTCCTATGTCAATAACTGTGTCTATAATTCTATTCATCAGATCATCTGGTTGTAAATTTGGATTTTGTGATTTAATCATTGCAGCAAGAGCTGCAACCTGTGGAGCAGCAAAAGATGTACCAATAAAGTTATAGTTTGTAAAACCATCATTTATTTTATTCTTATCACAGTTACCAAAGCATGAAAGAGTTTGTTGATAAACAGATGATCTATTAGGAGTTGAGCCATCACCTACATAAGCTACAACATCAATATTGTTACCATAACTAGAGTAACTTGATCTATTATTATCTGCATTAATAGAACCTACCGACAAAACATTATCATAGGAAGCAGGATAGGCTGGAGCAGTAGAGTTTGTATTTCCTGCTGCAGCTACAACTAAAACCCCTTCTTGATATGCATTTTGAATAGCTTTATCTAGTAAGGAATCTTTAAAAGATGTTGTCAAACTAAGTGTAATAATATCGGCTCCCTCCTGTGTCGCATACTCAATACCTTCTACAACAGTTTGTGTTGTGAAATATTCATCAAAAAGTTTATTTGCGGAAATAGGCATAATTGATACATTAAATGCTGGTGATATTGTTGTATTACCTGTTGCTAGAATATCACTAGCAATTAACCCTGTTACATAAGTACCATGTCCGTAGGTATCAACAGGATGTCCAGATTTAGATTGTGACTTTGTAAATAATCTAGGTCTGTCGTTGATGTCACAAGTATCTTGTATATTTAAGTCTACATGTGTATAAACATCTGCTCCATTATAATCATCAACGTAGCCATTACAATCATCATCACGCTGATTATTTGGTTCTTCATCTTCATTAGTATAAATATTGATATTCTTGAAGATTGGTGATGCTTTAAAATTAGCCTCTGTGAGTCCAGTTGTATCATCAAAGTTTTCAAATGCCAATCCGGAATCAATTACAGCAACAATTACCTCGCTGCTTCCACCACACAACACTGCGTCCGGACAACCCATTTTTTTCCATGCTTCTTGCAAATCAGCTTGATCATAATACCAATGGAGCAACTCATTAAATTGATTTGGCTCTGGATTTCCACTTACTATTTCCCAATCATCAAGAGAATAAACATAATTTGGTTGTACAACTTCAATATCTTCCTGTACACTAAAATCTTTTATGACTTTCTTTACAAAATCTTTATCCTCTAATGACTGTGCAACATAACTATCAAAATCTTTAATTTTTATACTCTTAAATTCATCTATATTTTTATACTTTACTAAAATAGTAGTAGCATCGAATTGAGCATCAGATATTGTTTCTTCAATTTTGAAAATAGGATTCGATTCTCCTGAAAGAATTTTATTTATAGGTAAAACTGAAAAAACCAGAAAAATGGTTATAAAAAAAGCTAATACTCTTAATACGTTTTTAGGCATATTAAGAGTATATCAGAGTAGAAAGCATACCAAAACAAATAATTTTATAGCTTAACAGCCGTTCCACTAACACTAACCATTACCATTCCATCTCTTATTGTTTCATAATCTACATCCACACCTACAACTGCATTCGCACCTTTATCTTTTGCAAGTTGAATCATTTCTGACATTGCACCATCTCTCGCTTTTCTTAGTGAATCTTCATAAGCTTTTGATCTACCACCAAAAAAGTCAGTAAAAGATGCAAGTATATCTTTCCCAATATGTGCTCCTAATATAACTTCTCCTGTTACTACATCTAAGTATTCTTTAATTGGACTTCCTTCAATTGTGTTTGTTGTCGTTATTGTCATGTTAATGAATTAAAAAATATTTATAATGGTTGGGTTCACTTGCTCCAAAGTCCAAGCTTACCTTTCAAGGCTTTTTCTAAATCTTTAGAACTTAGATAAATTGAGATTGAATCTTTTCCAGCGCTAAAAGCGACTTCGTCTGAATTTAGAATTGACTCATCAAAATATGTTGGTATATCAAAAATTATTCCAAATGGTGGAACCCCTCCAACTCTTACTCCAAACTTTTCTAAAATTACTTCTGGTTTTTCAAATGTTACTTCTTCACCAATTTCGTCCTTAAGTGCTTTTGTATCTAATTTTTTATCTCCAGGAATGGTAACCATAAAATTCTTACCTGATTTTTTACCAACAAGAATTAATGCTTTTACACCTTCACTTAAATCCTTTCCTCTAAAATTTGCAGCATCTTGTGAGGTTGGTGTTGGCTGGTGCTCTTCATACTTATAATCAATGTTTTCTGCATCTAAAAGTGATTTTATTTGCTTTGCTATTTCATCTCCATCTTTTGCTTTTGCCATATCTAAATGTAGTTCTGTTCTTTGCTCTTCAGAAATTGGTCCTGGTCCTTCCATAACAGCTGTTCTTCCATTATATGTCATTGGGAATGCTATTGTTTCTTTCAAAGATTCCTCTCCAGATAAAATCATTACTAATCTATCTATGCCTAGAGCTATTCCTCCATGTGGTGGAGTTCCAACTTCAAATGCTTTTAGCATATGGCCAACACTTCTTTCTATCTCTTCTTCTGAATAACCCATTGTTTTGTATGTGGCTCTCAAAATATCCGGCCTATGAGCTCTTATACTTCCACCTCCAGCTTCATAACCATTGCAAACTAAATCGTACTGTTGAGTAATAATCTCTCCAGTATGCTCTCCATTTAAATGCCATTCCAGGTGTTCTTCTAAAGGCATACTGAATGGATTATGTGTAAAAGTCCAACCGCTTTTTCCATCTCTAACCTCTGCAACATCTTCTGTGTCAACTTTTTTAAAGAAAGGAAATCTATGTACCCATGCAAATGCTAAGACCACTTCTTGTTTTTCTTCTTCAGATCTAATATCAAATTTATCCGCTCCATATTTTTCCATTGCTTCTTCGTATGTAAATCTAGGAAAAGCCTCATCTTTTAATTTTCCACCTACTTCCTTTACTGCTGATTTAACAACCTCTTCAACTAAATTCATAACATCTTCTTGTGTTTTAAAACTTGTTTCTAAATCGAGTTGTGTAAATTCAAACCCTCTATCTGCTCGTAAATCTTCATCTCTAATACATTTTGCTACTTGAAAGTAATTTTCAACACCTGCAGTCATTAGCAATTGTTTATATTGCTGAGGACTTTGGGGCAACGCATAAAATTTTCCTGGATGAAGACGTGATGGAACTACAAAGTCTCTTGCACCTTCCATAGTTGATGCAGTTAGGATTGGTGTTTCTACTTCAACAAATTCTTGGTTATACAATGCCTCTCTAAGTGCTCTAATGAATTTAGATCTAGTCTTCAAAATATTACCCATCCTATCTCTTCTTAGATCAAGATATCTATATTTTAATCTAGACTCTTCGTTAATATCTTTTCCATCTCCAATAACAGGAATTGGAAGCGGGGCAGCTTTATTTAACAATTCAACTGATGAGATTTCTATCTCTAAGCTACCAAATTCATCTTCACTTTCTTGTGCATTTGGCCTTTCTTTTACTTTTCCTGTAATGCTTACAACAGATTCCAAAGTTAATCCTTTAATAACAGCCCAAACTTCAGCTTCAAAATTCTCTTTGCTTCCAACACACTGAACTTTTCCAGATCTATCTCTAAGATTAATGAAAATTAATTTACCCATTGCCCTATGGTTCTCTACCCAACCTTTTAGTACAACCTCTGAACCTATATTTTCTTTTGTTTGATTAATTAACGTTCGTGACATATTTATACTTTTAAATTTTATTACTATTAATTCTCACTTTTTGGGTTATGTGTTTTAGCTTCTCTGTTTAGAGAAGCATCATTTAATCTAGTATCTGAAAAAAATTTGTTCTTTTTTTGAATCTTGCTCATTTTAAAATTAACTGGCATACTGCATTTAGTATTTCAATGAATTATAAACAATAATACTAATCCACACAATGAAAGAAGATAACAATAGTTTACCTGAATTTGGACATGCTCATAAAATAAAAGAAAACTACCAGGTATTAGATAAAGATAAGACAAATGAACTACTTGAAAGATTAGAGAAAGTTAATAATGCTTTCAAGTGGGAAAATATTATTCTAAGAGGAATTGTTAACGGAGTTTTTGCAGCAGTTGGTGCAACATTAGGAATTGCAATTTTGCTTTTAGTTTTAGCAAGAGTTTATTCTGGGCTTCAAGATATACCAATATTAGAACAGTTTATGAATGTTACAGGTTTAGACCAGGTGGTTGAATATGTAATTGAACAGACAAGTAACGAGAGCAGCGTGATAGATAAAGATGTAAGCGATACTCAGGAAGTGACACCTTAATCATCATAAGAAATTAAATATTAATTCAACAAATAAGTCTTCCTAACTAAGTTAGTAATAGTTATTGATAGTAATTTGTCGCTTAATTACAATTAATTACCATAATAACTAATGAGTATTCTAGAGATAAAAAATGTACTACTCAATGCAATCAAAAGAGACTAATTATTAGTTGATTATTTTTTTGTCAGCGCTGACGTTCCTTGAAACTTCTGAATTTTCAAGGATTGATTGGTTCGCGTACATCTCAGAAGAATCTTCTTAATATTAACAACTCCACATTTTCTTTTCAATTTGATTCTAAGTAGACATGTGGCTTTTCTGAGTGGAGATTTATTGAGGGGATATATTAGTAAATTAGGTGATTAGTAAATTAGTAATTTAGTTTTTCATAAAATATTTTAACAAATGAAAATTTTAGTCATATAATTACTTATATCTCCTTATTTATATAAAAAATGGGAATTACATTAATATTCATTTGTGCATGGGCTTTAGTTATTCCTTTAGCTATTTTAAATGGTCTAATCAGAGAAAAAGTTTATAGAAAATATCTAAGTGACTTGAGATCTCACCAGCTTAGTACATTTGTATTTATTTTGATTCTATTTATTTATACAAAACTCTTGTTACTTCTAATTAACAAAGATATCTCAACTATTACTCTTTGGAGTTATGGCGCTTTGTGGTTATTTTTAACAATAATCTTTGAATTTGTGTTTGGACATTATTTAATGAAACATCCATGGAAGAAGTTATTACATGACTATAATATTTTCAAAGGTAGGCTTTGGATTTTAGTGTTGGTTACTATTTTAGTAGCACCAGCCCTTTTGGGTTAGCGAACTAATTCAATCATCATAAATTTTAGATATGTACTTCTAATTGAACTGACTGTGTTACTTTTAATTATTATTTTTACTACTTAAGATCAATTTACTTTTGATCTAACTCTGCAAACTTCTTCTCTGTAATAGTTATCATTGCTGTTTTTACATCATTTCCAATATTTTGTCCGTTAAATACTATTTTTTTGTTATCAATTGTAGAGAATATTGAATCACGGTATGCGAGATAATCTTCTCTAGATATGCTCATACTAGGCATCATACTAAATTCAACATATGATATTGGTGAGGATAATGTACCCGCACAGTGCTCTATTGCCTCTTGCTCATTAGGCTGGATATCTAGGTTCTTCGTTGCTTCACTGTACATATCTTCAACATTGAATCTTGAAGTAGCTGTTAGGTTCTCGGACTTTTGATCTGACATAAACTATAGTTAATAATTATTGTTTTTAATATGATCATTTTATTTCACTAACTCTAAACTTGGTAATCTTCTCAATCAAGTCAAAAGGAATGGATTCATCTATTTTAAATTGTGCAGTTCCTTTTCCTGATCTATATGGTTTTAGTTCTTCTTCAAATTCATCTAGATCACTTGGAGTTGGGTAAAAACCAATGTGATTTGCAAAGGCTGCAAAGTGCACAACGTTCTTATTATTTAATCTAAAAGTTGGCATTCCGTATCTTATATCTTCTTCAAAATCTGGATTTACTTTTAAAATTGTCTTTCTTATTTTTTCTAAAGTAGGCTGAAGTTCTTTTGACTGTTTAGCAATATATTCATCAATTGATTTAAATTTTTGATTTGAATTATTCATTGCTGCTTAAAGTTTGCTCGTTAGTTAAAACTTTTACAATGCTCGTGATAGTTCCTATAGCATAAAGTATTGGTGGAACTGCCAGCAAGAATCTAAAGATATTATCCCATAAACTTTTGTCACCTATCACTGATGTATCAAATGGAAACAGTATCCAAAGTTTATATGCTAGCGCAATAAAAATTGTTAGTGGAACCAATTCTATAAATGTTTTAAATGTATATGATCTAAAAAATAACTTCAAAAGGTTCACAAATACACCAGCTAATATACTGAAATTGTAAAAGTCCTTTACTTCCTCAAACTCCGAAGTAATGAACTGAATATCATCATAAAAGCGATTAAAAAGAACATAAAACACTAAACCAAAAACAACACCTACTATAGGTTCAATAATATTAATGTTATTTGATGCCTTTGTGTTCATTCTTCAACTTTAATAACATAAGATTTCATCGACCTTATTTTTTTATTTTCTCCAATTGATTCAAATTCATAAATATCACAATATTCATATTTAGTACCATCAGACATAATCATATAACCATTTCCTGCGCCTAGTTTGCCGTGAGTTAGAATATTTTCAATCACAAACTCTTGCATTTCATCGTTAAGACCTTGTTCACATTCCTTTCTAAATGCATCTTTGCCAGTAATATCAAAATTTCCAATCATGTTCCATTTAATATCATCTGTTACATAATCCAGTGCTTTTTCTATTTCTTGATTCACAATTAGCAAATTGAAATCTCTTAAAAATTCATTCTTTGAAGAGTTGCTGCAATCTGCATTTACTGTGATTTGTGTCATACATTAATTATATCGACTAAATAACATTGATTACAACATTGCCTGTTTTATGCCCAGTTTCAACATATGAATGTGCCTTTACCATCTCATCTAGAGTAAATGATTTATCTATAATTACTTTAAATTTATTTTGTTTAAATAATTTTATTAAGTATTCAAGATAATCTTTCTTTTCTAGTGCAGTACCTTGTAGAACCTGAATATTCTTACCCTCAACTTTATGTTTCAAAAGATTTGCTCGAAGTAAATCAGCAAAATTACTTACAACAAGAACTAATTTTCCGTTTTCCTTAAGCAAATATTTCCCCTTTTTGATAGATATATTTCCCACAGTTTCTACTACTACATCATACTTTTTGTTTAAATTAAATATATCTTCTTTTTTATAGTCAATTACTTCATCTGCACCTAGAGATTTAACTAGATCAGCATTCTTACTACTACAAACACCTATAACATAACCTCCTAAATCTTTTGCAATCTGCACTGCCGCAGTACCAACTGCTCCCGATGCACCATTTATTAAGACTGTTTGCCCTTCTTGAATATTAGCAAGCTCTTTTAAGAAATAGATGGCGGTTGAACCTCCAAATAACATTGCAGCAGCTTCTTCGAACGAAATATCGTTGGGTTTAATACTTATTGCAGAACTTTCTTTTATCGTAATATATTCTGCATAAGTTCCCATTTTTACACCAGACATTCCAAATACCTCATCTCCTTTTTTAAAGGACTCCACTTCCTCACCAATAGATTCTATTACTCCTGAAAATGTACTTCCTAGAATTTTTTGTCTTGGTTTAAAAATACCTAGAATTAATCTTGCTGGAATATCAAAACCAGGAGGGAAATTGGCACCACGCACTCTACAATCACCTGAATTTACTGAAGTATTTTTTATCTTTACTAACACTTCGTTCTTTTTAGGTTCTGGCTTTTTAATGTTAGATATCTGAAGAACTTCTGGCGGTCCATAACT
>JAGQLF010000022.1 GCA_020429545.1 Candidatus Dojkabacteria bacterium
TTTCTGGAATTGATAAATCTCTTAATTTTTCTACATGAACATCTTTCAAGCTTTCGATATTATATTTATGCCCTGCTTCGTGCAAGGTTCTAATAGCTAAAGGAAGGCTATTTATCACTGTTCCGTCAAAATCGAAGATTAGATTTTTCTCCATAAAAGATTATAACAGCTGAAAAAAGTAAGTAGAATGTAGAAAAATAGATCAAAGATAATAGTATTCTTTATATAATTGTCTTACTAATCTACTAATCTACTAATCTACTAATCTACTAATCTACTAATCTACTAATCTACTAATTCTACTTTTCCTCTTTTTACCACTACATTAATTATGTATACTAAATATAAAGATAAAATGCATGATTAAGCGTCTAAAAAATCTAAAAATCAAGAATCTCCAGAGGTCATTCTGGATATTTGTGTTGATTTCAGTGATGGTTGGATCATTGTTTCAGGTAGGTGCTCAGGTGAATTCAAAAGCAGATACTTCTTATCAAAACTCCGCATTACCTCCTACACCGTCACAAAATAGTATTATCTCTGTTGCAAGCAAAGAAGAACTCGATGTAATTGTTTCAAGTGACCATGAATGTGCTGGTCAAGTTAATTCATATTTACTAGGAGTAGTGCCAGGAGTTATTGATAGTATAAATAATCTAATGTTTGATGATTCATTTCAGATTACATGTGCTTCAGTTGCAATGAACAAAGGTGATTTAAGGCCATTAGCAACACTATACGAAAACCAACAAAATTCTAAAGGTTTAGTTAGCGCAATTACAGCTGTCAATGGAAAGCTACTAGATCAAAGACCAGCAAGTGGAGCTGGATTTATTCAAGGAGAGATTTATGCACTACAAAATTTAGGTAAAGTATCTGCACAAGATGAAGAGACTGCTAATCAAGACTTAGGACTTTACTATCCTGGACTTGGATACGAGTTATTAAGACCAGTTCAATCTTTCTGGGGTTGGTCTGTTGCAATTGTATATTCAATTTTGATTTTAGTAATTATTGTTGTAGCTCTTGGAATTATGTTTAGAGCAAACTTAAATGGAGGTATTGCAGTTGCTTTGCAGACAGCAATTCCCAATATTGCGCTTGCTATGATTTTAGTTCCTCTTAGTTATGCGATAACAGGATTATTTATTGATGGTATAACGGTTGGTGTAAACGCTACACATTTATTTTTAATTGGTCCAGGTTCTCCAGGACATGGAGTTTATGAAGAAGCGATAAATGATAACGAGCTAGTTTTTGAGGTTGGTGGAGATTATGTGAATAGGGGGTTGCATGCTGATGATGCAAAAGTTAGCTGGCTATATTCAGGAATTGCACTAGCTCATCCAATTGGGGAAGGAACAAAATCTTTTGGTGCTGCAATAGGAGGGGCAGCAGGATCAACAGGGCTAATTGCAGGAGTTGGATCTTTTATTGAATCGGTTCTTAACGCAGACTGGCTAATTTCGATTTTGACATTTGTATTAGGAGTAATTCTACTACTTACAGGAGTTAGAATTTTCTGGAAGCTAATGAAGAAGTATATTTATTTCATTACCATGCCGCTCTTTTCTCCATTTGTATTTGCAACAGTTGCAATGCCTGGAGGTGGAATGAACTCAGTTATATGGTATGCAAAACAAATGGGTTCGGCAACCCTTGCTTATATTGTTACTTATGCAATGATACTTTTGTCTATAGTATTTTCTAGCACTTACTTTCTAAATCAACTGCCTCAAGCAGGTGTTTCTACATTTGTACCACCACTAACAGCAATTGAATCTGTTTTACTTGATTTTTCTAGTAACGTGAATCAAAGTGGAGCTACAACAAGCTTTATTCAGTTTGTATTTATATTTGCAGCCTTTGGAATTTATATGTTAATTCCAAAAACGCTTGATCAAATAGATGAGGCTCTAGGTGTAGGTAAAGCACCAGAGTTCTTAGCAGATATTCTGCAAAGTACAAAAGATTCAATTGGAGTGGGACGAGCGGGATTGGCGCTACCAGGACAAGTTGGAGGAGGCGTTTATAAGGGAGGTGCAGCAGCTGTTGGTGCTGCTCAAAATGCAAGAAACTGGCAAGCTAGAGCAAGGCAAGGGCTTAGTAATATCTATGATAGAAGGGTGAGGGGAATTGATGCAGGCTCTCAATGGTCTAGTGCAAGAAGAAACTTCAATAAACTTGCAAGCGAAAAAGGCCAAGCTCAGAGAGAGTTAAGAGACGCACAAGCTAGAGGTGATAAGTATGCTGCAAGGCAAGCTCAAGGAAGAATTGCTAATTTAGATAGACAAATGAATAATATTAAAGAGTCCGCAGGAATTAGTGACGCAAACAAAGAGTTTAAAGAAGTAGCAATGAAAGTTGAAGTCTCTTGGAATGGACAAAAAGGTCCAATTGTATTTACAAGAGATATGATAGAAAGTTTGCAAGCTATGGTAACAGCTGGAAAAACTGCAGTCGATTTTTATAAAGGAAAGATTAGTTTATCTATTGAGGGTGGACAATTTCCTCCAAGCTTAGTTGCATATTTGGGGCTATATAAAGTTGCTGATGCATCTTCAGGTCCAAACTATAATACCAAGATGAGAAGTGATCCAATTACGGGGGATGTACAGATTCCACCTGGTGGACTATTACTGCCAAATGGAGCTCCAAGAGATCCAGCAGATATTCAAGGATTGAATAGATTCTTTAGTTTTGGATCATTACACTCTACTCTACAATTTGATAATATTGAGAGATATACAACTGGGAATGGAATGAATTATGAATTTGGTTTTATGCTAAAGATTGCAAGCATTCCAGGTTTCCTACAAGATATTGGGGTTGATAGAATTATAAAATCACCATGGAAATATAAATTTATTCTTCCTGACCCAGTAGGTGGAGAAAAAAATCCAGATGGAACACCTAAGGCTGGTGGTTATGGGGATATAGAAAGTAATGAATTTGATATTATGATTACAGGTCAGTTTGGTTAATGTCATCAGTACTCTTCATGACTAATTAGAAGAATCATTTATAAACGTTTTAAATTTTACACATGGCAAATATTTTTGAAAAAAGAGTAAATAAAGTTCTTCTTAAATATGAACCTAAAATTCGAAAATTAATTAATGAATCTAATTTAGCAAATGCTGAGATTAAAGATATATTTGCTGATATTGCAAGTACTAATTTTTCACTTAACCAGTTATTTGAAGAGCTAGATCAGGTAAAAGATAAGGACGAAAAAACTTATATTGAAAGTGAGATAAAAAGACTGGAAGACAAAAAAAATAAGCTGGATAGAAAACTTATAATTGCAGGTGCTAAAGCTTATGTAAAAAAGGAAATCAAGAAACAAGTAAAGAAAAAAATTGCACTTTTTTTTGCATCAAATCCAATAGTTGCTTTTTTTTTAGTTGTATCCTGTTGTTTAGTAATAGCAATATTTGGAGTAATAATCTACGCTAATAAAGTATCACCTGTAAATTTAATTGAAAATGGGAAGTTTATTGAAGCTAACGTCCCAGGCAACACTAAAGAAGATAAACTTGAATGCCTAATTTCAACAGCTTTCGCTGCAAGAGGTTCTGGAACTTCAAGCTGCTCTCTTTAGTTCTTTGTCATTAAGAAGTTTTTTCTGGTTCTATATAGTTAGCACTATCTTTCTCTGTTGTGTTGGATACAACTGGATTTGGGGTTATTACGCTATTTTTAGTTGCACTAGTGTCTATCGAAGGCATTTCTGGCATGGTTGAACTCTCGTTAGTAGGAGCGGCTCCTATAGAACCATTACTTGGTGTATAAGAATAATCTGAACCAGTACTATTTATATCGTAAGTTGAACTTGGGTCATAGCTAGGTATAGATGACTGTGTAGAATAATCAGTTGTACTAGTACTTGCACTGTCAGATGAATAAGCATCAATAGAAGGTAAATCATTTGTGGATGGATAAGAATAGTCAGTTGAGTTAAAGTCATAATTATTTTCAATAGTTGTGTTATCTGCATCTGGTGCTACTTTTTTATCTTCATCTCTTCCTGACCAAATCGAATATAAAATCCAAGGAATTAGAAGTAGTGCTCCACCAATGCATAGAATTATTCCAAGTAGAATTACTCCAGATCTAGGAATTTCTCTTCCAAATATAACTACCGTTGAACCATCTGAATTTGAACTACTATCATCAGGTATATTTTCTTCAATCACGTTAAATGTCCATTCTGTCTCTGCTGTTTGTTCACTCGAATCAGATACAGAAGCTTTCACTAAATGTTTACCAAGCTCAAGTTCAGTATCTATTGCACACGAGAAATTCTCTGCGTTAACTTCGCAAGTAGCTAAAATATCGTTTTCGTCCAGTGTAATATTAAATGATTGAATATCAATCTCGGCATCTTCGGAAGGTAATAGATCTCCTGAAAGGGTCAACGTTTTATTTGTAGTTTCAGACTCATTCTCAGGTTGAACATTTATTATTAAAGGTACACTCTCAGTGGTATCTCCATCATTATCTGTATTAATATTTGTCTCAAACTGTTCAGATTGTTTAATAAATTTTCTACCATCTTTAGTTTCGATAATAATTCTTAAATAGTACTTGTTATCTGTTAACTCAGAAATATCCCATAGATAATATGTTCTGGTTGTTTCAATAGCATCACTTATTAATAACCACTCTTCTCCGTCAGCGGAATATTCTAAGCTTAATGACTCTAGCTCTATGTCGGGTAGTTTCCATTTGATTAGATTTTGTTCGTCTGTAAAAACAGTACCTTTAACTGGTTGCTCAAAGCTTAGACCATTTTTAATTTCGTCATCAGTCAAACTTGGATCATCTGGAATATTATCATCAGGTGTTTGATCATCCGGAGTCTGGTTATCTGGAGGTGTTACCGTTCCACCATTATTAGGTGGATTAACAACAAGAGCGGGTTTTTTAACTGTAAACTTAAAATTTTGTGTAGTTTCTCCACTTATTCCATCAGAAACAGCTACTGTTACTGAATATTCTAAACCAGAATGACCTAGAGTTGAAAGTGGTCCACTAGAAATTAGTCCGGTTGTAGAATTGATGGTTAAGATTTCTGGTGCAGCAACTAGTCGGTATGTAAGAGTATCATTATCAGGATCGGATGCACTCATTTGATATGAAAAAGATTCTCCCTCAATATAATTAGTTTTTTGTGGTTGAGAGGTAATACTTGGAAGTGAATTATTGTTGACGATTTGTACTTCTCTGCCGTTACAAACAGAGTATCCATTATTACCATTTACAAGGGAGGCACATATTTTTAAACAATAAACTCCATCAGGAATGTTTGTATTTGAGTTTGTGGAAGTTGTAGTCCAAGGAATTACGCTATTTTGTCCTGGGTTAGAACTTACTGATGATATATTTCCAATTGAACCATAGTTAGTGTCATTACATGTGGTTCTATCGTATAAGTTTATTTGTAAATAAACAAATGACTGTTCATCATCATAAACTCTCACCGAAATGTTAGTATTACCTTTAACCTTTGAGTTTGGAGTAGGTGAAACAATCGTAAAAATATCATTAGGATCTACAAGCGCGTTTGCATTAACTCTAAAAAAACCAACAAGCGCTAATGTAATAGGTAGAGAAAGTAATGTTATTAATTTGATTTTATATTTCATAAACTTATAGACTAGATGAAGTTAATGTCTCTCTAGTACCTTTTAATAGAATTAAATCTTTAATTTGTTCTTGCAATGTAGTTACCTGACTTGAACTTACAGAGCCTCTTGATGTTATTTCATTAAATAACTCCATAATATTTCTTCCCTTTACCATTTTCCAAGATTCTGCAAATGGTAATGCCCTATTATACACATTTAAATATTCGTTATCGGATAGTTTTTCGCTCATATCAGATCTTGGATACAGGTTACCAAAATATCCAGCCGAATTCTCTATGTTTGTATTTAATTTTTCTAACTGTTCAGGTTCTGTTAGCCATGAAATAAAAGACCAAGCTGCTGCTGCATTTGATCGTTCTTTATTTACCATAAGTGGCCAGTAATCTGTCCAATTAATAATTTCTTTATCCTGTGAAGAAAATTGAGGTAATGGAGCAATGCCAATATCTATACCTAATCCAGCATCATCATTATAGGCAAGTATTTCCCTTAATCTCCAACTAGGCACTATTATCATGGCGGTTTTTTCTTCTAAAAAAGCTGCTGAAGCATTGGTAAACTCTGAGTTCCATGTTTTGTTTGTCCCATTTGCAAAACCTAAGAAAAAATTAAATGCATCGAGTGAATTCGAATCAAGTGCAAAGGATGGGTCACCATTTTCATCCACTAAATTTACTCCATTTTGCCTCATCAATATGAGCATAATTTCTGTTGCATAATCGATGTTATTACCGTACCCTAGGGCAAGTCCGGACTGCTCAATTGTATTGCCGGATACTGTAGTTAGTTGTCGGGCTGTGTTTTGAAAGTCATCCCAAGAAACGTCTGGTATGCTTTTTTGAACTGATGCAAGCATGTCCTTGTTATAAACCACTGCAAAAGTATCTATCCAAAGAGGAAGACCGTAAACTGCTCCATTCGATATAAGATCTGTTGCGGCAGCTGGGTAAAACGTGTTTTCAAAAGAATCAACAGTATGTAGAGAGCTAGGGCTAGATATGTTCTCGTAGTCGTCTACCCATGAATTATGAACCATAAAAATATCAGCAGCTTCTATAGTGTCTTCTAAATCTTGATTTAACTGTAGCTGATAACTCTCCATAGCTTCTTTAAATGGTTGCTGAAGCGGCCATTCGTTTGAGTATTGAATTATTACATTTGGATTTGCATCTTCATATTCATCAATTAATGGCTGAACCACAGATGAATCTAGAAAAACTCCTCTCCATATAAGTATTGCATTAGTTGTATTATTACCGTTGTTAGTATTGTTGTTAGTAGTATTTCCATTGTTATTATTGTTCGTAGAATCATCACCACCAGAACCAAGAGAACTAATTAGCAAAAATCCTAGAGCAACAAGCCCAATCACAACAAGAGCAATAATTACAAGAAAAAACGGGAACTTTTTGGTTGATGATTCTGTTTGCTCGAAGGAGTCTGTTGGATAATCAGGTGAAGTCTCTGAACCGGCTGGCAAATCAGGTAACTCTTCAATTGTATAAGGCTCAATATTATTATTAAAGTCATTATTACTCATAATAATTAGTATACAGTAATTAAAAGCTAAAAGTTAAGAGATAAAAGTTAAACGCATATTCACAATAACCTTAGAGCACATTTACTGGTATCTATACAATAAAACATTTATTATATAAATAGTATTAGCATAAATAATGGCATCTTTATATCAGAATACACAAAGAACAAGAAAAATCTTGGTAGGAATACTTGCTTTTATAGTATTAATCTTGCTGATTAATTTATATCAAAATGTGACAGCAGAAGAACCTATAGGAGTAATCCCTAATTCACAGCGGTTCTATGTAAACCCAAATAGAATTTATGGAGAAATACCTAGCCCTAACATTCCAGGTATTGAATATAATTTAGATGCAACGTTTTCATTAGATGGAATTCATTTAAAACAATACCCAGATGTGGCATATGTATATCAAATTGAACAACCAAGAGAAAGACTTCTCTCTATTTCAGAAGCTGTTTCAACTGCTAATTCACTAGGTTTTATTGGCACAAACTATAGAAAGTCAGGAACTATACTAACTTGGCAATCCAGTGATGGAACTAAAACTTTAACTTATGATCTAACAGAAAGAAAATGGAAGTTAGATACAAGGTTTTTAGATAATGACGCAGCACTATCTAGAAAAGATCTTTTTGATGCAGGTAACTTAATTGAGCTACAACTTCAGTACGAAAAACTTGGAGCAAGAATTATAAATGGATTTGGATTAACAGGATTAGGATTGGATAATGTTTTTACAAAAGCGGTAATTGCACAAAAGGGAATAGATGGTTTTTTGGCTGAGGTTGATAACCTTGTTAATGCTGAATATGTTCATATGAGCCTTAATAGAAATTTACCAATTTCTGATTTAAAGCCAAGATCAGAACAACCAGAAGGTACACCACCAGAAGCTCCTGCTACAGCAAAGGTTTATAGCAATGATCCACGTGATGGACAAATTACGCTTCTAGTTTCAAATCAGCTAAAGAATTTTGTGAACGATGTTTTTGAATTTACATTCACTGATTTTGAATACAATGAATTAGATAAGGGAGTATATAGTATTATAACTCCAGAAGAGGCTTGGAATAATGTTCAAAATGGTAAAGGTGCACTAACATTTATAGAAAAACAAGACTCGAATTATTTTGCAGAGTATAGTAGTGTTAATGTAAGAAGGTTTAATGCGAATCCAACACAAACGGAGTTAGCTTTATATGAATCTAATGAGTGGTTTGGCTATGCAATACCAATATATGTTTTTAAAGGTATTGCTGAGCTTGAAGATGGTCAGCTTGCTAACTTTATTTTTTATGCTGATGCAATAAAGAGGGTTTTATGAAAATAAATATTTCTAAACTCAAATTTTTGTTATTGATACTTACGCTTAGTTTGTTGATAGGTGCAGTTGGGTTCAGTTCATTGAGGAAGGACATTATTGTTGAGGCACAATCAGCACCACTAATTTCTGGCGCAGGCACTGCATGTATAAGACGAGAGGCAGATTGTCCAGAAAAATATACTAATATCTCAAAAGCAAACTTAAGCTTTAATGGTATTTCTCAAGGTGACTTCTATGAGTCGCTTCGTGAGACATATAAAGGGTATGAACCTCAAGATCTTTGTATTAGAGACGATTTAACTAATATTATTAGTTTCTTATCTAACGAAAATACAGGTGACTTTACTTATCAGGCACAAGCCGATTCACAATTAGAGTACTATAACTCTGCTCCAGATTTCTGGAACAGTTCCGCTGTGTGGTTCCCTAAAGCTTGCCCTAGTGGATGGTCACCTAGTAGAAGTCCTAATGATTTAACGGTAGTTGGATTGGGACCTCTTGGAGAAATTGAGTGGGATGCACCTTGGGGATGTTGTCCTGCTGGGTATCGATTCATAAACAAAACTAGTGAACAAACTCCAACAGCATATCAACAAGGTGTTTGTTGTGCATCTTCAAGTGCTGCTGAATGGAAGGGGGCAACTCATAATGGTAAAGATGCGGGTTGCTTTGCAGCAGACGGTAAAACAGAGGTAGATAGAAAACAAGATTTTTCAGTGTACTCTTTTTCAACACCCCAGGAAGTAGTTAATATTCTACCCAATGCAGGATTAGAGTCAATTCAGCAGCTCTCAGAAAATGTAAGTGACATTGCTCCAGATTTACAGAAAGACGGATGGACAGCGGTGTTTCCTCAATTCGGACTTGGGCTTGGACAAGTTCATAGTGCAATTTGGGATGGGACTGAAAATAATGTCGATGAAAACGTAAGAATTTATATTGGTAAACAAATAGGATCTCAAAATACATGCCGAACTGCTAATGGTTGTGCAGTCATCGATACAAATTCAGGAGGTTCTGCTGAAGACTTAGGTGGAGTTGGGCTTCAAGCGGTTGGTGTAGGAAATGGTTCTGGATATGAGATAGTTGATGCTGGATTGCTTCTATCAGAAGGAAGTGAAGATTTTAATTGTGTGAGGTGTTTTAATGCAGGGGAAGCCATTGCATTGAGAGATACTGGAGATTATATTACGTGCAGTTCAGCTACAACGGCGACAGATAATGTTACAAATTCTTCAGATTTATTTGGAATATGTAAGGGTGACGGTCTAACAGTGAAACAAGCTTTAGCTGTTTGTCAAAATCCTAATGAAGCAGATGCTCAGGTGCAAAGAAAGTGCTTGGAACAAGGGGGAATATATATTGCAATTGGTTGTATTGATCCTTCACCACTTGGATTAATAACAGGATTAATTAGAATTGCACTAGGTGTTGTTGGTGGTGTGGCACTAGTACAAATAATTCTTGCTGGTCTTGCTTATCAAAGCGGTAACCAAGAACAAATTCAAAAAGCTCAATCTAGAGTATTCTCTACAATTGGAGGTTTAGCAGTTTTGATATTCAGTGTTTTAATACTTCGAATAATTGGAGTAAATATTTTAGATGTGGTTCCAGAAGGACTTTTTTAGCCACTAGCTTCGTGCTGCTAGCTACTAGAATTGTGAAAATTACCATTAATTACAACAAATAACTACTGGTTACTGCACAATATCCTTGAGCAGCTATAACTAAGGGTAAAGTTACTTAGTCTTAAATCTATTTTCACTTCTCTCTCAACTGCTATAATTATTTATGAAATTTAAAGATTTTTCAGAATACCTTCTTAAGCTCGAAAACATTGCTAGTCGTAATGATATGACTACTCTGCTTGCAGATTTATTTAAAGGTTTAGATAAATCAGAAGTAAAAGAGGCATTCTATTTACTAAATGGAAGATTAGCTCCAAAGTTTGTTGATTTAGAATTCAATTATTCTAGAAAACTGATTTTAAAAGCTTTAGGCAGTGCAATAAATAGTGAGGCTGAAGTCAGTGCTTTATTCAAGCAAAAAGGTGACGTTGGTTTAGTTGCAGAGGTTGTAAAAGAGTCTCATCCAAATCTATCTGTTGACGGAGCTTTGTTTAATGAAGGCGATAATAGTTCAGAATTATCTATTACAGAAGTGTTCGAAAAACTAAAACAGATTGCGAATTTTGAAGGAAAAGGGTCACAAGAAAGTAAAATTCAAAGTTATATTGAACTTGTTAATCAGCTAGACTCAGTTTCTTGCAGATATGTAACTAGAATTATTATTGGGGAGCTTAGACTTGGGATAAGCGATAAAACCTTGCTAGATGCTCTATCTTGGTTTATATCTGGAGATAAGTCTAATAGAAAACTTTTAGATCAAGCTTTTGGTTATAAAGCAGATATTGGTGAACTGGCCGAATTAGTAATTACTTCCGACGAAGTAATACTTGCACTTGAAAAAATATCTCTAACACCAGGAATACCACTAGCATCAAAACTAGTTGAACGAGAATCTACTGCCGAATCAGTTTGGGATCGAATGCCAAATTGTTTTGTACAACCAAAACTAGACGGATTAAGAGGTCAGTTGCATTTTTATAGTAATAGAGGTGCAGTATTTTCTAGAAACATGGAAAATATGACCGAACACTTCCCCGATTTAGTTCAAGGATTAAAACAGTTAAATGTAGACTCTATTATTTTAGACTCAGAAATAGTTGGTTATGACGTAAAAAAACAAGGATATTTAACTTATCAAGAAACAATGCAAAGAAGACGAAAATACGATGTTGAAGAATATGCAGCATCTATTCCAGTTAGAGCAATGTGTTTTGATGTTCTATATCTAAATGGCCAAGACTTAACACAAACTCCAATTGAAGAACGAATTGAAAAATTAAAAAAATTACTAGGTAATGCTGCTGATTCAGACAGTCTACACATGCTAGAAACATTGCAGATGGAGAGTGTAGAAGAATTGTCCGAATACTTTGAAGAAAAAGTTATGTCTGGTTTAGAAGGCATTATTACAAAAGAAACTAGATCAAACTACGAACCTGGAACAAGAAACTATAAGTGGATAAAGCTAAAAGCAAATACCAAGTCAGAATTAGTTGATACGCTAGATGTTGCTGTACTTGGATATTATACAGGACGAGGTCAAAGAGCAAAATTTGGGCTTGGTGCAATACTAACTGGTATATACGATCCCAAAACAGATAAATACTACTCAGTTGGAAAAGTAGGAACAGGAATTACAGATGAGATGTTTATGATGGTTGCAAAAGATTTAAAACCACTTGAATTAGAAAAGAAACCAGAAAATTATGAAGTAGACTCAACACTCTACCCTGACGTTTGGGTTGAGCCAAAGATTATAATAGAGATTGATGCAGATGAAATTACAAGAAGTACAAATCATACAGCTGCAAAAGGAATCGAAACAAATATTCCTAAAGATAAACCAGATAGAGGATTATCAGTAAGGTTTCCAAGACTTAAGATTTGGAATAGAGATAAAGAATACCCCAATACTGTAGAAGAACTTGTTAGAATATATGAATTAAGAAAAAATAAAACATAACATATGGATAGAGTAAAAGATTTGATCATTAAAATGTTCTACTCAATTTTAGGAGTCATAGTTGCATTCATTCTAGTCAGATTTTTATTAGATCAGATTGAACTTAATGAAGAGAATGCCATTATCGCTTTCTTAATTAATGTTACAGACGGATTTGTAGCACCGTTCGCTGAAATTATTCCAAGCTCATATAATTTCCCATTGGTTCTAGATGCGGGATTTGCAGTATTAATATATATAACTTGGGGAACAGTATTAGTACTGTTTATTGCAGCATTTCTTCAAGAATCTAAAAAAGAAATTGTAAAAGATTCAACTGATGCAATATTCAAATTTGTTGAAAGCTTGTTAGTTTTAAGATTAGTATTTGATTTCTTTGCATTAAATGCAGATACACCATTTGTAAAATTGATAACTAATTCCACAACTTGGGCTGAAGGATTAATAGAATCGAGCTTTTTGGGTGAACGAATGAGTATATCAGTACTACTAATGCTATTTATAATAGTAATTTTTGATCTGATTACAGAAAGAATAATTGAAATGATTGTAAGTGAATCTAAATCCGAATAATAGATACATCAGAATTAGCAAAATATTCTATGCAAATTTACGACTTCCAATCATAGTACTTAATCAAGGGGTGTTAATACATTTAGTATTAACTTTAGCACAAGGACAATTATGAATTCTTTTTCGTACTTTTGTAGGCACAAAAGTACTGCAAAAAGCCTTGGGGTAAAAAGTTCGCATCTCAAGCTTATACTTTATTTTATCAGTAATTGGCTCAGTTTTTACCCTAAACCCCAAACGTGCTAGTTGTAATAAATGCTAAAGGTTTGAGATTACCCCCCCACCATCTCCTTTATTTAAAAGGGAGGTGGTCCCGATTTATCTAGACCGGAGGGGGTTATTTTTCAAGTAGTTTCTTAGATCTTAAATTTCTGTGGTAAGTAATTGCAAACCTATGCGCTTCATCTCTTAATCTTTGTACCATAAATAAAGTTTGAGATCTTCTTGGAAGTAATATTCTTTTGAATTGTGAAGAATCATCAACTTGATTAAAAAAATCATCCTTAAACTGTCCTGTAAGTTTAAATATTTCCTCTTCTCTTTTCGCCAAACCGACCATTGGAATTTCATTATGCAGTCCAAAGTTATATAAAATTTTGTAAGTTGAAGCTAATTGTCCTTTACCTCCATCAATAATAATTAGGTCAGGTTTTTGTGAGAAACTCTCATCATCCTTCCAATTTTTTGATCTAGTCCAAAGCTCTTTTGGTAATTCATCATCTGTAGGGGAAGATGGCCATTTTCCCCTGCTGTTTAGATACTGTCTAAATCTTCTTGTTAAAACTTCTTGAAGCATTGCAAAATCGTTGGGCTCGTTTTTCATTTGAATTTTGAATCTTCTATATAATTGAGGTTTTATTTCACCATCAATCATAACCACCATTGAACCAACTGCATTTGTTCCTTGAATATTACTAATGTCATAGCATTCAATTCTAAAACCTTTATGTGCTTTTAGTTTGTCACTGGGAAAATCTAATGCCTCAACTAAATTTGAAACTGCTTCATTTCTTCTTTTTCTTTTTATCTCTCCTAAAACAACATCATCTGTATCATGATCTACATTTATATTTGCAGTTACATAATTTATATCTCTAATTCGGTCACGTAGCTTTGCCGCATCTTCAAATCTTTTTTCTGCTGATGCTTTTTTTAATCTACTATCTAGATCATTAAGAAGCTGTTTTTTCTCACCAAGAAAAAATTTTCTTATATTTTTATAACTTTTTTGATAGTGCTCTTTCGATTCTAATCCGGCACATGCACCATTACACAATCCGATATGATAATAAAAACAAGGCTTTTTATCTTCTGTAATAATTTCTAGAGGATCGTCACTCACTTGATAAACCAAATGTCTTGAAGTTCTGTAAGGAAATAATCTTCTTAATCTTTTTAGGATTCGCTTTGCAGGCATTGAATCTGGGTAAGGTCCAAAATACTCTGCACCATCATCTTTTTTATTCCTAATTACTGTAACTCTTGGGAAATCTTGATAAACGGAATTTCTTTTTGGTATTGGTTGATTTGATTTTCTAATCTTTTCGAAGCGGACGTAAATATAGCTTTTATCATCTCTAAGCATTATGTTAAATCTAGGTTCATACTTTTTTATCAAATTAGATTCTAAAATCAATGCGTCCACTTCAGTATCAACAGTTAGAAATTCTACTGTATGAATCTCTTCAATCATTGTCCGAATTCTTTCGTCAAGCTTTTCATAATTAGTGAAATAACTCTTTACTCTATTTCGAATTTTTTTTGCTTTTCCAATATAGATTATTTCTTTATCTCTATTTTTATAGATATAGCAGCCAGGTAAAAGTGGAGCTTCTGCAATAGCTTTTTGGAATGATTTTGTTTTAGATTCTAAGATTTTTGACATGCTCTCAAGTTATTAAACACACT
>JAGQLF010000023.1 GCA_020429545.1 Candidatus Dojkabacteria bacterium
CCCTAGCTCTAATACAATTGTTTGGAGATATATTATATCTAGCACTAACGAAGAAGTGCTATTTGCGGAAGCTAAGTTAATTGATAGCTCAAACAATCTAGCAGTGGAGTCTTATATTGAAGATACTCTAAACTCAATAAAAGTTTATTAAAAAGCTTCAAAATATTGAACTGTACTGATATAATAAGCACAGCCTTGAATAAGGGCGGTTAGCTCAGCTGGCTAGAGCATCCCGTTTACACCGGGAAGGCCATAGGTTCGAATCCTATACCGCCCACCATTATTTACATTTCTCATATTTCTTAATTTATGGATACGAGTGAATTACTTTCAGAAGGATTAAAAGCAGGATTTGGCGGAGGAACTAGTGTTGGAAGTCCTGACAGAGGAAGTTTTATACTACAATCAAGTCATTACGAACTTGATGGTAACATTTACCATGATGAGTGGGTGAATGGTGGTGGTCAAGAATTAATAAGAACTTCAGATGGTCAAGCTATGACAAGAACATATGTTGGGAATGTTATATCGGAAGTAAGATTAGAAGAACTAGGGATTACTGAAAAAGATGTGATGAAATTACTAATGAAAGTTATTCAAGAATACGCAGAACATACTCGTTTCGATACTGATTTTGAGATTCAGATTGAAGATTGGCACTATAGCTATTCTGTAACCTATAGGAAAGAAGATCCATTTATTATTAATGGTATTGAGGAGATTTCTTACAAGAACATTTCAGTTTTTGTGCACACTTTTGGGATTAGTAAGGTAATTGAAGAATAGAATTACTTCCCTACAATAAACAATTCCTCCTCTGCTCTGGTTACTGCTGTATATAACCATTTTTTCCACATATCATCATCCATATGGCTGGATCGCTCTTCAAATAAAACAACTCTTTTTGCTTGAGAACCTTGTGCTTTATGAACAGTTAGTGCATATCCAAAATCAAATAAATCTCTTTTACCTATCTTTGCTCTTTCATTAGAAAAATTTATTCCTTCTTTATTCCCAAATTGAGGTGCGTAAATAGAGCCTGAATAATCTAAGCCATCATCCATTTGTATTCTTGCAAAGTAGCCATCTTCACCATCGCTCTCTATAGATTTTATTGTGCCAAGCATTCCGTTATAAATATTTTTTTCATGATTATTTCTTAAACAAATTACTCTATCTCCAATTTTAGGTTCAGGTGTAAAAAATTCTTTTAAAGAACGCATATGTGCATTTAATCTTGAACGTGTTGCATTAAAACCGCATAGCAATAAAGTCTCCTCATCAACTCTCTCTAATAAATCACTAATTCTCATTTGAGCATCATCGCTAGATCTTAAAAATTTTTCAACACCTCTTCCAAATTTTTCTGCAGGTATTTCTCCTTTTTCTCTAGCTAAAATGGAAATTTCAATTATTGGATTCCCTTCAGCCTGTCTATGAATTTGTTCTAGTCTTAAGTCTGGTTTCTCCATTAAATTAAATGAGCCTTTTATTGGAGGCAATTGACCATGATCACCAACTGCTATTATTGGAATACCGTATGAGAGCAAATCATTCCAAATCTCTGAGTCTACCATTGATGCCTCATCAACAATTATCAAATCTGCTTTTACTTCATCTTTCTTTTTCCAACCTGTAATTTCTTCATTATCGTTTGTAATTGGAGCATAAACTAATGAGTGAATCGTACTTACTGAATCTTGCTTTTGTTTTGTTTTTGCCTCAGTTAATTTTTGTTCTAACACTCGTGCAGCTTTTCCTGTATAGCTACAAAAGGCAACAATTAATTCTGGATAAGCTTTTTTTAAATCTTCTCTTAATAAACTAATTAGTGTAGTTTTTCCAGTACCTGCATATCCACCAAGAGTTACATACTGCCTTTTCGGCTTTTTATACCAACGTTGTAATATTGAGAGCACATACTCTTGCTCTTTTGTTAGGTCGATCATGAGAATATTATACAGTAGAAATTGAAGTCAAAATTAAAACTAGCTGACGATCTGCGAGGAGCGAAGCGACGCGGCAGTCCCATATAGCTATCCGATAAGCTCAACTAACAATTGTTCAAGATTGTTAAGTCGGTTCGCTCAAAATTCCTCAGGTATAACACCTCCCGTCTCATTCCGATAAATCGGAATGATCCACCCTCCTCTAGGAGGGAATAATCAGTATTGAAAAATACTTAAATCAATTTTCCCATTCTCAAACTTAACCCCTTCATTTTCTAACATTTTTTGTTGCTTACCTGGTCCACCAAATGCATATCCAGAAGCCACAGTTCCATTGGCTCTAACAACTCTATGGCACGGATAAATTTCTGGATTTTCATTTCTATGAAGAATTTTTCCAACTAACCTTGGTGTATTTAATCCGCAGGCAATTGCTACTTGTTTATATGTAACAACGCTACCTGGTGGAACATTTTTTATATATTCAAATACTTCCTTATAGTTTTTCATACTAATTTTTCAGCAGCTAAGACTAAGTTTTTGGCCTTTGATCTTAACTGGTAAACAGTTAATGTTGCGTCAACTTCATGTACCAATTTATTTCTTAACTTATGAGCATCCCAAATAGAATTATAGAATTTCTTTTCAAAATGATTTTCTGCATTTTTTAATCGTTCTCCAAGGGTATTGCCTTTTATACCTTTGTGTCTCAAAGCAAAATCTAAAAGCTTATCAGCTCCTATAAGTGCTCTCTCTAAGTCAGAGCTATGGTTTGACCTTAAGTCTTTTCTAATTTTATTTGATTTATTTTTTACAATTATTTTCCACTCTGCAGCGCCTCCACTGCCTGTTACAGACAGTACAATGTAAACTACAAACAGAAATATGACTAAAGCAATTAATAAAACTAGTGATGAATTCATTTTTCTAATTCTAAATTTTCTCTACCCCATTTTAATGTTTTTGCCATCCATATCAATTCTTTATAAATTTTTTTTGTTCTTTCTCTAAATTCGTTATCTAGTAACTCACCTCTGTCGTTAAAAAGTTTATCCACGTCTGGAAAATGAAGGTCCTTTTTTAAAACAACCAAGCCTAAAGTTTTAACTACAGTTGCAACTTGTTCTATAGCTCTTACTCCACCCCAAGGTCCATCAGAAACACCAGCAATAGCTACAGGCTTCTTATTATAATTATTATATTCGCTATCAAGCATTCGTTTAAGCGTACTTGGGTATCCATGATTGTACTCGGGAGTAACAATAAAAAATGCATCTGACTCATCAACAATCGCCGTATATTTAGGATCTTTAACCTCTTCTCCCTCATCTGGAAAGTCAAAACTTTTTGGGTCGACAAATGTTATTTCTACATCTTTAAAACTTGTTCCAACTTCGGCAACAAATTTAGCTGCATGTTCTGATAACCTCCCTGTTCTTTTTGTACCAAGAAGGACTGCTATTTTAAGGCTCATATACAAAAGGTAACTAAGTTACTTTAACACAAGACATAAAAATTAAAAATTTATAAGTTAAAAGTCAAAATTTAATTAAAAATAAGACAATCATTAGAAATTTGGTATTTAAGATTCAATTTTGACTTAATAATTTTGCATTTGCAATTATAATTAAAATAGAAGTTTTCATTGAACATTTAATAGAATATATAGTACAATATCGTAATCTTTAGGGGGCCGTAGCTTTAGGCTATGCAGTAGGTTCAAACCCTTCCGGCTCCATTTCTTTATCACAGAATTCTTTCAGTTTTTATTGCATTTTGATTTTCGTAGTCAGACCAGTCTTCTTCATTTTCAACATATCTTTTCGTGATTCTCAAAGTACAAATAACTTCGTTAACACATAAATCAGTATCAATATAATAATCTTCAGTAGAAGTTGCAGAATTCTGTTCAGTTATTTTTAAAGTACTTAGATCAATTGAAGAAATTCCAGTACCACTTCCAGTTCCCCAAGGTCTGTTAGTAAACTCGTTATGAGATGTTTGAAAAAATGCAGTGTCTTCTTCTGTCCAGACTGGAAGTTGCCCTAGGGTGATATTTGGAATAATTGCTTTTTCTAATCCAGTTGAAGTTTCATAAATATTTAGTTGGCTGTTAAATCCAACATAATTTAGAAAATAGAAATACTTACCTGTAGGTGACCAATAAATCTTTACACTAGTGTTATCGGGTAGGTTTAAGGCGTCAGTATAGTCTGCTTTATATAATAGGTTTCCATTTTCATCATACATTTCGAGATATTGTTTATTTGTATTTGGATCAATAAGATGAAGTGCTTTAAATTTATTAGTTCTGTCGCTATGAGCACTAGAGAGGACTAAAGAATCACTATTGCTATTAGTCATTACATTATCACCAGCAGGTCTTCCAAATACGTAAAATCCAGTTAGCCAAACGATTGATGTAACTAGAATAATCATTAAAATGAATGGATAGTTAATTTTATTTTCCATGCTATTTAGTTCTTTTAACTAAGATATAAGATAAGAGTCCTAGCGAAAATAGTGCTATTAATACAATCAGTAAAGCATTAGAATCTCTATCTGTGGTTTGCTCTGTATTATCATTATTTTGCACTGTATAGTCGTATCTCTTATAGTTTAATTGGTTAAGCTCTGGGATATCCAATGCTGCCGTATCTAATAATTGTGTTCGAGTACATATGTTAGTTGATAGGTTACCTTCATGCTCATATGCATAAATAAGATAATCTTTTCCTTCTTCAAAGTTATAACCACAAGCGGCTGAATTATTAGTTGTTGCGATTGGAGTTGAAAGTGATAAGAGATCACTAGTCCAAGACATAATAGGTTTAACATTTACTTGAAGATTTAAATCATCAACCTCAGTAATAGACTCTACAGTTCCAGAAAATATTATTTGACCTTTATTAGCTTCTTCAGTTGGAGTGCCAGGTTGTATACATGAACAGGCTGCTACCGTGCTAGTGCTTATAATACTAATTATGATAAAAGTAGCTAAGAAATATATTTTCTTCATAGTTTTACTATTAAAATTCTGATTTATTCATTATAATTCATGACGATTAAGAATGCATATGAATTTTTGGAAGGATTTAAAAAAGCCATTTACAGTACTAGCTCCTATGGAGGATGTAACTGATGTAGTCTTTAGATCTATAGTTGCTGATTGTGGCAGACCAGATGTATTTTTTACCGAATTTACAAGTGCAGATGGACTAAATTCTCCTGGGAGAGAAAAGGTTGCTAAAAGATTAGTAAAAAGAAATGTTGAGAGTCCAATTGTTGCACAAATTTGGGGGAAGAAACCTGAGAACTATTTTAAAGCAGCTCAAGATATTGTAGAAATGGGATTTGATGGAATTGATATTAATATGGGGTGTCCAGTAAGAAAGATTGTTAAACAAGGTGTCTGCTCTGCTCTAATAGATAACGAGCCACTTGCACATGAGGTTATACAAGCGACAATTGAAGGTACTGCAGGAAAAATTCCCGTAAGTGTAAAAACAAGGTTAGGCTTTAAAGTTAAGAGAACTGAAGAATGGGCAGCTTTTCTACTTAATCACGACATTCAAGCGTTAACAATTCATGGAAGAATTTCTAAAGAGATGTCTAAATTCCCTTGTGATTGGGATGAAATTAAAAAAGTTGTAGATCTAAAAAATAAATTAGGAAAGGATATTGTAATAATTGGAAATGGTGATGTTAACTCACTAGATGAAGTAGACCAAAGAGTAAGAGAAACTGGAGTTGACGGAGTGATGATTGGCCGAGGTGTATTTAAAGACCCATTTGTTTTTAATCCAAATAAATCTATTAGAGATTTAAATCTAAATGAAAGATTAGATTTGGTTGAAACTCATGTTGATAGATTTGCAGAACAATATGGAACAAAAAGAAATTTTGAAGTTCTCAAAAGATTTTTTAAAATTTATGTTTCTGACTTTGATGGAGCAAATGAGATTAGGCAAAAGTTTATGGAGGTAAAGAGCTTTAATGAAGTCAAAGAGCTAATAAAGAGTTTAAGATCATAGTAGATTTCCACTTTGTACTTCTAAACTGATAAAATGAAAAAGTTGTTTCTATTTATTAGAATAACTTTTATGAACATAGACTTAGAAGGATCAGAAGAATCCGCCTCGATAAGTTTTCCAATAATAAATCACTTTGGTGATTACGTTGAAGAAGCAAGTCATTTTCTCGCAAATATAAAACCTAACCAACCACTTAGTGATTTTGAGATAGCTAAGTTAAACGAATTCAGTGCTTCTCTTAATAACTATAATGCAAAACTACGTGAGCTCTCAAAGAAATCACCGGCTAATCAAGCAAAAGTTATGGGAGAGCACGCACACTCAATAGCTTCTCCATTGTTTGTATTTCAAAACTATATTAAATTCCTAAAGTTCAACCAGTTTGAGCAAAGGAGCTCTGTAGAAGAAATAGAAGCAATGAGAAATTCTTTGGGACTAATTTCTGGCTTCATAAAAAAATTAGATTCAGCTCTTAAGCTAGAGTCAATACCAATAATACCAACCAATATTCAGCTATTTTGGAGAGAACTATATCAGTCGATATACGGATTTGTATCTACTGATAAATTGAATAAAATTTGGTGGGGAGAATTTAACAACTCGTCAAAAATATGTCCAATGAATAAAGAATTATTAATCGAGGCAGTCTCTTTACTAACAGAAAACGCAGTGAAATATAGCCCAGACATTGTAGAAGAGGAGCCATTATCTGGATTACCAATACCACTAATACTTATAAAATGTCAGGTTATTAATAATCATTTTCAAATAGAAGTTAGTAACAGAGGATATGGCATTCCAGAAGATGAAGGACACGCGATTTATCGGCCTAACTATCGAGCAACAAATACTAAAGATATAATAGCAGGGACTGGATTAGGTTTATCTCGTGTTAAAGATATTGTTGATATACATAATGGTAAGATTAGTCATTCAGACAAAAGGCAGCCGAGAAGTGTTTATCATCTAACTACCTTTACTATTCAAATCCCAATAGATATAAATTTCGAAGGATAAGGCAATGCTATAATTTACAAATGGAATATAAGAATCTTTCATTGCTAGAAAAAGCTGACTTAGTTTCAAAACTTTTAGAGCAAGATTATCCAACTGTAGAAACTCCTTTAATTCATAAAAATGAATTTGAACTTTTGATTGCAACAATACTCTCCCCTCAAACTAAAGATGAAACAACTAATCAAGTTACTCCTACTCTGTTTAATAAATATCCAACTGCAAAAAAATTATCAAAAGCAAACGTAGAAGATGTAGAAAATATAATTAGATTAGTAAACTATTATAGAAATAAAGCAAAACATGTTGTTGCAACTGCGAATATGCTTCTTGAAAAATTTAATGGAAAGGTGCCACATACTATGGATGAACTTATACAACTTCCAGGTGTTGGTAGGAAAGTTGCAAATGTAGTTATCAACGAATGGTTTGTTAAAAAAGGACTAGCAGAACCTTTAGGATTTGTTATTGATACTCATGTGTTGAGGGTTTCTAAAAGATTAGGTTTGACACAGAATACAACTCCAGAAAAAGTAGAAAAAGATTTAATGGCTTTATTCCCCAAAAAGGATTGGGATAAGATTAGTCTACGGTTGATCTTTCATGGAAGAGAATGGTCTCAAGCAAAAAATCCAAAATATTTAGAGCATACGAATAGTGAGTGGAGAGAGATTTACAGGAATCTTTCAGCATAAAGTGTAAAGGCGCGATTCATCGCGACTAAAATTTAATTCAAAATTCGAAATACGAATATCGAGATTCCTGCCCACAATGCTTCGCATATCGATGCAGGCGGGCGAAATAAATTAGAAATTAAATAAGAATTCAAAAAAATGAAGATAATTAAGCAAACATTAAGAAAAATAGTAGGGCTTGCCTTAGTAATAATAGGTATTATTGGTTTAATACTTCCAATAATGCCAGGTTGGATTTTCTTAATTCCAGGATTAATGATGATTGATGAAAGATTAGGTAAATTTGTCAGAGATAAATTTAGTTATCTTAAAAGATTTTAATCACATTCAAAGTACTAACTACTAATTACTCCCAACTGTTATAATCACTTATGTCTGTATTCAATTTACACTCACAATACCAACCATCTGGAGATCAACCACAGGCAATTGATTATATAACTGCCGGCTTGGAAAAAGGAATTAAAAATCAGACTATTATTGGAGCAACAGGAACTGGTAAGACTTTCGCAATGGCAAATATTATTCAAAACGTTGGTAAACCAACAATAATCTTGTCTCATAATAAAACACTTGCTGCCCAACTATTTTCAGAGATGCAAGAATTCTTTCCGGAAAACAAAGTCTCGTATTTTGTTAGTTACTACGATTATTACCAGCCAGAAGCATATGTGCCAAGTAGGGATTTATATATAGAAAAAGATTCTGACATAAACGAAACAATTGAAAGATATAGAAATACAGCAACTCAGAATTTACTTTCAGAGAAAGATGTAATCATAGTTGCTACAGTTAGTTGCATTTATGGACTTGGTAACCCAGAAGATTATGGTAATTTAAGTTTTAAAATGCGGGTTGGAGATGTTCTCAACAGAGATAGATTATTTACTCGACTTGGTGATTTGCAATATGAAAGAAGGCAGAATGATTTCTCTATTGGAACATTTAGAGTAAGAGGAGAAATAGTAGATATCAATCTATTCACAGCTGATGATAGAGGTGTGAGATTAGAATTTTTTGGAGATGAGCTAGAATCAATAAAACTAATAAATCCAATTAGTGGTGAGTTTATAGATAAAGTAAATGAGATAACAATATTCCCTGCAAAACACTATGCAACTTCACAAGAAAAGTTAAATGCTGCAGTTAAAGATATTGAAAGAGATTTAGAAATTGAGCTTAAAGACTTGCGAGATGCAGGAAAAATTATTGAAGAAGCAAGATTAAAACAGCGAGTAATGTACGATTTAGAAATGATTCAAGAAACTGGATTTACTAAAGGTATTGAAAACTACTCAAGGTATATTGATAGACGAGCGCCAGGAACAGCAGGCGCATGTTTATTAGATTACTTCCCAGATGATTACCTAATGTTTATTGATGAATCTCATATAACTGTTCCTCAAATTGGAGGAATGTATGAAGGTGACAGATCAAGAAAAACAAACTTGGTTGATTATGGCTTTAGAATGAAAGCAGCTTTAGACAATAGACCATTAAAGTTTGAAGAGTTTAAAAGAAGATTAAACCAAGTGGTTTATGTTAGTGCTACACCAAAACAATATGAAATTAATTTGAGTAAAGAATCTGCAAAAGAGGTATTAAATTAATAATACCTCTTTAAATTACTCTATAACTGTAACTACTGATCCAGATGTATTCTCCCAGATAGAATGATTAATGTCAGTGACTATGTTTGCTGGTCCAAGAGTATAGCTACCTGAATTTCTTGCTACAACTGGAATTACAAGATTCACAGTATTCTGATCTGTTGGATTAAATCTAAATCTTACTTTTCCATTACTCAAAGAACTAAAGTACTTATTTCCACCAGAATAGATTGGACTTGTAATTATTTCTTGAGGAGGTGCACCATTGTTTAATTGATAATTAATGATTTCAAATCCTGCAGGTAAAGTAATTACTGCATCTGCAATAGGTACTCTTGTATTAGCTGAAACTGAGTATGTAAGAATTGCAAATTCACCTTTTTTTATAGTATTTATTACATCTCCATTTAAACTTCTTAATGTAAGCTCAGTACCTAAGGTATTTGAATTATAATTTGGATTTTCTAATCTATCTTCACTAAAACTAATACTTGATAGACCTAATTGACCACCACTATAAGCAATTTCAACTGTATATGTACCTGCTTCTAAATTATTCTTAGTAAAGTAAGTGTTTGTACTTACAGTCTCACCATTTAGAATTATTGAAACTCCAGTTGTGTGATTATTTCCTTTTAGATTTCCAAACGCTATCAGACCTTTTTGGAACACAGGTACAGAGATATTATATGATGGATGATTGAACATATATCCATTTCCAATAACCCATGCGGCTGTCTTCTCTGCTTCAGAGACTTTACCTGATTTTGAAAGTGCATATAGTGCTGCTGCGTTTGCATCAATATTATATTGTCCAAATGCATTGCCAGTTTTCCAGTGCATTCTGTCTACTTCTATCACTGCTCTGCTTATTAAATCTTCTATCAACACATTAGCTTCAGTTGTTTTTCCTTGATTCATAGCTGAAACTGCCATTAGTGCAATGCTTGTATCAGATAGTGAACCTCTTTGGCCGTATAGACTATTAAATGTATTCATATCAAACGATGAAGGGTAAAAGTCTGCCTGTGTATATAGCACAAGTGCCTTTTCATCTAATGTTTGTGCATTTTTATTAAGCCAATTTAATGCATTATCTGCATCATCTTTATATTCAGTATGACCATACTCAGTTACATATCCTAAAGCTGCCATCTTCATTAATGTGTCTGATGAATCAGCATCATAGTTTAGATTTGATCTACCATATCCTCCTGTTGATGATTTTGGTTGTAAAGTAATATAGTCAGCAACTGGTTTTAACATTGTGTCGTACCAAGCTATAGTATCTGCTCCACCATTTAGGTATTGCTCATTATCTCTAAAGTCTCTTGCTGAAATTACTACTCTTTCTGCAACACTTTGATAGAATCTATCTTTTGTTGGCGTATAAGTGAAAGACTTTGTAAGATCTGCCATTGAATTTACTGTATCTACTTTTAGTTTGTTATCACCTTCTCCAGTTGCTATAAAAGTGAATTTAGTATTTCCAAATTTTGATTGTGATTTTACATTTAGATATGTCTTTTTTAATACATCTATTTGACTTATAATACCGTCATATTCACTTCCTCCAACTGTTTCAATCTTAATCTCGTAATTGTTGCCAACTCTTTCACCTTTATATTTCCATCTTACTTCAGCCTTGCCACCTGCAGGAATATTTGCTGGTTGAGAAAGTTCTCCTGATACTAAACTTATTCCATTTGGTAATGTAATTTTTACACTTAGATTTTGAGCAACTTCAGTATTATTGTATACAGTTGCAGACTGTTCAAAAATATCACCTTCAAATATTTGATCTGGTGTAAATGTTTGAATCTTTAAGTCTTTTGCCGTTTGAATAGCAATTCCATTTTCACCAACTTTTGTATCTACTCCTGTTGTAGCCCATGCTTTGATTGCCCATGTAGTTAAGCTATCAGGGATTATAAACTTAACTTGTGCATTACCACTAGCATCTGTTGTTATATTTGGATTCCAGTAAGCAGTGTTTACAAAATTAATTCTAGGTTCACCACCACCTCCTCCAGCACCACCACCATCTGCGTAGAAGTCTATAGTTTCCAGAGAATCGTTACCATAAAGTATTCTATGATATTCAGGGTATAGTCTTGCAAATATGGATGAATCTCCCCAGTAGTCTTTATTATTCTCTAAATCAAGTACCGCTTTATCTATAACAGCAACTGTTACATTACTTGAGATTGGATTTCCTAGATTAGAAGTATTAATATTTAAAGTTACTTCATCACCTGGCTTGTAGCTATCTGTATCAGTCTTAAGACCAATATCAATTGTTTTATAGTTAGGGTTAATACTAATCTCTCTTGAAGTTGAAAAGTATTTATTATTAGAGAATAATCCAATTTCTAATTGTGCTTTTGGCACATATTCCTTCTTAATTGGAATTTCAATTTGTGTACTATATCCATTTAAATCAATTACTCTATTGTCATGTAAGAAATTTCTATTGATTGTTAACCATAAATCACCAGCAAATCCAGGGTGATAAACAGTTGCAATCGCAACATCACCAACATTATATTCGTCCTTATCAAAATCTATAGCAATTGAATCATTGTTGTTTGATCTATAGTACGAAGAGCTAGATTTTGTATCGTAAACCCAAACACTATTTTTGTCATTTACATTTCCAGTTCTTACACTTGCTTGTGTTGCGATAAAGTATACTGCACTTTCATCAAATGCAATTGGTTCCTCATATTTACCAAAGTTGTTTGTAGTAAAGTCCGCATTTTTATAACCAGTTTCTGTTTTGGTATAATCGTCATTGTAAACCACCTTTGTAATAGAATATTTACCACTTCTTTCAGAAACGTTATTACAATTTTGGTCTAGTAACTCAATATTTAAAAATGATTCATCATCCACACTAATGTAGTCATCATTCATGTATGATTTTATGTAGAGTTCAGATGGGTGGAACAAAGCACCAGTTGTTGATACAGAGCTAGATCCATATTGGCTGTAAATTGATGCTGTTATAGACAATTCAGCTGGGAAGTTTACAGTATTCTCATCTAATTTAAACTTAACAGTAGCTTTTCCATTATTGTCTAGTTCGATGTTTTGAGTTGAATTATAGTTAAGTCTATTTGGATTATTATTATCATAAAAATTATAGTATCCCCAGTAATTATCTTGATATAAGTCTTTGCAAACTCCATATTCTTGAGCAGTTTTGTACCAAAGATACTCAGATTTGGCTCTAACACTTACAGTTGTATTTCTTAATAGTGTTCCATCGTACTGTGTACCTGTTACTTCTACCGTTACTTCATCTCCGTTTTGGTAAACATCTTTATCAAGACTTACATCAAACTGGTATTCTGGTTTATCAAAATCAACTATGTTTACTGATTTATATCCTTCATATTTTCTGTCCTCAGATAATTGAATTCTAAATGTTAAGTTACTTGTATTAATATTTTCTGGTATAGATACTTCACCCCAGTATTCACCATTTCCATTAAATGCTAGTTGATCCTTTTGTAGTGTTTGATACTCACTATTATAGTAATCAACATATAGATCAGCAGGTGTAGTTTTTGGAACAAGAGTATCGTTCTCATTTGTTCTAGAGATTACTTTGTATTTTATAGATTCACCAGGTTTATATAGGTTTCTATCTGTAATAATAAAGTATCTATCGTTATATGTTCTGTAAGTATCAACATAACTTGATCTACTAACAACAAAGCTACTCCACATATTATGAGCACTAGCTAAAGTTAGCTCGTTGTTGTATCTTCCAACAACTAAATCTAGACTCTGCTCTAGTGTATCTGTGTGGATTGCCTGACCATTATTATCGGTTGTCAAATCATTAGATTTTGTAAAGCCAGTGTTTTCGTCAACAAAATATGTTTCTAAAGATACTCCAGATATTTTTTCTGAATCTTTAAAATTTTGAGCAAATATTAAGTGATCTAAGCCTAAAGTTCTAACTTGTACACCATACTTATTTATCAGTATAAAATTATCTTTAATAACTCTTCCAAAGGCTTTAACTTCAACGAAATATACTCCTTCCTCTTCAAACTCTAAATTAGCATTAATGTTATATAAATATTTTGACTTTGTAACATCTGTATTAACTGTAGATAATTCCTCTGCTGTTTCTTTATTTAATTCAAAATTGTATGATTTTAGTTGATTATAGTAACTCATATAGTCATCAGTACTATCACCTAGTATTTCAGAATATTCTCTAAATGCTCTTAAAGCTTCATCCTGATTTGTTTTGTATACAGTTATATCAACATTTTGAGGTTCAGAAGGTAGTGCCATATCTTCAATGTATCTGTCATAAATGTCTAAATCGTAATTGTGTTCTTCGTTATAGAAACTATCTACCCAGAACATTGTGTACCAGCTTAAACTGTTAGAATAATCTGACTGAGTTAAGAAGTAGTATTCATAATCCTCCTCTAAAACATAATCCTGACCATAGTTACCAGCAAGAATTGTTACTTTATATTGAATATTTGGTTCAAATGTACCAATAGGTTCCACTAATATTTTCTTTGAATCATCTTCATCATAAGCAACCGTAAATTGAGCATCTGGTTCTAAATCAATATTTTGAGCTAACAGTTCTAGATCAATATCTTTTTTATTGAATATAATTTCCAATGGCTCAGCTACAGGATGTGGAGGAGTCTCTAGATTTGGATAAGTACTTACAACAGCAAACTTATCATTTTGTGTTAATACATTTGGAAGTAATTGATACATAACACCACCAATTCCCAACAGTATAAAGAATGTAGCAAATGCAGCATACATTAACCGATCTTGCATAAACATTGCACTTAATTTGTTAATTAATACTGGATTTATAAATCCGAAGATTTTCTTATCTTCTTCTTTATCAGCTTTTTCTTCAATAGTAACTAATAGATTATTTAGCTCATCATTATCAAGATTGAAGTACTCATCACTCTTAATATTTTTAAGCTCTTCTATTAATGATTTTTTGTTATCTTTTAAGTATTTTTTCATTTTATTTTAATAGGGTGTGTAACACGTTAATTCCTCTATAATATCTCTTCTTTACCGCGTCTTCTTTCATATCTACAATTTCGCTAATCTCTAGGAATGTCATTTCTTCCCAAACTTTCAAAAGTATTATTTCTGAAGTTTGCTCATCTAGTTCATTTATCTTTTCTCTTA